>JACRDA010000344.1 GCA_016212965.1 Myxococcales bacterium
GAAACGCGACGCCGAGGCCGTAGCCCGCGCTCGTGAAGGCATCGAAGCGCGGCCTCACCTGCTCGAGGATCTGCGCGGCCGACCACTCCGGCATCGAGCCGGGCGGTGGCGCCGGACCCTCGGGCGGCGCGGCCGGCACCGGCCAAGCCACCACCGGCGGCGGGGCCACGGGCGCCCGGGGCATGATCGGCGGGGGCACCGGCGCCGGGGATACCGGCGCCGGGGATACCGGCGCCGGGGATACCGGTTTGGGGTTGCCCGGCCACACCGGTGTCGCAGGAGCTCGCGGCACAGGAGCACGCGGCAGACCCCGCGGCAGAGGAGGCCGCACCGGACCAGCGCGTGACGGCCGCGCCCCCGGCTCCACGGGCGGGTCGGACACCCGCGGCTCGGGCTGCGGCGGCACCGGCCGCGGCGCCGCCAAGATGGGCCCGCCGACGCCCTTCGCGCGCACATTGGGCCTCCCCGCGGGTGTCGGTCGTGCCGCGCGTGTGGCCGACGCCCCGGTCCTTGTCGTACGTCCAGTCGCCATGGGTGGACATGGTACCGTGGCGGGTTCCGGGACGACAAGCCGGAGCCATGGGTGCCCCGCCCCGGAGCTGGCGGCCGCCTGGCGGGCGCCTGGCGCGGCCGCCCTCCGCCACGTGGTGTGGCGGCGGCCGCGCGCCCGCAGCCCGCTCGACACCGCCCTCGGTGCGCCCGCACCCGGCTTGCCCGCCCACGAAAGTGACCCCAGGAGACGCGCTTCGACGCGCGGACCCTTCGCGCGTCCGGCAGCGCCTGGGGTGTTCACCGGACCATACGCGGCCTGGCCGGCCACCGTGTTCGACGACTATGCGACTGTCGAGGCAGCAAGCGAGTTTATGGCCACGGTCGAGCCGGCGCGGCTTGCTGACCCGCAGGAGGTCGAAGAGCGCCCAGTCGCGGCCGAGCGTCCCCTCCGTCCGCGGGCGAAAGTCGCGCAGCGTCATGTCCGCCGTGAGGCGAGTCTGCCAGTCCAGCATGGTGTGCTCCTCGGTGAGAGGACCAGCACTGCGCTGCCCCGGGCTCTCGAGAAGAGTACGGAGCGGCGCCACGGGCGCGGGCCGCGAACGGCGTGGCAACGACGCTATCGGATCCGAGGGCCGCGCGGCGCTGTGGCCGAGTGCTCCGGGCTACGCGATAGCGTTTCGTTCAACCGGCCATTGCGCTCCCGCTACGCAACCGAACATCCGCGCCGGGTGAATTCCCGCATGAACTCCCAATCACCACAACACGGGCGTCGGGACTGGGCTATCTTCCAGGCTTCCATTCCCGAGCTCGCCGAGTCCGTTGTATCCCCAGCAATAGATAGGGCCTTCAGCCGTGCGCACGCAGGTGAGGTTGCCGCCGGTCGCAATCTCGACCACGCCGGTGGGTAGCGCCGATACGGACTGCGGCGACGTGTGTATCTCGCTGTCACAGACGCCGATTCCGAGTTGGCAATAGTGGTTCATCCCCCAACACGCGACGGTGCCGTCTATCTGCAATGCACAGGTGTGGGCGGCCCCCACGGCCGCCATAGTCACGGGACCGAGAGCCGGAACCTGCTTGGGAGTTGAGGATCCGACGGTGGTTCCGTCTCCGAGTTGCCCTCCCCAGTTGTCGCCCCAGCACCACAGCGTACCGTCTCCACGCACAACACACATGTGAAACGGGCCTATCCCGACCTGCACGACATCAGCGAGAGCGGGCATCTCCACGGGCGTGGTACTATTTGCGAATCCTCCCCAGCACCACAAAGTGGTGTCCGCGCGGATGACGCACGCTTCGAGCGGTCCGGCTTCAATCGTCGTCGCGTCGTCGATCGCCATAACCGCCACAGGCGTCGCCGAGTCCGTGGTCGTGCCGTTCCCGAGCTGTCCAACGGTGTTCGCTCCCCAACAACTGACCCGGCCATCGCCGAGACGAGCGCACGTGAAAGCGTGGCCCGCAGCGATGTCGACGACGTCGTTCGCGCCGGAAACCGGCGTGGGCGTCGGCTGGTCTGCTCCGGTGGTCCCGTCACCGATTGCGCCGTAGCCGTTCGCGCCCCAGCATCGCGCCGTTCCATCGAGCAGCACCGCGCAAACATGGTCGGTGTTTCCGCAGTGCACCACTCCGTCCAGCCCCGGAACCCGCTGAGCCACGGGATGTGGACTCAGGTCGGTCGATCCCAGTCCGAGTTGGCCCACGTTGTTCGACCCCCAGCACCAGAGGCTCCCGTCGACAAGGACCGCGCAACTCGGCGCCAGCTCGGCTGTGGGCCCTGGTGGCGTTGTGACTGCGCCTCCGGCACCTTGACCGCCGCTGCCGCCCCCGCCCATGGCGGTGCTCCCACCCGTGCTGGTCCCGCCTATGCCGATGTTGCCCCCGTGGCCTCCGTCACCTCCGTGTGGGGAGGCTCCCCGGCCACTAGCGCCCCCGCTACCGCCTGCGACGCGTTCGAGCCAGTACAGCTCGGAGCGGCCGCCGCAGGTCGGACTCGCCAGGAGAGCGCCGACTTCGAACGCAACCAAGCTCACCACGCGGACCACGCGCGGACCGCTCGAGGTGGCGGCTGGGCGCGACTGCGTGCGGCGCGCCGACACGAACCTCACGCACCTGTTGGGCGGAGCCCGCGAGGCTCCACGTTGCGCTGTCGCGCGGCACATGCTTCCGATAATATCACGGCCTACAGCGCTCTCCCCGCGGCTCTCCAACCGCACGGCCAACAACATCCCTCCCAGGGGGCCGACGAGCGCGACGATGGTGCGATTCGCGCTCCCGGACGCCCTGCGCGCCGTGCCCGGTCTGGTCATCTACTTCGATGGGATCTCCCTCCGCCGCGCCGCCTGGGACGAGCCGATGGCCGTCAGTCCCGGCTCGCATACCGCGACGCTGAGGGCGGACGGCAAGCGCCGGGAGCAGCTCCGCGTGGAGGTCGCGAGCGGCGGACCCCTGACCATCGCCCTGCCCACCGAGCTCGTGCCCGCGCCGTCGTCGCCCGTGACGTCCGACTACGGCTTGCCACGCGCCAAGGTCGGCCCCGCGATGCGCGACGCCGGCATCGCGCTGACGGTCATCGGCGGAGACGGACCGCGTGTCACCTCGCGGGCCCATGAGCCGCCAGTTCCTGGCCGGCTCCGAGTGCCCAGCGGTCGAGCGGACCGTCGCGGGGCCGCGCCTGTCGGCGAGGTGGTCCGGGCCAGGTTCAGAACGTCACCCGCTCGGGTGGCCCGTCGTCGAAGAACCGAGAGACCATTTCCTGCAGCGTCGAGCCCGGGGGCCCCGACGCCCAGCCTTGGTCGCTGATGGTCAGCACGTGGCAGGGCCCCGCGCCCGAGAAGAACCACGTGACGCTCGCCGTCGCGGCGCTCAGCTGCGCGCGCCAGGCGCCGATCGCCGCCGCGTCCGCCCCGAGGGTCGGGTGGATAGCGAGCCCGATGACGTCATCCAACTGGCACTGCTGCACGAACGTCGGCTGGCGCGCGGAGACGATCGGGTACCACGTCGCGCCGAACCAACAGTCGATCGGGTCCGACACGGACGTCTCGCACTCCGGGTCACCGGTCGCGCCCCAGTACGCCTGCGCGCTCCGCCAGACCTCCCGGTCGCGCACGGTCGCGTTCACGATCCGGTGCGCGGGGTCGTCCCAGTCGAGGAACCACGGCGCGTCGAGCAGGAGCTCGAGCCGCCCGCCGGCACGTGCGTTCGGCAGCGTCTGCGCGACGAACGCGCTGTTGAACTGCGCGCCGAAGGCCCCCGCGGAGTTGCCACCGAAAAGCACGTGCAGCGCGGGGTCCTGGTCGTCGAGCCCGTAGCGCTGCGCGAGCACCTCGAACAGGGCGCGCACGTTCGCCCGCCCGGAGTAGTACCAGCCGCCGGGCGAGACGGCCGAGGGCCGCAGCTCCGTGGTCGCGCCGTGCCAGAAATCACTGGAGCAATAGTGCGCGAGGACGTGGTTCGCGCCGGCGAACGTGGGGTTGCTCGCGGCGTCGCGCGAAAAGATCCCGTACGTGGCCAGCGGCCCGGTGCCGCGGTCCGGCAAGGGCAAGGTGGTGGTCAGCCTCGCCTCGCGCTCCGAGCACGGCATCGTGGCGTCGTCGCAGTACCCCCCGCCCTCGAGCTGGATCACCCAGACGGGGCTCGCCGTCGGGGCCAGCGAGATCCGGAACGCGAAGGGGGTGCCGTCGTTGCATCGCGCCTGTGCCCAGCGCGTCGGGTCGCGCTCCGCGGGCTTGACCACTTCGGTGTTCCCGGGAGCCTGGAGCGTGCACATCGAGACGTCCCACCCGGCGCAGTTCGTTCTGCACCCGGCCGTCCCCGCGCTCCAGCTGCCGCCCAGCGTGGTGCACGCGATCGAGTCGCCGTCGCACGCCTCGCCTACGTCGGTCACGCCGTTGCCGCACGGCACGGCGCCTCCGTCGCTCCCCGAACTCGGCGGGCCGCTGCATCCCCACGCGATGAGTGCGACCCAGAGTGTCTGCGTTTCGAAGCGCATGCCGTCTCCCCTCTCTCTCCCTCCAGGATACACCCGCGCTTCGGTCCGGCGGCGCCGAGTAGCGGGGTGAAGATCGCCCCCACACGACGAGGCTCGCTCCGCGCGTCGTCTGCGGCGGCGCGTGCGGCGCGGCGCGTCTTGGGGGCGTCCGCGGTGGGGCCAGCGTCGCGCAGAGGCGTCGGGAATCCGGCGCCGTGGCCACGTGTTGTCGACGGCGGAGCCGACCGATGCCCCGCGCCCTGTTCGCAAACGCCATCTTCCCCGCGTTTGCCACGCCCTATGCATCCATGTGCGCCGCGCCGCTGTCCTGGCTCGGGGCGCTGTGCATCGAATGGACGACCCTGTGGTTCTTCAACCGCAGGCGCAACCTCGACGACCTCTTGCGCGTGGTTCTCGTCGCGAACCTGGCGTCCTTCATCGTCGGGTTTCTGGTGTCGGGCCTTCTCCCCACCGGGCTCGACGTGTCCTCGGGAGAGCCTCGCGTCGGACGAGACTGGCATCGTCTCGTCGTCGCCAGTTTCGCGGTGGCCTACGCCGTGAGCATCCTCGTCGAGCTCGCAGTCGTGAGACTCGTGCGGAAGCGCTGGCCGGTCTCACGCCCGGCAACGTGTGCGGTGCTGGCCAACACGTTCAGCTACTCGCTGCTGGGCATCATCGCCCTCTTCACGTGGTGACCGCGCTGACCCTAGGCCCGCACTCGCGCGCCGGGTGCGGGAGCGGGGGCGGGAGCGGGCGCGGGAGCGGGTGCGGGGGCGGGGGCGGGAGCGGGGGCGGGGGCGGGAGCGGGTGCGGGAGCGGGAGCGGGGGCGGGCGCGGGCGTCGACGACCACGCCGACGGGGTGTGCTACGAGACCGGTCGACCGTTCGGTCCACGTCGGGCCGCAATGACCTCGACCGGTGCACACTTCGACGACCATGCGAACCCAGTACTACACCGCGTCCAGCCTCGACGGCTTCATCGCCACCGTCGATCACTCGCTCGAGTGGTTGTTCCAGCTCGGCGACATCAACGAAACCAGCTACCCGCAGTTCATCCGCGACGTGGGCGCTCTCGCGATGGGCTCCTCCACCTACGAATGGATGCTCCGCCACATCGTCAAGGCTGGTGCCGAGTCTGGCGCGCCCTGGCCCTACGCTCAACCCACCTGGGTGTTCTCGAGCCGGGTACTGCCGCCGGTCGAAGGCGCGGACATTCGGTTCGTGAGGGGCGACGTTCGCCCGGTCCATGAGCAAATGCGAAGCGCCGCGAGCGGCAAGAACATCTGGCTCGTGGGTGGCGGAGAGCTGGTCGGTCAGTTCTACGACGCAGGGCTGCTCGACGAGTTGATCGTTCAGGTGGGCTCGGTCACCCTCGGCTCGGGCAGGCCGCTTCTGCCACGGCAGATCGCCTCCCCACCGCTGCGCCTGCTGTCGGTCCAGCGGTTTGGACCTGGCTTCGCCGAATTGCGATACGAAGTGGCGAAGCGCCCCTGATGCGCTCGCCGGACGTCGACGTCGAGGCCGTGTGCACCACGGCACCTCAGAACGCGACCCACATGGCCACGGCGGCGAGCGCGGCGAATGCCACCGCCAGCCCCACGAATGCGAGCACCGCCGCGCCGCGGGAGCCGGTCGTCGGCAGCTCCTCGCCCTCGGCGGCGGGCGTCCGGGGTGGGCGCCGCGCGAAGCGCACGGCGAGGAGCATCTCCGCGAGGCCGGCGGCGAGGATGACGGCGACGAAGGGCAGGCGCGTGGCGCGGCGTCGCGCGGCCTCGTGGGCCTGGGCCTCGGGCAGGCCGTCGCAGGCGAGGTCGAGGCCCGGGTCGGTCAGGGTGGGGGTCGCCGGGCCGAGCGGCCACGCGACGGCGCCGGAGCCGCTCTCGGCCGGGTCGCTCGCCAGGACGGCGAGGAGCGCGCCCTCAGGGAGGGCGTCCGGGGCGGTGCGGGCGGTGCCGAAGCGGGTGGCGTCCGGAGCGAGCGGCAGGGCGAGACCGGCGAGGCGACCGTCCCGGCCGAGCAGGGACACGAAGACGCGCCGCTGAGGGCCCGGGGCGCGCACCACGAGGCCGGCGCTCGTGTCGGGATCGAGCCACATGGCGCCGTTCGTGACCGGCAGCTCGCCGCGCCAGCTGCCGCCGTGACCGGCGGCGTCGCGCGCCTCGAGCTCGAGCGCGACCGCGGGCGCCAGCGCCGAGGCGCGCAGGTGCCAGGCATGGGTCGCACCGGCGGTCGCGGCGGCGCGCGTGCTGGCGGGGTCGGTCGCCTGCGGGTCCTCGAGCGACAGGCCTTCGCCGAGCGCGCGGAGCGCGAGGTCGGGGCCGCACTCCGGGCAGAGCGCCACGACGAGGAGCTCCTCGGGGAAGGGCGGCGCCAGGACGGCGCGCGGCAGGCGGACGCCGAGGCGCACCGGGCCTTCGCGCTCGCCGTCGAGCCAGCCCGCGGCGGGCGTCCAGACGAGGGCGCGCGGGACGAGCGGGCCCTCGGCGAGCTGCGCGTCGCCGCAGCGGACGCGCACGGTCGCGGGGGGCGCGTCGGCGGGGCTCGTGGGGACGACGGGGTCGGCGGGCGCGGCGGGGCGCGCGAGGCGGCTCTCCGCCACGCCCGCGTCGTCGCTCGTGCCGCGCCAGGTGTCGACGGGGCGGCCGTCCGCGCGGAGCTCGACCACGAGCTCGGCGCAGGGCTCGGGCTCGAGGCCGTCGCCGGTGTCGCGCAGGGTCACGACGCGCAAGGCCGCCACCGGCGCGTCCGGGCCGAGCCGGCCGTACACGCGCGCCGCGGACACGGGCGCAGCCCGGCCCGGACCGAGTATGGACAGGGCCGTGGCGAGGCCGGCCACGATCGGCAGCCCGTGGATGGCGATGCGCTCGTACGACTCCAAGCCTGGCTCCGCGCGGCGCACGCCCGCGCCGACTCGGAGCGTAGCGCGAGTCGCCCGGCGCCGATGCGGGAACGCCCGCGCCGGGCCGTGCGCGGGCGAGCGCGCGGCGCGCGCCCGTTCGGGCTTGCCTCGCCGGCGCGGAGGTCCCATATCGGCCGCCATGCCCGCCGAAGCTCGCCCCCGTACCGGCGCCGCGCGTTCGAAGAGCGCGCGCGCCACGCCCGCCCGGCCGCTCCGCCGGCTCGACGAGTCGCTCGGCGAGCGCCGCTTCGCCCCGGGGGACTCGTTCCGCGCCGTCGTCGGCGTCATCGCGCTCTCGCTCGGCGGCGTCGCCCTCGGCGCGGGCGTCTACGGCCAGTGGCTGCGCGGCGCGGGGGCGTGGGTGGGCTCGCCCTACCTCATGGTCGGCGGCGCGGCGCTGCTCGCGGTCTATGTCCTCTTCGGCCGGGATCTCGACCTGCCGCTCCGCATCGGCGAGCTCGGCGTGGGGGTGGAGCGCGATGGCAAGACGGTCGAGCGGCTCGCCTGGTGCGAGCTCGACGCCATCGGGCCGAAGGGGCGCGGCCTCGAGGTGCGCGGTGCCCGTACGAGCTTCACCCTGTCGCTCGAGCGCCACGGCAAGGCGGCGGCGCGGCTCGTGAGCGAGGCCGCGGCGCGCGTGCCCGACTGCCTCAAGGTGCCGGACGCCCTGCGCGCCCGCATCGGGCGGCCCGCTGCGAACGACGGCGAGCTACTCGAGGCCGAGCCGCCGCAGGTCGTCGACGAGCTGTGTCGCGCGAGCGAGCGGCCGCTCACCATCGAGAAGGACGTGCGCATGTGCGCGCGCTGCGCCGCGCTCTACCACAAGGCCGCGGTGCCCAAGCGCTGCGTCGTGTGCGACGCGAGCCTCAAGACCTGAGAGCGCGAGGCCTCAGCCGAGGCCGAAGCGCGCCCGGTTCTGCTCGAGGAACGCGAGGTAGGTCTCGAAGGGCTCGTGGGGCGGCACCTCGCCCGCGGCCACGGCCTGCTCGAGGGCGCTCTTGAGCTCGCCGATGCGCCTGCTCGGCGGCAGCCCGAAGACGCGCATGATCTCGTTGCCGATGCCGCTCGGCAGCGGGGGCTCGCGCGCGTCGAGCTCGGCGATGCTGGCGACGCGCAGCGCCAGATCCTCGATCTGCTGCAGGCCCTTGCGGCGCCGCTCGGGCCGCTTGGTCGTGATGTCCGCGCGCGACAGGCACAAGAGGTCCGGCAGCCGGTCGCCCATCTCGCGGCCGAAGCGGCGCACGGCGCTGTCGGTCCAGTCGGCCGAGTACTGGCTGGCGCGCAGGTGGTGCAGGATGAGAAAGCGCACGGCGTCGCGCAGCGCGGGCTCGCCGCGGAACAAGGACACGCGCCGCTCCATGCGGTCGAACATGCGCGCGCCCACCTCCGCGTGGCCGAAGAAGTGCACCTCGCCGTCGGGTGCGATGGAGCGCGTCTTGACCTTGCCGATGTCGTGCAGGAGCGCGGCCCAGCGCACCTCGAGCTTCGCGGTCGCCTGGCGCACGACCTGCTTCGTGTGCTTCCAGACGTCCTTGTGGCGCCACTCGCCGTCGCTGAAGCCGACCATCTCCTTGACGGGCGGCAGGAGGGCCGACAGGGCCCCGCACGTGAGCAGGGCGTCGAGCCCGCGCTCGGCGTCGGTCGCCATCATCACGCGGTCGAGCCGCACGCGCAGATCGGGCAGCACGAGCTCCGCCGCGCGCCGGTAGTCGTCGGCGAGCACGATCGTGGGCGGGGCGCCCGCAGAGCCGCCCTCGGCCTCCTTGGCGGCCCACTCGAGCGCCTCGAGGGCGCGCTCATGATTCGGCTCTTGCAGGGACACGGTGTCTCGGCCTGCCCCGCCCCGTCCGCAGGGGGGTGCTCCTTAGCAGGGAAGCGCCGACGGGGCGATGCGTTTCCGTGCGCTCAGCTCACCTCGATCTTGGTCCACATCTCGCGCCGCATGCGGGCCTTGCGCTTGTCGCGCTGGGTCACGAGGCGCGCGGCGCTCACGCCGGCGAGGATGCGCCCCTCCTGCCCGAGCCCCGGCAGCACCGTCGGGCCCACGAGCAGGGTGCGCTCGATGGGGCCGCGCACCGGCTCGCCGCCGAGCCCGAGGTAGCCCGGGGGGTCCACGTCGAAGAGCTTCTCCATCGGCTCGGGCTTGACGCTGAGCCCGGGCACCGCGCCGCGCGCGAGCTCCTGCCGGGCCGCCGCGCTCCCGGGCACGGGCTCGAAGCGCCACACGGGCAGGCCGTCGTGCACCGAGTCGACCAGGCACAGGTGCCGCTCGAGGAACGGCAGCTCGCCCGCGAGCCGCTCGAGCGTGCGCGCGCGGGCCCGGCGCAGCGGCACCGGATCGCGCTCCGAGATCAGCATCTCGGCCACGAGCAAGGTCTCGTCCGGGCGCTCGGTCTCGGCCCGCACGAGGTGGATGGCGGGCTCGGCGTCGCCCGACACGAGCAGGCTCTCGGGCCCGAGCGCCGCCGGCACGCCGGCGCGTCGCGCCACGACCGACACGACGAAGCGCCCGGCCGTACCGACCACGCGCGGCCACTCGCGCTGGGCGCGCTTCGAGATGCCGGCGCCGGCCGCGAGGGCCGCCAGCTCCTCGCCCGGCATGTCGGTGATGACGTAGCCGGCGCTGGTCGTGCGCACCTCGCCGTCGAGCTTGACCCCGATGACCGAGCCGCGCCCCACCTCGAGCTCGGCCGCGCGCTCGCCGAGCTCCACGCGCCCGCCATTGAGCTCGATGCGCTCGCACAGGATCTGCTCGAGCTCCTGCTCGCCGCCGCGCAGCCGCACGGGGGTGCGCGTGGCGAGCCCGTGCAGGCGCGCCGTGGCGAAGGCCGGCGGCGGCGTCGCGAGGTCGGTCGCGAAGCGCACGCTCTCGCGCACGATGTAGCGGTAGGGGTGCCCGCGCGGGAACTCGGCGAGCAGATCGGCGTGCGGCTCGCCGCGCGCGTACGGCAGGCTCGCGGCGGCCCGGCCGGTCTCGCGTCGCTCGAGGAAGGTGCCGGGCGGCCACACGGCGTCGCGCCCGAGCGCCTCGTCGGCCGCGGCCGTCACCCGGGCGAGCTCGTGCTCGAGCTCGTGGATGAGCCGCCGCACCTCCGGAAATTCGCGCTCGACCTCGCGCCGGAAGAGGTCGGTGTCGGCGGCGAGGTCGAAGCGCCGTCCCGGCATCAGCACCTGCAGCATCGGCGCGAGCGGCACGATGCGGCGCCGCCACGACTGGCTGTGGGCGAGCTCGCCGAGCACGTGCAGCCACGCGGGCGAGGTCGCCGCGATCATCGGGTGCGCGCTGCGCCGGAGCGCGAAGCGATCCACCTGGTAGCTCGGCGCGCGCTGGCCCTGGCCGAGGTGCAGCACCGTGAAGTCGCGGCGCGCGAGCAGGGCGCTCGCCGTCAGGGCGCCGAGCGAGCGACCGAGCACCACGACGTCGTAGAACTTGTCGGGCACGCTGGCTCGCTCCTAGGCGCCCGTCGCGCCGGGTGCAGGCGCGGCGACCGGCCCGAGCCCGAGCACGGGGACCACGCCAAAGACGCGCACCCGCGCGCGCCCACAGCCCGTCGCGGGCTCGATCTGCACGCGCCCTGCCGCGAGCCAGCCGAGGGCCGCGACGAGCAGGGCGTGCTCCTCGGCGAGCAGGCGCGCCGCGAGCCGCGGCCGGTCGTCGCCGTCGAGGATGGGCACGACGGCCTGACCGAGGATGGGGCCCGTGTCGACGCCCTCGTCCACGAGGTGCACCGTGCAGCCCGTCACGCGCACGCCGTAGGCGAGCGCCTGGGCCTGCGCGTCGACGCCGGGGAAGGCGGGGCAGAGGGCCGGGTGGATGTTGATCACGCGCTCGGGGAAGGCGCGCAGGAAGGTCGGCGTGAGCACGCGCATGAAGCCGGCGAGCACCACCCACTCGACCCCGGCCGCGCCGAGCGCCGTCACGAGCGCCGCGTCGAAGTCGCTGCGCTCCGCGAAGGCGCGGTGATCGACGACCGCGGTCGGCACGCCCGCCTCCCGGGCGCGCTCGAGCCCCGCCGCGTCGGCGCGGTTCGACAGGACGAGCCGCACGCGCGCGTCGAGGGCCCCGCGCGCGATGGCGTCGAGGATGGCCTGGAGGTTCGACCCCCGGCCGGAGATGAGCACGCCGAGCTCGAGCCGCGGCATGGCGCGGAGTCTAGCGCAGGAGTGGGCCGCGCGGGTGACGCCCGCCCGCGATGCTCGGCCGCGAGCCCGTCCGCAAGTCAGGCGCGCCGCAGCGCGACCCGCTCCGGCCCGGCCTCGCGCGCCGGCACGATGGCGCCGAGTCGCCACGCCCGCTCGCCCGCCGCCTCGAGCGCCGCCACCGCCGCGGGCACGGCGTCCTCGGCGACGACCGCCACGAGCCCGACCCCGAGGTTGAAGGTGCGCTGCATCTCGGTCTCCTCGACCGGGCCGCGCGCCGCGATGGCGTGGAAGATGCCGGGGCGCGGGTAGCTCGCGAGCTCGACCGCGAGCCCGAGCGACTCGTCCGGGACGACGCGCGGCAGGTTGCCGGGCAGGCCCCCGCCGGTGATGTGACACAGGGCGTGCAGGCGCTCGCCGAGGGCCGCCACGAGGCCAGCGACGGCGCGCGCGTAGATGCGCGTCGGCTCGAGCAGGGCCGCGCCGAGCGTGCGGCCCGGATCGCCGAGCTCGGGCAGGGTGGCGTCGAGGGCGAGCGCGGCGTCGTCGAGGAGCACGCGGCGCGCGAGCGAGTAGCCGTTCGAGTGCAGGCCGCTCGAGGCGACGCCCACGAGCGCGTCGCCCTTGCGGACGGCGCGCCCGTCGAGGATCCGGCTGCGCTCGACGATGCCGACGGCGAAGCCCGCGAGGTCGTACTCGCCGGGTGCGTACATGCCGGGGAGCTCGGCCGTCTCGCCACCGAGCAGGGCCGCACCGGCGAGCTTGCAGCCGTCGGCGACGCCGCGCACCACGGCCTCGCCGACGCCGACGTCGGGCGTGCCCGACGCGAAGTAGTCGAGGAAAAAGAGCGGCCGCGCGCCGACCGTGAGCACGTCGTTCACGCACATGGCGACCAGATCGATGCCGATGGTGTCGTGCACGCCGGTCGCGAAGGCGACCTTGAGCTTCGTCCCGACGCCGTCGGTGCCGCTCACGAGCACGGGCTCGGTGTAGCCACCCGGCACCGCGAACAGGCCGGCGAAGCCGCCCACGTCCGCGAGCACCCCGGCCGTGCGCGTGGCGCGCGCCAGCGGTGCGATGCGGTCCACGAGCTCGTCCCCGGCGTCGATGTCGACGCCCGCGTCCTTGTAGCTCACCGGCATGGGCTCACCGCTACGACGGCGCGCGCCGGGACGGAAGCGACTCTCAGCTCCCCGCTGCGGCGCGCGGTCGCTGCGACCGCGGCTTGTCCGGTGTCACCGAGGCGACGTCGACGAGTACGGTCGACAGGTACCCGACCGCGCTCGCGGAGCGCGCGCTCGGTGCCGCCGTCTCGAGCGTCGCCTGGTGCCGCTCCCACCAGCGCTCGCCGTCGGTCTCGCTCCAGCCGCTGCGCTCGGGCAGCGCCTCGAGCTCGGCGCGGAGCGCGCGCGCGGACGCCGGGCGGCCCTCGGGCGACTTCGCCAGGCAGCGCGCGAGCAGGGCCTCGAGGGCCGCGCCGACCGGCTTGCCGAGCAGCTCGCTCGCGCGCGGCGGCGGCGAGTGCAGGTGGTGCCCGCACACCTCGGCCACGGTCGCGCCCGAGAACGGCGCCTTGCCGGTCACGAGGTAGTAGCCGAGGCAGCCGAGCGCGTAGAGGTCGGCGCTCGGGCCGAGCGAGTCGGGCGCCGTCATCGCCTCCGGGGGCAGGAAGCCGGGCGTGCCGGCCACCTGGTGCAGGCCCGTGAGCCCCTGCTCGGTGTGCTGCGACAGATCCTTCACGAGCCCGAAGTCGAGCACCTTGACGACGTCGGGCACGCCGCCGCGGTGGCTCAGGATGAGGTTGGCGGGCTTGATGTCGCGGTGCACGAGCCCGCGCCCGTGCGCCTCGGCGAGCGCGCCGCAGGCCTGGACGAGGATGGCGATGGCGCGCGCGGGCGGTAGCGGACCGTAGCGCTCGACGAGCCGGTGCAGATCGATGCCGTCGAGGTGCTCCATCGCGTAGTAGAAGATGCCCTCGGGGCTGCGGCCGTAATCGTAGATGGCGATGGTGTTCGGGTGGGTGAGCTCGCTCGTCAGCTGCACCTCGCGCTCGAAGCGCTCGACCACGTCCTTGCCCGCCTTGTCGGGCGGCAGGAGCTTGACCGCGGTCGGGCGGCGCAGCATCGCGTGCTTGGCGCGGTAGACGACGCCCATCCCGCCCTCGCCGAGCTTCTCGGTGAGGGTGTACTGGCCGAGCTGGCGCGCCCGGGTCACCTGCTCGCGCAGGCCGTAGATGATACCCGAGCCGAGCGAGGCGATGGCCACGGTCGCGCTCGCCCACGAGAAGCCGATGAAGAGGTGCACGACCGGGGGCACCATGAGGTGCTCGGGGTACTGGAACGCGATCACGCCCTGCACGGCGAGCCCCGGGGCCGAGGCGGCCATCGACAGCACGGCGGTGCGCGTCCCGGTGCTCGGGACGATGAGCGCCCGCGCGAACACGAGCAGCATGATGCCGAGCAGCCCGCCCACGCCCGTGAAGGGCTGGTCGCGGCCGAACCACGACACGCCCGCGATGAGCACGCCCGTGTCGAGCATCGCGGTCGCGTCGAGCAGCGACACCACGATGCCCGCGCGCGGCTTGCCCCGTGCGAAGAGCCAGATGGCCGCCATCCCGACGCCCACCGAGGCCGTGAGGATGCCGACGAGCGGGTCGTGCCGGGTCCGGATCTCGGGCAGGGCCAGCCGGCCGAGGACGCTGAGAACGGTGAGCACGCTGACGAGCGCGAGCATGAGCGCCGCGAAGAAGGCGACGCGCTTCTGGAAGAACGCGCGCCCCTCCTCGCTCGGCGTGCCGAAGACGTGCGCCACCAGCCGTGACAGCGCCGACGACTCCCCGACCCCGGACATGGCGGCCATGATGACCGCAAACGAGGCGGCGCGGCAAACCCGAGCGAGCGAGGGGCAAGGGGCAAGGGGCAAGGGGCTAGGGGCAAGGGGCAAGGGGCTAGTACCTCGGCACAGAGGTCGTGACTGAGGTCTCGCCATCGGACCGCAACGCAAGGCCATCGCCCGCGTGTCGATCCCCGGCGCCAGCCAATCTGCTGCTGCGCGCCGACTTGGCGTTGACGTTGACCTCGACGTTGACGTGGTCGTGGACTTTGACGGCGACGTGTACGTGGACTTGGTCGGCGCCGAACCGTTGACGCGCGTCCTGCCGACGCAACGGGCGCACGTCGCCCGCCGATGCTCGGGCATGTCGAGTGTTCGGCGTCCTACCGGGGGCTCCAACTGCTCGAGGGCGTAGTCGCGCTGCTCTCGAAGAAGATCGGAGAGCCGTCCACGCTGGGTCGTCCAAGTCCACGTAGACGTCGCCGTCGAAGTCCACGTCAACGACCACGACCGAAACGAAGGCGGACCGCAGACCGCGGACCGCGCCGGCCACGTGAGCGCCCACGCGCGCGCCCGGCTACTCGACCAGGCGGACCACCACTTCGGCGTGGGGCTCGCCGCGGCGGCGCCCCTCGACCTCGTCGTCGCCAAGCAGTC
>JACRDA010000340.1 GCA_016212965.1 Myxococcales bacterium
GCGTCGCGCTCGCGCGCGCGCTCGGTGCGCGCCTGCACGCGCTCGGGCGGCGCCCGCGCTTCGCCGGCCTGTCGCGCCTGCTCGCCCGCGCGCACGCCGCGTGGAGCCGGCGGCCGCCCGTGTGGCGCGCGCTCGCGCTCGGCGTGCTCACCTCGCTCTTGCCCTGCGGCTGGCTCTGGGCCTTCGTGGTCAGCGCCGCGGGCACGGCGTCGCCGTGGGGCGGCGCCCTCGTGATGGCGGCGTTCTGGCTCGGCACCGTGCCGGCCCTGCTCGGGCTCGGCCTCGGGCTCGGCTTGCTGCTCGCGCCGCTGAAGAAGCGCCTGCCGCTGCTCACGCCGGCCCTGCTCGTGGCCCTCGGCCTCGTCCTCGTCGTGTGGCGCGCGCAGATGCCGCGCCTCGTGCCCCCGGCGGCGCAGGCGGGCGAGCCGCCCGCGCCCACCCCACCGTGCCACCATGCCTCCCCCGCCGAGTAGCGCCGCGACCGAGCTCCCCGCGGCCGTCGTGGTCGCGCCGACCGCCTGCGCCCACTGCGCCGACCCCGTGCCGGCCGGGCTGGTCGAGGCCGACGCGGCCGAGCAGTTCTGCTGCGCCGGCTGTCGTACCGTCTACGAGGTCCTGCACACCCACGGGCTCGAGGGCTACTACGACGTGGCCCAGGCGAGCGCCGCGCGGCCCACCCGCGCGCGACCGTCGCGGCGCGGCTACGCCGAGCTCGACGATCCGGCGCTGCTCGCGCGCCACGCCAAGCCTCGGCCGGGCGGCCTCCTGTCGATCGAGCTCTACCTCGAGGGCGTGCACTGCGCCGCCTGCGTGTGGGTGGTCGAGAAGGTGCCGCTCGCCGTGCCCGGCACGGCCGAGGCGCGCCTCGAGCTCGGCCGCTCGGTGGTGTCGGTGACCTGGGACCCGCAGGCGGTCGCGCTGTCGCACATCGCGCGCTTTCTCGACGCGATCGGCTACTCGCCGCACGTGTTCCGGGGCGCCAGCGTCGCGGCGCTGCGCCGCAAGGAGGACCGGGCACTGCTCGTGCGCATCGGCATCGCGGGCGCCATCGCGGGCAACGTGATGCTGCTCGCCTTCGCGCTCTACAGCGGCGAGGCGGGCGGGATGGCGCACGCGGACTGGGACTGGTTCCGCTGGCTCTCCCTGGGGCTCACGCTGCCGACGCTCCTGTTCGCGGGCGACGTGTTCTTCCGCGGCGCCCTCGCGGCGCTCCGCGCGCGCACCCTGAGCCTCGACGTGCCCATCGCCGTCGGGCTCGCGGTCGGCTTCGCGGCGGGCGCGCTCAACACGCTGCGCGGCGCGGGCGAGGTGTACTTCGACTCGCTCTCCACCCTCACCTTCCTCTTGCTCGTCGGCCGCTTCGTGCAGCGCCGCGGGCTGCGCCGGGCCGCGGACGCCGCCGAGGGTCTGCTCTCGATGGTGCCGGCGCGCGCCCGCAAGGTCGAGGCGGACGGGGTGCGCGAGGTGCCCATCGAGGCGCTCGCCGCGGGCGACGTGGTCGAGGTGCGCGCCGGCGACGCCGTCCCCGCCGACGGTGACGTCACCGATGGCGCGTCCGAGCTCGACGTCGCGTGGCTCACGGGCGAGCCGCGCCCGGTGCCGGTGGGGGCCGGTGAGGCGGTGCAGGCCGGCAGCGTGAACCTCGTCGCGCCGCTCGCGGTGCGCGTGACGCGCACCGGCGAGGAGACGCGCGTCGGGCGGCTGCTCGCGCTGGTGCACGAGGGTCTGCGGCGCCGCGCCCCGGTCGTGCAGCTTGCCGATCGCATCTCGGTCCACTTCGTGGCGATCGTGCTCGCGCTCGCGGCGGCGACGGTGGTCGCGTGGTGGCCGGTGAGCCCGGCGCGGGGCTTCACGAACGCCATCGCGCTGCTCATCGTCACCTGCCCCTGCGCGCTCGGGCTCGCGACACCGCTCGCGATCGCCGCGGGCGTGGGGCGCGCGGCGCAGGCCGGCATGCTCATCAAGGGCGGCGACGCACTCGAGCGGCTGGCGCGACCGGGGCGTATCTGGCTCGACAAGACCGGGACGCTCACCCTGGGCAAGCTGTCGCTCGCGCGCTTCGTCGGGCCGGCGGCGCTCGGGCCGCTCGTGCGCGCGCTCGAGGAGCGGAGCTCGCACCCGATCGCGCTCGCGCTCGTCCGGGGCCTGCCGCCCGCGCCCCGACCGCTCGCGGTGCAGGACTTCGCGAGCACGCTCGGCGGCGGCGTCGAGGGGGTGGTCGACGGGCGCGCGCTCGCCGTGGGCTCGCCGGCCTTCGCCTCGGCCCGCGGTGCCGTGCTCGCGCCCGAGCTCGAGGGCGCGCTCGCCGAGGCGCTCGCCGCCGGCGAGACGCCCGTTCTGGTCGTCGAGGCGGGGGCGGTCGTCGCCCTCGTCGGCCTCTCGGACGCGCTGCGCCCCGACGCGGCGCGTACGGTCGCGGAGCTCCGGCGCCTCGGGCTCGAGGTGGGGATCCTGTCGGGCGATCATCCCGAGGCGGTGCGCGCGGTCGCGGCCCGGCTCGGCATCGCGCCCGAGCACGCGCTGGGCGGCGCGAGCCCGGAGCGGAAGCTCTTCGTCGTGCGGCGCGACGCGGCCCGCGGCTCGGTCGTGATGGTGGGCGACGGCGTCAACGACGCGGCCGCGCTCGCGGCCGCGACGGTCGGCATCGCCGTCCACGGCGGCGCGGAGGCCGGCACCGCCGCGGCGGACATCTTTCTCACGCGGCCGGGGCTCGCGCCGGTCGCCGCCCTCGTGCGCGGGGCGCGCCGCACGCTCGGCGTCGTGCGGCGCAACCTCGTGTTCGCCGTCGGCTACAACCTCGTCGGCGCGACGCTGGCCGTGACGGGTCTGCTCGACCCGATCCTCGCGGCGGCCCTCATGCCCGCCAGCTCGCTCACCGTGGTGGCGAGCTCCTATCGCGCCCGCACCTTCCGCCCCGAGGACGAGCCGTGAGCGTCCTCTACATCGTGCTGCCGCTCGCGGTGCTGCTCGCGGGCGGCGCCGTGCTGGCCTACTTGTGGACCGTGCGCTCGGGGCAGCTCGACGACCTCGACACGCCGCCCGCGCGCATGCTGCGCGACGACCTGCCGCGGCGGCAGCCGACCGCCGAAATGGCGCGCGCGCGCGCGCCGGAGGGCTCCGACTCGCGCGCGCGCCCGGCCGGGCCGCCGCCTACTGGAGCGTGAGCTCCACCGCGACGTCGACCGAGTTCTGGCCCTCGCCGGTGAGGTGCAGGGTGTGCAGGCCCTCCCAGCCGTTCTCGTAGAGCACGAGCTGGCCGGTCGTCCCGTACCAGTCGTCGGCCGTGAGCTCGTTGCTCGAGGTGTCCTCGTCCCAGATGTCCGCGATGAGGCACATGGCCTGCCCGGCGCCGAAGGCGACGTCCTCGAGGTCCACGAAGGTCGGGGCCGAGGGGACCCAGGTCGAGTACTCGGGCACGTCCACCCACTGGCCGTCGGCGAGGTACCAGATCGCCGCCTCCTCGCCGCCCGCGTCGCACGACACGACGCCGGTCGCCACGGTCGGGTAGCGGATGCCGACGTAGCCGGACAGCTCGATGTTCGAGCCGACGTCCGCGCCGTCCACGTGGTCGATGCTCTTCAGCGTCGCGCGCAGGTTGCCGACGTTCTGGTGGCACTCGCGCTCGGAGTACTCGGTCGTGAAGGCGAGCTTCGTCGCCGTGTTGTCGAGGTAGGCGAGCTTGTAGGCGATGGGGGCGCCCGGCGACTCCTGGGAGTAGTTGCCGCCGTTCTTGATGTAGCCCATCAGGCCCTCGACCCCGCTCACGGCGCCGGTCGCCTCGCCACCCGAGCCGCCGAGCACGAAGGCCTTGATGGTCGAGGAGGCGAGGGTCGTCTTCTGCTCCACGCTCACCGAGGCGGTCACGTCGACGGCACCCTTGTAGGTCGCCTCGAGCGCCGCCTTCACCGCCGACGCGGTCTCGTCCGACTCGATCGAGAAGAGCACGCGCCGACCGAAGGTGATCGACTGCACGTAGAGCGGCGGGTTGTCGTTGCCCGTGTACGGCAGGAGGTCGTCGACCGTGACGTCGTCGGTGAAGAAGTCCTTCGGGGTCGTCGGGGCGTCGACGTCGATGGTGTAGTAGGCCTGCGTGAAGTTCACGAGGATCTTGGTCTTCTTCGCGGACGAGCTGAAGTTGAAGCTGCCCGCGATCTCGGCGCCGCCCGGCCAGTTCAGGCCCGCACCGAGCGCGACGGCGATCTGCGACTCGCTGTGCACCTCGAGGATGTCGAAGTCGAGCGACGCCGGGGTCGCGCCCGTGACACCGCCGCCGAGGATCGCGTTGCGCGCGTCGCGGAATGCCGACAGGCTCGGCAGATCCATGTAGCCGACCGGGCTGTTGGCGATGTTCTCGAGCGACACGCTGAAGGTGACGGGCGCGAGCTCGACGCCCACCGGCGTGAGCATGCCCTCGGCCGCGTCGAGGCCCTTGACCACCACGCCCGGCCAGAGCGTGGCCGAGTTCGGCTGGAAGGCGACGAACTTCTCGTAGTGCGCGACCTCCGCGTAGTGCTTGTAGGTGCAGAAGACCTCGCCCTCCTGGCCGTTGACCGGGCAGTCGTCGCCCGAGCACTCGACCTCGGACTTCGGCATCGGCGGAGCGAGGGGCAGGTCGGGCAAACCGTCGACGTAGGCGTCGATCGCCTGGTGCCCTTCGCCGAGCGGCCCGTCGCCGCTGCCCGTGAGCTCTCCGGCGGCACAGCCGACGGCCAGCAGGCCCAGGGCGACGAACGGGAGCGAGAGCTGGAGCGTGCGCATGATCCTGTCCTTTCGGGGTGCGGCCGCGTCGCGGCGAGCGCGCGCCGCCGAGAGCAGGAAGCGTGCCACCATCGCACACATCACGACATGGCAGCCCGCGTATGTAGTTTCGTGCGTTTGTGCTCCAAGGGACGACGTGGGACCACGTGGGGTGGTCATGTCTTGAACCACATTTTTGTGCCCAGCTGGTCATGTTATTGTCCAGCCCCTCCCGCGGCCTCGACCGGTCGTTCGACGCCCAGGCTCCTCGTCCTCGTCCCACGCGGCCGAGCGCGCCTCGAGCGCCGAGAGCATGCTCACGGGCTCGCCAGCCGTCGTGCCCGGCGTGAGCAGGCGCGGCGCCATGCCGCGCACGTGCGCCGCGAGCGCGTCGAGCCCGAGCCCGGAGGCCTCGAGACCGGCGCGCCAGCGGGTCGCGTGCTCGAGCGCAAGCTCGTGGGGCGTCTTGCCGCCACGCGCGGCCGCGTCGGCGTCGACCCACGGCTCGAAGGCCTCGGGCGGGAGGCCCGGGAACGCGAGAAACAGGTTCGGCAGATCGCCCTTCACGTCGAGGACGAGGACGGGCACCTCGCTGCGGAGCGCCTCCTCGACCAGACCGACGAGCAGGCCGGTCTTGCCGCTGCCGGTCATGCCGACGACGGCGGCGTGCGTCACGAGGTGGTGCGGAGGGAGCTCGAAGGGAGCAGCCGGCCCGGACGGCGCGAGCGTCCGGCCGAGCGACAGCGGACGACCCGGCATCCAGGCCGTCTACCCCGGCGCTCGGGCAGCGTCGACCGGGCGCAGACGGCCGGCGAGTTGACGGCACGCATGTCGGCCGGCGCGCGCCCCTGCGACGCTCGGTCGAGGAGGTCCCCATGCGCGTCGCACTCGTCGGAGCCGAGCACGAAGAGAACCTGGCCGTCCGCTACCTGTGGGGCGCGCTCGAGGCGGCCGGCCACGAGGTCGTGCCGATCGTGTTCAACGAGGCCGAGGACACCGAGCGCGCGGCGGGCGAGCTTTCGCGGTCGGGCGCGGCCCTGGCCGGCCTGTCGATGGTCTTCACGTACCGGGGCCGCCAGTTCGCGGGCCTCGCGGCGCGCGCGCGCGCGCTCGGCTTCGAGGGCCACCTGGTCGCGGGCGGTCACTTCGCCGCCTTCCACCCCGAGGAGCTCCTCCGCGACGTCGGCGCCCTCGACTCGATCGCGATCGGCGAGGGCGAGCTCTTGCTCTGCGCGCTCGCCGCGGAGCTCGAGCGCGGCCCGGCGGCGGACCTCGGCGCCGTCCGCGGGCTCGTGTGGCGCGGCGGGGACGGCACCGTGCGCCGCAACCTGCCCGCCGACAAGCCGCCCGATCTCGACGTGCTGCCGTGGCCGCCCCGCAAGCGCCCGCTCGATCACTACCTCGGCGTGCCGATCACCAACATCCTCGGCTCGCGCGGCTGCGGCTACAGCTGCACCTTTTGCTCGATCGTCGCCTGGCACCGGCTGTGCGGGGGCGAGCGCGTGCGCATGCGCTCGGTCGCGCACGTCGCCGACGAGCTTGCCGCGCTCTACGCGGCCGGCGCGCGCATCTTCAACTTCCACGACGACAACTTCTTCCTCCCCGAGCGCGAGGCCATGCTCGCGCGCGTGGCGGAGCTCCGGCGCGCGCTTGCCCTGCGCGGCGTCGGGCGCATCGCGTTCGCCGTGAAGGCACGCCCGGACGCCGTCGACGAGGAGGTCTTCGCGGCGCTCGTCGAGCTCGGGCTCTTCCGTGTGTTCCTCGGCATCGAGGCCGGCAGCGCCGCGGCCCTGCGCGCGCTCGGCCGCCGCCAGACGGTGGCCGACAACGAGCGCGCGCTCGCGCTACTCGAGCGGCTCGACATCCACGCGGCGTGGAACCTGCTGCTCTGGAACCCCGACACGACGCTCGAGGATCTACGCGAGAACCTGGCCTTCCTGCGACGCCATCCGGACGATCCGATGAACTTCTGCCGCACCGAGATCTACGCCGGCACGCCGCTCGAGACGAAGCTCCGGCGCGAGGGGCGTCTGCGGGGCGACTACTGGGGCTCGGACTACCGCATCCGCGACGAGCGCGCCGAGCTCGCCTACGAGGTCGTGTACGACGCCTTCTTGACGCGCAACTACGGCGCCGAGTGCCTGCACCACGTCGCGATGGCCGTCGACTACGAGCACCAGCTGCTCGCGCACTTCTTCGCGAGCACGCCCGAGCTGCGGCAGCGCGCGAAGGGCTTCGTCCGCGCGGTGAACCTCGACACCGTGGCGCAGCTCGAGCTCGCGCTCGCGGCCTGTGCACGCGGCTTCGACTCGCCGGCGGCGGCGGCGGCGTTCCGCAAGGAGCTCGCGGAGCGCGTGGCAGTCGGCAACGAGCGGCTCGGCGCCGAGGGTCAGGCCGTGCTCGCCGAGCTGCGCCGGGCGGCCGTGCGGCGCAGCGAGGCGCCCGCCCGAAACCTCGGGCGTGCGGCGCGCGCCGTGACCCTCGCAGCCACGGTGACGCTCGCGGCCACGGCGACCGCCGCGTGCGGCGACAGCCATCCGACCGAGATGGTCGCGCCGCCGCCGACCTCGCCCGGTGGCTTCACCCACAGGTTCGAGATGGCTCCGCCGCGCACGGCGAGCGCGGAGCCAGGCGACGCCGGGGCTCCGGCCCCGGACGCGCCGAGCGCGGAGCCGCGCGACGCCGGGGCACCGCCTCCGGACGCCGCCCCCGCGCCGGTGCCCGATGCGACACGGCCGCCCCAGCCACCCAAGCCACCCAAGCCGCCCTCGGACACGCATCCCAGCGAGATGCTCGCCCCGCGCCTGAGATGGCGGTGAGCGTCAGCGCCCGGCCGGACGGCGGTCGCGGCGCCACCCGGGGCTCGCCGCGACCGCGCCGGGCTCGCGCACGCGCTATTTCTTGGCGTTGAGGACGGCGTTCGCCGCCTCTTCCTCGTTGCAGGCGAGGGTGTTGTCCTCGTTCACCGCGCAGCGGCGCAGCTTCGAGGTGTCGCTGTCCTCCGCGTAGCCGATGTAGATGTACTCGCCGGCCGGACCCTTCCAGACCGACAGGTGCGTCACGGTGCGGAGCGGCTGGCCGCAGCCGACCGCCAGCAAACCGAGTGCGCCGATACCCAGGACAGAGAGCATGCGATTGAGCATCGGTGTCTCCTCAGTAGAGTGAAGCCGCGACGACGTTGTCGAGCACGACGGTGTCCTTGCAGGCCGTTTCCTGCCCGCCCTGGTCGAGCGTGCAGACCCGCAGGATCTGGGTGAAGTTGCCCTCGGGGTTGCGCCGGATCACCATTTTGGCCGTGCGCGTCTCGCCGAGGAACGCCTGATCGATGAGCACCATCGGCACTGCGCAGCCCGAAGCACAGGCGAGAAGCAGTCCGGCGCCGACGAAAGAAGCGAGCTTGCCCTTGTTCATCTTGCTCTCCCTCATCGAACGTTGCTCGTGATGGTGCCGCCACCTGCCGACAGCGCGGGGCACTCGAGATCGGTGCCGTTGCCGCAGCGCCGGTCGCAAAGCAGCGTGTCGCCGCTGTCCTGGCAGAGCCAGAACTGGTGCTCGATGGTGATGACGAAGTAGTAGTTCGTGGTCTTCAGGGTCTCGAGCTGCGTGACCGGCAGCGTGCCCGGGTTCTTGCGGCGCTCGTCGCCCTGATCGGACGCGGCGAGCACCTGGTAGCGAACGCAGCCGCCGAGCAGCGAGAGCGCGGCAGCGGAGACCAACAGCTTCCATCCATTTCGCATGTCGCCCTCCTCACTCGCCCTTGAGGGCGACCTTCATCGGCCGGCAGTTGCTGAGCTTGCCGTCCTCGGCGCGGTCGCACTTGATGACGCCGGTGCCGCCCTCGGCGTCGACGTACACGATCTTCAGCTGACCCGGCGCGCCCGTCGTCGCGGCGATGTACTTCGGATTCGCGCATCCGCTCGCCAGCAATAGGACGCCCCCGGCCACGCACAAGCCTAGGAATCTGGTCGTCATGTGGGTCCTTCCCTCGGTTCGCACAACCGCGAGAAGTTCGCCCGGCACCCCTCGTCGTGTCAACCCGATTTTTCGCGGCGCCTGATCGGGCTCACGCCGGGCGGGTCAACCGCCGCCGTGCATGCCGGCGCACGGATCGTCCTCGTCGACCCGCGGCGTGAACCAGAGGAAGTCGAAGGGCTCGCGCGCCGGCGCGGCCGGCGGCGCCTCGAGGTAGCTCACGGGGTCGAGCTCGCCCCGGACGACCTCGACGAAGGCGACCGTCACGAGGGCAGGCTCCCCGACGGCGGCGGCCCCGAGCTCCGCGCCGAGCGCCGCCGGCACGCCGCGATCGGCGCGCACGTGGCCCGCGCCCGCGATGAGCACGACGGCGCCCGCCTCCCCGACGGCCGCGGCCTCGCGCACGCGCGCGGCGAGCGTGGCGTCGCGGGCGCGCTGCGCGA
>JACRDA010000341.1 GCA_016212965.1 Myxococcales bacterium
AGCGCGATCCTGCTCATCGACTACACGGGCACGGAGCCGACCTTCTGCAGCCACGGGGGCGGCTGCCAGGCCATCAAGGGCTCGGACTACTCGACGCTGCTCGGCCAGCCGATCCCGGTCTACGGCCTCGGCGGCTTCCTTGGGCTCTACGCCCTCGCGATCTGGGCCGAGTCGAAGGGCCACCTCCGCTCGCTCGCCGTCCTGACCGGGCTCGGGGCGCTCGCGGCCGTCGGCTTCATCGCGCTCCAGATCTTCGTCATCGGTGCCATCTGCCGCTGGTGCATGGTGGTGGACTCGGCGGCCATCCTCGCCGCCGTGGTCGCGCTCGTCGTCGCGCGTCGCGGCCCCATCGTCGAGCCGACCGCGCTGCGGCTCGGCTGGTCGCTGGTGCCCGCCGCGGTGTGGCTCCTGACGGTGCTCTGGGCGCGCCACCCGCCGAGCGACGTCGAGCCCCAGCCGCTGCCCGAGGCCCTGCGTCCGCTGACGGTGCCGGGCCGGCTCACCATCGTCGAGATCACCGACTTCGAGTGCCCCTACTGCCGCAAGCTTTCCGAGAAGATGCGCGAGGTCGAGGCGCGCTACCCGGGCAAGGTCGAGGTCGTGCTCGTGATGAACCCGCTGCGCATCCACAAGGGCGCCGAGCCGGCGGCGCGCGGCTACCTCTGCACCCCGGCCGAGCGGCGTCACGGCATGGCCGAGCTGCTCTTCAAGGTGCGCGAGGACGGGCTCGACGACGAGGGCATCACGACCCTCGCCGGGGCCATCGGGCTCGACGCCGCTGCCTTCACCGCGTGCCTGCACAGCGAGGCGACGGACCAGGAGCTCGCCTACCACGCGTCGCTCGTCGCCGCGACCGGCCAGGACGGCGTGCCCGTGTCCTACGTCGGGCGCGAGCTCGTGCTCGGCAACCGGCCCGAGGAGGTCGAGGACGCCGTGCAGCGCGGCCTGCGCGAGCTCGGGCTCGTCGACGCGTCGGCCGCGCCCGCGGAGGCGACGGTGCCGGCGGGCTGGCCCCTGTGGCTCCTGTTCCTCGTCGAGGGCGGGCTCTTCGCGGGGCTCGCCGCGCTGACGGCCGTGTACGCACGCCGCGCCCGGGCGAGCTATGCTGAGGGAACCGCTCCATGACGCAGAACCGCCCGACCCTTCCCCTCGAGTTCTTCCAGCAGCTGCCCAAGACCGATCTGCACGTCCACCTGGACGGCTCGCTGCGCCTCGGGACGATCCTCGACGTCGCCAAGCTGCAGGGCATCGAGCTGCCGGCCACCGAGCCCGACAAGCTGCGCAAGGCCATGAACCTCGGGCGCAACTGCGGCTCGCTCGTCGAGTACCTGAAGGCCTTCGACGTCACGCTGCGCGTGATGCAGACCGAGGAGGCGCTCTACCGGGTGGCCTACGAGCTCGCCGAGGACGCCGCGCTCGAGAACGTCCGCTACATGGAGGTGCGCTACGCGCCGATGCTCCACACCCGCCAGGGCCTGAAGCTGACGGGCGTGGTCGAGGCGGTGCTCGCCGGCCTGCGCGCCGCGCGCGACGCCTACGGCATCGAGTCGAACGTCATCGTGTGCGGCATCCGCAACATCTCGCCCGAGAGCTCGCTCGAGATGGCCGAGTTGGCGGTCGCGTACAAGGGGCGCGGCGTGGTCGGCTTCGATCTCGCGGGCGCCGAGTACGACCACCCCGCCAAGCACCACAAGGCGGCCTTCCAGCTCGTCCGCGACAACAACATCAACTGCACCATCCACGCGGGCGAGGCCTACGGGCCCGAGTCGATCGCCCAGGCCCTGCACGTGTGCGGCGCCCATCGCATCGGCCACGGCTGCCGGCTGCGCGAGGACGGCGATCTCTTGCACCACGTCAACGACCACCGCATCCCGCTCGAGGCGTGCCCCTCGTCGAACGTGCAGACGGGCGCCGTGAAGGACCTCGCCAAGCACCCGGTCAAGCTCTACTTCGACCTCGGCCTCAGGGTCACCGTGAACACCGACAACCGCCTCATCACCGACACGACCGTGTCGCGCGAGCTGTGGCTGTGCCACGCCAAGATGGGCATGCCGCTCGGCGACATCAAGAGCATGATCCTCGCCGGCTTCAAGAGCGCGTTCCTGCCCTTCCACGTCAAGCAGGCCTACCTGCGCGGCATCTCGCAGCAGCTGCTGCGCTTCGGCGACGACGGTCAGGTGCAGCCGGCGCCGAGCGCGCCGGCGAGCAAGGAAGGCGTGCTCCTGCGCAGCTCGGCGCAGGTGCTGAGCTGAGGGGCGACCCGTGACACGCGAGGGCGAGCACGAGGAGGCCGGCGCTGGCGGCGACGACCGCGAGCCGGACGCCGCGGCCGAGGCCGGGGTCGATCGCGAGCTCGCCGAGCTGCCCAAGCCGCGCCGCCCGCTGCGGACGGCGAGCCTCGTGGCCGTCGCGCTCGTCACGGTGGTCGCAGGCCTGACCGCGTGGTCGCTGCGCGGCGAGGCGTTCTACGCCCTGCGCGAGAGCGCTCCCCTCGACCTCGGCGATCTCGCCGCCGGCGAGCTGCCGGGCGGTCTCGCCGACCACTACGTGCGCGGTCACGCCACCGTGGAGCTCGGGCGCGCCGTCCGCTACCGGCGCGTCGGTGAGGCCGACGTCTATCGCCTCGCGCCCGTGGCCGGGACCGACAAGCTCTGGGTGGAGCTGCGGGTACCGGAGCAGTACGACACCCCGCGCTACCTGCCGCCCGAGTCCTTGTCCGGGCGGCTCGTGCCCGCGAGCGGGCTCGGCCTGCGCTACCGCGGCGTCGCGAGCGCGCTCGAACGAGCCGGGGCGACACCGGACACCTGGGTGCTCGTCGAGGGCCACGACCCCGACAGTGCGCGCTGGGTGTTCCTGCTGTTCGTGGCGAGTGCCGGCTTCGGCCTCTGGGGGCTCGCGGCCGCGCTGCGCATCCTGCGGCGCATTCCCGCGCGCTGATTCGCGCGCTCGACCTCGCGCGCGCCGAGCCGCTTGAGCCGCGGGCGCGGTGGGAACTAAGCTGCCGGTCAAACGCCATGCCCAAGGTCACCTTCGTCAACGAGCACCGCGTCGTCGAGGTCGCGGCGGGGCGGCGCATCAGCGAGATCGCCCAGGAGCAGGGCATCGCCGTGTGCCGCGAGCACTTCGGCGGTACCCGCTTCGGCGGCTACTCCGTGTGGGTCGACGGTGCCGAGGGCAGCACCTCGCCGCCGACGTTCTGGGAGCGGCTCTGGGGCGGCGGGCAGGGGATGCGCCGGCTCGCGAACAAGGCGCTCGTGCTCGGCGACGTGAAGGTCTGGACCCAGCAGGGGCTCACGAACCGCACGCGCACGCCGCGCGAGATCGCGCCGCCGCCGCGGCCGACCGAGGACCCCACGGCGGAGCGCTTCGACCACGAGCACTCGGCGGCCGGCACGGCATGGAACCTGTACGGGCATCCGAAGGCGGTGGGCAAGGGGCTGCGCGAGCCCCCCGAGCCGCCCGCCCCGCCCGCCAAGAAGGCGGCCGACGCCGCGGCGAAGCCCGCCGCCGACGCGGCCGCGAAAGCCGCGGCGAAGCCGGCCACCGACGCGGCTCCGAAGCAGGCGGCGAAGGCCGGCGACGCCGCGAAGGGCGCGGATGCACCTGCGGCCGCCGCCGGCGCTGGCCCCGCGGCCGAAGGCGCGGCCGAGGATCCCAAGGCCGCCGCGAAGGCCGCGGCGAAGGCTGCAGCGCTCGCCAAGGCGGCCGCGAAGGCCGCGGCCAAGGCGGCCGCGGAGGCGGGTCCCCCGGCCGCTGCGGAGGCCGCACCCGTGGCCGCGGCGCCTGCGGCCGCAGCCGCCGCCGACGCTCCGAAGCCCGAGGAGCCCGCCGCCGGGTCGGGTGGGCCCACGGGATGAGCCCCGAGCACGGGCACGCGCGCGCGCGGGCCGCACGGCAGCTGCGCCTGCACGAGCAGCTGCGCCACAAGCTCGGGCAGTTTGCGGTCGACGGCTTCTTCCACACGGCGGCGCGGCTCGGCAAGCTCCACCCCGCCGCTCGACCCGAGCGCCACGGCGTCGAGATCCACCGGGACATCGGCTACCTCGCGACGGGCCTCGCCGAGCACCGCCTCGACGTGTACCGACCGCGCGAGCGGCGTGGCCCGCTGCCGGCCGTGTTCTACGTGCACGGTGGGGGCTTCCGCATCCTGTCCAAGGACACCCACTGGCTCATGGGGCTGGCGTTCGCGCGCGCCGGCTACGTCGTGTTCAACGTCTCGTACCGGCTCGCGCCCACGCACCCGTTCCCCGCGGGGCTCGCCGACGTGGCGGACGCGCTCGGCTGGGTGGCGGACAACGCGGCGCACTTCGGCGCGCGCCTCGACCGGCTCGCCTTCGCGGGCGAGAGCGCGGGGGCGAACCTCGTCACGTCGCTCGGCCTCATGACCTGCTTTCGCCGGCCCGAGCCCTTCGCCGCGCGCGTCTTCGAGCTCGGCCTCGTTCCGCGGGCGGTGATGCCCTACTGCGGCGTCCTGCAGGTGAGCGACTCCGCGCGCTTCCTGCGGCGCAAGCCGGCCCTGGGCGTCTTTCTCGACGACCGCCTGCGCGAGGTCGAGCACGCGTACCTCGGCGACGATCTCGAGCGCTACGGCTCCTTGCTCGATCTCGCCGACCCGCTCGTGGTGCTCGAGCGCGGCGACCCGCCCGCGCGCCCGCTGCCGCCCTTCTTCGTGCCCGTCGGCACCCGCGACCCGCTGCTCGACGACACGCGCCGCCTGAAGGCGGCCCTCGACCGCCGCGGGACGCCCTGCGAGGCGCGCTACTACGAGGGCGAGGTGCACGCGTTCCACGCGCTCGTCTGGCGCGAGCAGGCGCGCCGCTGCTGGGCCGACAGCTACGCGTTCCTGCGCCGGCACCTCGACGACTGAAGGAGCGCGCCGCGCGGCCGCGCCGGGAACATCCGGTGGCGCGAGCGGGTTGCTGCCCGAGCGGCCTGGCCAACGTGCGGGAGTTCAACTAGATGCAGCGCATGCGATTGCGAGCGGTTTGGATCGGCGCGCTCGGGCTCCTGCTCGGCTGCGGTGGCGAGAAACCGAGCGTCAAGGCCGACGACGCGGGCGCGCCCGACGCCGGCAAGAAGGCGGTCGACAGCAAGATCGCCGCGGCGCTCGAGGCGACGGGCTCACCGAGCTCGAGCGCCTCGGCGGGACAGAAGCCCCCGCCGAACGGCGTCTTCGGGCCCGGGGAGGCCGATCTGGCCATCGCCCCGAACACGCCCCCCAAGGTAGAGCTGCTCGGCGAGGGACGCGAGCCGCGCTTCGGCTTCCGGCCGAGCGCGGCGGCGGTGCTCCCGCGGGAGCTCACCGTGGAGTTCGTGACCCAGCGTGCGGGGCAGGTGTCGCCGCAGGTGAGCTTCCGCCTGGCGGTCGGCGACGGACCTCTGCCGGCCGCGCCCGGCGCCAGCGGCAAGCCCGCGGCGAGCGGAGCACCGAGCGCGAAGCCCGTGGCGAGCGTGGCGCCGACCGCCAAGCCCGCGGCG
>JACRDA010000345.1 GCA_016212965.1 Myxococcales bacterium
CGAGCGTCGGGGACGCGAGCGCGAGCGCAGCGCCGAGTGGCGCGCCGAGCGCGGAGCTCGCGGGCGAGCCGTTGCCGCCGTGCGTGCCGCGGCCGGCGCGTGCGCCGGTCGGCGTGGGCCTCGCCCGCACGCCGTCCGGTCTCGTGTTCACGACGGCGGACCGCGCGACCGAGGCGTCGCTCCAGCGCGCGCAGCTCCTGCTCGATGGCGCGGCCCGCTCCGCGTACCAGGCGTGGTGTCACGTGTCGCGCTCGGACGGCGAGCTACTCGCCGCGTTCTGCACCTCGATTTACCTCAACGGCAGCGGCAACGCGCGCACCGGCCCGAGCGCGTCCTTCGTGTTCCATCGCTACGGCAACGACTGGACGCGCATCGACCTGCCCGTGGCCTTGCCCGGCGCCGGCGCCGATCCGCGCGTGCCGCTCGGGCGTGCCTGCCAGGGGACGCCGCTCTCGCACGTTGCCGACATGCCGCTCGACGACCCGGGGAACGGAGACGCGTGGCTGAGCGGCGTCGAGCCCTGGCCGCTCGAGCTGCACCTCGAGGCGGGCGACCGCTACGCACCCGGCGGCTCCGGGACCTGCTCGGTGCCGTGGCGCGCCCTCGGCAAGGAGCTCGGCTGCGGGCCCTTCGCGCACATCTTGCGCCCCGGGCTCCTCGACGCGTCCGCGCTCGGTGCCGAGGCGCCCGGTCCCCTCGCCTTCGCGCGGGTGACCGTGTCCGACTCGTGGGGGCAGCTGCGCCATTACCCGCGCTTCGCGAGCACCGACGCGCGCCACGCGGCCGTCGTCGCGCGCGTGAACGACGCCGTCCGTGCCTACTACGACGCCGCCGTGGCACGTGCCGAGCGCAACGAGACCGTGTGCGACACGACGCTCTCGGACGCGCGCTTCGCGAGCGTGCTCTGCGAGTCCCGCAACGAGATGGAGGCGCCCGCGAGCGGGCCCACAGTCGGGAGCGTGACCTATCGCCTGGCCGATGGCGCGCCCATCACCGCCGCCGACGTCTTCGGCCGCGCACCCGGGGCGCTCGCGCGCGCCGTGCGAAAGTGCCTGAGCCCGCTGCTCGTGCAGCCGACGACGCCCTTCGAGGAGTACATCCCGAAGCTGCCGACGCTGCGCCCGGAGGAGGTCGGCTTCGGGCTCGGGCAGAACGAGCTCCAGGTGGTGGTGCCCTACCAGAGCTACCGTCACACGGCGCCCGAGTCGGGCGGCATCGCGCACGCGCGCTGCACGCTCGGCTACGCGGAGATCGGGCTCTCGCTCGCCGAGCTCGCGCGCGTGCCGGGCCCCTGAGGGCGGGCTGGCGCGGCGGGACTAGGCGCCGCCCGACACCCACCGCTCGTACGCGGCCTCCGCCTGGACGAGGTCCGCGAGGCTCACCCACTCGCCCGCGGTGTGCGCCTGGGCGATGTCGCCGGGCCCGTAGACGAGGGCGTCGTGCCCGGCGGCCGAGAAGAGGGCGGCCTCGGTCCAGAAGTCGACGGGCTCGGCGGGCTCGAGGCCGAGGTCGGCCGCAAACGCGAGCGCGCGGTCGAGCGTACCGGGCGCCGGGTGCGGTAGCGGCGGCGCCACGAAGGCGGGGGTCCAGACGACGCGCGCCGGGTCGGGGGCGAGGGCGCCGAGCTCGCCGAGGAGCGTGCGCGGATCTTGATCGGGCAACGGTCGCCCGCCGAAGCGGAGCTCGGCCTCGGCGGCGATCATGTTCGCCTTCTGGCCGCCGGCGAGGACGCCGAGGTTGAAGCGGATGCCCGAGAGGCTCCGGTAGCGGCGCGCCTCGGCCTCGGCGGCGAAGGCGAGGGCGCGGGCGGCCCAGCGCACGGCCTCGTGGAGCGCGCTGTCGACGAGCGCGCGGGACGACGACGCGTGGCCGCCGATGCCGCGGAAGGAGCCCGTCGCGGTCGCGATGCCACGGTGCTCGAGGACGGCACGGCACGAGGTCGGCTCGGCGACGACGACGCGCGCCGGGCAGAGCTTGCGGTCGAGGAAGCTCCGGATGCAGCGGCTCGAGCCCGCCTCCTCGTCCGAGGTGAAGAGCAGGCCGACGTCACCCGGCACGCGCGCGACGGCGGTGAGCAGGCACGCGGCCGCGCCCTTGATGTCGCACGCCCCGAGCCCGACGGCGCGCTCGGCCTCGAGGACGAGGCCGAGGGGGTCGCCGCGCCAGCCCGGAGCGGCGGGCACGGTGTCGAGGTGCACGTTGAAGCAGACGCTTGGCGTGCCGCGCCAGGCGTAGAGCCAGACGCAGCCGTCGCCGAGATCGACGCGCTCGCGCGCGAAGCCGGGCGGCAGGGCGCCGTCGACGAACGCGAAGACGCCGCCCGCGCCGGGCGCGCGCGGCGGGTTCTGGGTGTCGCAGCCGACGAGCGCCTCGAGCGTCGCCAGCACCGCGGGGAGCGCGCCGACGCCGGTCACAGCTTGTAGACGGGGTTCACGCGCGCCGAGAGGGTCGAGCTCTGGCCGAAGAGCTTGATGAAGCCCTCGGCCTCGGCGACGCCCCAGTCGGCCGACTGCGCGTAGACGGCGCGCCGGTCGAGCAGCAGGTGATCGGAAGCGACCTCGATGGCGTGGCACACGCCGCCGCGGGTCTCGAGCACGACCTCGCCGCTCACGTGGGCCTGCGAGCTCGCGAGGAAGGCCTCGAGATCGCGCTTCAGGGGCTCGAAGAAGAAGCCCTTGTAGACGAGCTCGACCCACTTCTGCGCGACGACGGGCTTCATCGCGTTCTGGTGCGCGGACAGGATCGCCTCCTCGAGGGCGCGGTGCGCGACGAGCAGCGCCGTGATGCCGGGGCATTCGAACACGATGCGGCCCTTCAGGCCGATCGTCGTGTCGCCCGTGTAGATGCCGCGGCCGACGCCGTAGGCGCCGAAGTGCGTGTTGAGACGGCGCAGCATCTCTTCGCCGGGGAGCGCGTGGCCGTCGAGCGCGACGAGCACGCCCCGGTCGAAGCGCAGGCGCGCCTGGAGCGGCACGCTCGGCCAGTCGCTCGGCTGCGCGCAGAGGCAGTAGGTCTCGGGCCCGGGCGCGCCGAAGGCGTCGATCTCCGAGCCCGAGGTCGTCACGCCGAGGAGGTTCGTGTTGATGCTGTACTTCGAGGTCTTGGCGCGCACCTCGAAGCCTCGCTCCTCGAGGTAGCGCTGCTCGTAGGCGCGCACGTTCGGGTGCTCGGCCTGGATCTCGCGGATGGGGGCCACGATCACGGCGCCGCCGAGCGCGCGCACGGCGAGGTCGAAGCGCACCTGATCGTTGCCCATGCCGGTGCAGCCGTGGGCGAAGGTCGTGATGGCCCGATCGCGCGCGAGGCGCAGCGACTCCTCGACGATGACGTAGCGGTCGGAGCAGAGCAGCGGGTACTGGCCCTGGTAGAGCGCGCCCCCCCACACGAGCGGCACCACGACCTGCTCCCAGATGGCGCGCCCGCCCGGCACCGTGACGTGCTCGACGGCGCCGAGCTGCTTGGCGCGCTCCTCGATGTAGCGGCGCTCGCCCTCGTCGAAGCCGCCCGTGTCGACGAGCAGCGTCACGACGTCGTAGCCCTTGTCGATCAGGTACGGGACGCAGAAGCTCGTATCGAGCCCGCCCGAGAACGCCAGCACCGCTTCTTTTCTCTTGCTCATGTCGCCCCGGCTCTTAACGGCGCCGACCGCGCGCGCCAAGCTGTCATCGGTGCCACCCTGCCGTCCGACCGTGGCGGCCCGCCCGCGCAGGGAGTAGCTTCTGCATCGTGCACCGGCTCGTGGATCGCCTCTTCGCGGAGGCCGGCGTCGCCCTCTGCCTCGTCGACCCTCGGGGCACCGTCTCGCACGCGAACGCCGCGTGGCTCGAGCGCTCCGGGCGCCCCGCGACCGACGTGCTCGGCTCGGACGACATCGGGCTCCTGCCCGACGAGCCCGAGCTCGGGCTCGCGATGCTGGCGCGGGCGCGCTCCGGCGAGACCGTGGAGATCCCGAGGCACGTGCTGCGGCGCCACGGGCGTCCCAGGGCCTGGCAGGGGCGGGTGGGCCCCGTGGCCTTGGGCGACGCTTCCGGGCTGCTCGTGGCGCTCCGCGAGGTGACGGCCGACGATGGCGAGGCGCACGCCGCCGAGCAGGCGCGCCGGCAGAACACCATCGTGGCGGCGATGGCGCGCATCTTCCACCAGGCGCTCACCTGCCGCACCGAGGAGGAGCTCGGGCGCGTGTGCCTCGCCGTCGCCGAGGAGGCGACCGAGAGCGCGTTCGGTTTCGTGAGCGAGCTCGACGAGCGCGCCGGGCGACTCGACTGCATCGCGATCTCGAACCCGGGCTGGGAGGCGTGCCGCATCGAGGCCTACGCCGGGGGCGCGCGGCGCCCCGTCACGCTGCCGCTGCGCGGGCTCTACGGCCGGCCGCTCCGCACGCACACCGGCTTCTACACGAACGAGCCGTCGCGGCATCCCGACAGCGCCGGCACCCCCGAGGGGCACCCGGCCCTCACGACCTTCCTCGGCGTGCCGCTCGAGGACGGCGGGCGGGCCATCGGAGTGCTGGCGCTCGGGAACCGACCCGACGGCTACGGGCCCGGCGAGCTCGAGGTGGCCGAGGCCCTGGCTCCGGCGATCGTGCAGGCCTTCCGCAGCCTGCGCGGCGGCGACCTCGGGCACCACGCCGCCGACAGCGACCCCGGCCTCGCGCGCCAGCCGGCGGCGACCGAGCCGGAGGTGTACTTCACGCGCGAGCTCGGGAGCTTTCGCCTCTCGTACGTGAGCCCCGCCATCCTCGCGCTCCGCGGCCTCACGGTCGAGGAGGCCGCCGCCGAGCCCTTCGAGGCCGGCTTCACGGCGGAGTCGTGGCGCCGCCTCGAGACCGTGCTCGGGCGCATCGGCACGCCGCTCGAAGAGGATCCGCACACCGGCATCTACGAGGCGCCCTGTCGCGACGGCTCCGTCAAGCGCATCGCCCTCACGATCTCGCTCTTGCGCGATGCCTCGGGGCGGGCCGTCGCGCTCTCCGGCGTGTGTCGCGAGGCCGTGGCCGAGCGCTTGCCCGAGGCCGTGACGCGCGAGGCGTGCGCCCACTACCGCGCCCTGTTCGAGCATGCCGCCGTCGGGATGGCCGAGGTCGAGACGGCCTCGGGACGCCTGGTGCGGGTGAACGAGCGCTTGTGCGCCACGCTCGGCTACCGGCCCGACGAGCTCGCGGCCCGGAGCTGGCGCGATCTCTGCCACCCCGACGACCTGCCGGCCGAGGTGGCGAGCCTGGTGCGCATGACCACGAGCCCGGCACCGTTCGCGCGCGAGCAGCGCTGCCTGCGGCGCGACGGCAGCGCGGTGTGGTGCAAGGTCAGCGTCGCACCGCTGTCGCCTACCGACCCGGAGCCGCGGCACCACGTCGCGGTCGTGGAGGACATCAGCGAGCGGCGGCGCGTCGAGGACGAGCTCGAGGCCTCGCGCGCGGAGCTGCGCGCGCTCGCGGGGCGCATCGAGGCCGTGCGCGAGGAGGAGAAGCTCCACCTGGCGCGCGATCTTCACGACGAGATGGGGCAGCTGCTGTGCGCGCTCAAGATCGACGTGTCCCTGCTCGAGCGCGAGCTCGCGGGCGGAGTGCTCGGCTCGGCCGGCTCGCCGAGCTCGCAGGGCGCCCTGCTCGACCGCGCCGCGGAGGCGTCGGGCCTCACGGACCGCGCCCTCCAGATGGTGCGGCGCATCGCGGCCGAGCTGCGCCCCGGCGTGCTCGATCAGCTCGGGCTCGAGTCCGCGCTCCTGCAGGAGGCGCGCGGCTTCGCGGAGCGCACCGGGATCTCGTGCAACGTCACGGTGGGCAAGGAGCTGCCGGCGCTGAGCGGCGAACTCGCGACGGCGCTCTACCGCATCGCTCTCGAGGGCCTCACCAACGTCGCGCGCCACGCCGAGGCGCGGCAGGTGGACGTGTCGCTCGTGCACACGGGCGACGCGGTGTGCCTGACCATCGCGGACGACGGGCGGGGCATCGACCCCGGCAGGCGACGCCCCGAGTCGCTCGGCATCATCGGCATGCGCGAGCGCGCAGCGCGGGTCGGGGGCACGCTGAGCTTCGGGCCCGGGGCGCGGAGCGGCACGATCCTGCGGGCCACGCTGCCGCTCGCGCGCATGTCGGCCGCGAGCCCGACCCTGTTCGACCAGTCGCTCTACCTGGCGCTCGAGAGCTTCCCGCACGGCGTCTTCTCGCTGCGGCCGGACGGCTCGCTCGAGCACTGGAACCGGCACCTCGTGCAGTACACCGGGCTCTCGGTGGAGGAGGCGCGCGACGACGGCTGGCACGCGGCCCTGCACCCCGAGGACCGCCCCAGGGTCGTCGAGCTCGCCGCGCGCGTGCGCGCCGCCGAGACGCCGACCAGCGAGGCGTTCAGGCTGCGCGGCCACGAGGGCGCGTACCGCTGGTGCACGATCGCCGTCGCGCCGATGCGCGATCACCTGCGGCGCGTGGTGCGCTGGCTCGGGGCCTGCATCGACATCGACGACGTGAAGGCGAGCGCCGACGCGGCCCTGGCGCAGAGCGAGGCGCGCTTCCGCGCGCTCATCGAGAAGTCGAGCGACCTCTTGGTGCTCGTCGGTGCGGACGGCAAGTGTCGCTTCTGGAGCCCGAGCGCGACCGAGACGCTGGGGCACACGGCGGCCGACGTCGTGGGACGCGCCGCGCTCGAGCTCGTGCACCCGGACGACGTCTCGAAGGGCGCCGGGGTCCTGCGCGAGATCCTGGCGCGCCCCGGCGCGACCGCGCGCTTCTCGGTGCGGCTGCGCCACAAGGACGGCAGCTACCGCGCGGTCGAGGGCATCGGCCGGAACCTGTGCGACGACCCGAACGTGCAGGCGGTCGTGGCGCACGCGCGCGACGTGACCGCGGAGCTACGGCTGGAGGAGCACCTGCGCCGCGCCCAGCGCCTCGAGAGCCTCGGCCGCCTCGCCGCCGGCGTGGCGGGGGACTTCAACGCGCTGCTCGGCGAGGTGATCGACGGCTGCGCGGCGCTCGCCGCAGACCACGCCGCCGGCCGCCAGGTGGATCCCGAGCGGCTCGCGGGCCTGCAGGCGGCAGCGGAGCATGCGCGCACGCTGACACAGAAGCTCCTCACCGTCGCGCGCAAGCAGGCGCGCTTCCCGGTGCTGCTCGACCTCAACGCGCTCGTGCGCACGAACGCGCCCGGTCTGCGCCCGGTGCTCGGCCCGGACGTCGAGCTCGTCCTCGACACCGCCCCGGACCTCTTGCCCACCCGCGGCGACCCGGAGCAGTTCGCCGAGGTGCTCGCGAGCCTGGCCCACAACGCGCGGGACGCGATGCCCGCGGGGGGCAAGCTGACCATCGAGACCCACAACGCCGCGATCACGCCCGCCGAGGCGGCGGAGGATCCGGACTTGCGGGTCGGCGAGTGGGTGCGCCTGGTCGTCAGCGACACCGGCTCCGGCATGACGCCCGAGGTGCACGCCCACCTGTTCGAGCCCTTCTTCACGACGAAGCACGAGCCGGGGGCCGGGCTCGGCCTCGCCGCCGTGCACGGCATCGTGGCCCAGAGCGGCGGGCACATCCACGTGAAGAGCGAGCCCGGGCGGGGCACGACGTTCCAGATCTGCATGCCGCGGGCGCGCTGAGCTGCGCGCGCGTGCAGGTCGCCCCGAACGCCTTCTTTACGAGAGCGGTCACTTCGGGAGATCATGGTGCGACTGGGTCGCGTCGCGGTCGCGGCGGATCCGGGGGAAAGCATTGAGCACCAGGGTCTCGCCGCTCGCGTCGGACGACGCGCCCGCACCGGGCACGATCGTGGCGGGCAAGTACCGCGTCGAGCACGTGCTCGGCGTCGGCGGCATGGGCGTGGTCGTGGCCGCGACCCACGAGATGCTGGGCGAGCTCGTGGCCATCAAGTTCCTGAAGACGACCGACAACGAGGACCGCATCCGGCGCTTCGTGCGCGAGGCGCGCGCGGCCGCCAAGATCCGGAGCGAGCACGTCGCGCGCGTCTACGACGTGGGCCAGCTCGATGACGGGATGCCCTACCTCGTCATGGAGCACCTGGACGGCGAGGACCTGTCGCAGCGACTGAAGCGCGCGGGCCCGCTGCCCATCGAGGAGGCCGTCGAGTACACGCTGCAGGCCTGCGAGGCGATCGCCACGGCCCACGCGCTCGGGATCGTGCACCGCGACCTCAAGCCGTCGAACCTGTTCCTCGCCAACCGCCCCGACGGCACGGCGAGCGTGAAGGTCATCGACTTCGGCATCTCGAAGATCCTGAGCGACGAGCCGACCGAGGACGAGGACCCCGGGGGCGGCATCACGAAGAGCGCGACCCTGCTCGGCTCGCCACTTTACATGTCGCCCGAGCAGATGGTGTCGGCGCGCGACGTCGACGCGCGCTGCGACGTGTGGGCGCTCGGGGGCATTCTCTACGCGCTCGTGACCGGCAAGCCGCCGTTCCGCGGTCTCACCGTCGCGGCGATCTACGAGAGCATCCTCACGGGCGGGCAGCCGCTCCGCGCGCTCTGCCCCGAGGCGCCGCCCGAGCTCGAGGCGGCGGTCGCGCGGGCGCTCGTCAAGGACCGCTCGGTGCGGACGCCCGACGTCGCCAGCTTCGCCGCGGACATCGCGCCCTTCGGCCCGGAGCACGCCCGCGTGTCGGTCGACCGCATGCGGCGGCTGCTCGGCGGACGAACGGGTCCGGGCTCGGGCCACGAGGGCCGGCCTTCGTCGCGCGGCGAGCCCCGTTCGGCGCCGTCGGGGTCGGGCGCGAGCGCGCCCGACGCGCGGTCGAGCCCCGACGCCGTCACGCGCAGCTCGGTGCGGGACGGCGCGAGCCCCATCGGCGGCGCGGGCCCGAGCGTGAGCGTGGCCGAGCCGGGCGCCACGGCCGCGAGCTGGAGCCGCGAGAAGACACCGCTGCACCGCTTCCCGACCGGCATGATCGCCGTCGGTGGGGTGGCCGCCATCGCCATCGTCGCGGCCGTGTACTTCGCGCTGCGGCCGCAGGGCGCCATCGAGGCCGCACCGGCCGCCAGCGCCGCGGCGGCGCCGGCCGAGTCGACCGCGACGGCCACGACGACGCCCACCGCGACGCCGGCGTCGAGCCCGAGCGCCGTGGCGAGCGGCTCGGCCGCAGCCTCTGCGTCGGCCGTGGCGAGCGCGAGCGCCGCCGCGAGCCAGCGCGCGACCGCGAGCCCGCCCGCGACGCCGCGCCCGACGACGACGACCCTACGCCCGCCGCCCACGTCGAACCAAGCCACGACCGATCCCTTCGGCAGTCCGCGCTGATCTCGGGTGATCTCCATGAAGCTCGCGCTCGCTCTGTGCCTCGGTGCCGCGCTCGGCGCGCTCGTCCCCGGTGAGGCCGCCGCCCAGCCCACGCCCCCACCCTCGGCCGAGGCGCAGGCGAGCTCGGACGCGCTCTTCGAGGAGGCAGGCAAGCTGATGAAGGCCGGCGACGACGCCAAGGCCTGCCCCCTGCTCGAGGAGGCGGCGCGGCTCGCGCCGGGCATCGGCATCCTGTTCCGCCTGGCCGAGTGCTACGAGCACACCGGCCGCACGGCGAGCGCGTGGACGCGCTACGGCGAGGTCGTGACGCAGGCGCGAGCCGCGAAGAACGACCGCCAGGAGACGACCGCGCGCGACCGCGTGGCGGCGCTCACGCCGCGGCTCACGCGCCTGCGCATCGAGGTGCCGGCCGACGTGCGGGTCGCAGGCCTCGAGGTGCTACGCGACGGCGAGGTGGTGGGCTCGGGCGCGTGGGCCGTGGACCTGCCCGTGAACCCGGGCGAGCACGTCGTCGCCGCACGCGCCCCGGGGCATGCGGACTTCGAGACGAAGGTCGAGACCGAGGGCGAAGGCAAGGTGGCGCGGGTCGTCATCCCGAAGCTCCCGCCGGGCAGCGGCACGTCGAAGCCCCCGGCCCCCGACCACGGCACGCGGCCCGCTCCGGTTCCCGCACCCGTGCCCGACCCCGAGCCCGCCGACGGAGGGGGCGCGGGCGCGGGCCTGCCCCTCGGCATCACGGCCGTGGTGCTCGGCGCCGCCGGGATGGGCGCCGGCGTCGGGCTCGGTCTGCTCGCGCGCGGCAACGCGCGGAGCGCGGCCTGCGACGCCGACGACGTGTGCACCTCCGAGGGCCTCGACACGCGCGCGCGGGCCGTCGCGCTCGGCAACGGCGCGACCGGCATCTTCTTCGTGGGCGCCGCCTTCGCGCTCATCGGCGTCGTGGTCGCCGCGACCTCACCCGCGAGCGAGGCGACCGAGGGCGACGCGACCGACACCGGCGTCACGTTCGACACGCGCGGGCACGGCCTGCGCTTCTAGGAGCCCGTCGGGCGGGCTCGCCCGAGGTGAGGGGTGCGCGGC
>JACRDA010000346.1 GCA_016212965.1 Myxococcales bacterium
CCGCACTCGCACCCGCCCGCGCGCCCGCCCGCGCGCCCGCACGCGCACCCGCCCGCGCGCCCGCCCGCGCGCCCGCCCGCGCCCGCCCCATCGCCCGAGGGGGGTCATCCCCGAAATTCTCCCCAACAGCGGGAGTAAACTGGGGGATGGGTGGGTCATCCCCGAAATTCTCCCGGTTTTTGGGAGAAATTCCGGGATGACCCCCCCGGTGCGCGGCGTGTCGGCCCAGGCGCCACCCTCTCGAGACCTGGGCGGCCCGCCGGCGGGCGCCGACGGCCGCCGGGCGCGGGCGCCGCAAGCCCGCGATCTACATGCGCCACATGTGCGGCACGCGCCGTGCTGGCGCCGTCGGCATGGACGCTCTCTGCTATCACGCGGTCGCGCGCGTCTCGGGCGGGCCGCCCCTCGACGACGAGGCGATCGCGCCGCGCCTGGGGCGTGGGCTGCGCCTGGCGTTGCCGGCCGCGCTCGGCGCCGTGCTCATGCCGGACCATCTGCACGTCGTGACGCTCGCGGCCGGATCCGACGACGCCCGCCTGTCGCTCGTGCGCGTGCTGAGCGGCCTGCGCCGGAGCAAGGGCCTGTGCGCAGAGGTGCGCTGGGAGACGGTGCCGCTCCCCGCGCAGGTGCCGGACGCCCACCACGCGCTGCGGCAGGTCCGGTACGTCGCGCTCAATCCGTGTCGCGCCGGGCTTGCCGTCGACCCGCTCGCATGGCCGTGGTCGACCCACCGCGACGTCGTCGGCGCGATCGCCGAGCCGTGGGTGACGCAGGCGCGGCTCGCGGCCGTGCTCGGCCGGCCCGTCGCAGGCTTCGCCGTCTGGTTCCACCGCTACGTGTCCGCGGATCCGTCCGTGCACGTCGCCGGCACGCGCCCGCCGGTCGCAGCCGCGCCGCTGCTGCTCGCGCACGAGCCGCTCGCGGTGATCGCGGCCGCCGCGGCCGCCGCGTCGCGGGCGTACGTCGCGGACATCCGTCGCGCGTCGCAGACGCGCCGCCTCTTCGTTCACCTCGCCGTGCACGCCGGCTGGCGCGAACGGCGCTCGGTCGCGCGCGCCTGCGGCGTCAGCGTGAGCGCCGTCGGCAAGCTCCTGCGCCAGCCCGTCGCCGGCCTCGACGCGGCCGCCCTCTGCCTCGGCGACGCGCGCCTGCGCGTGCTCGCGCGCGCGGCTCCGCATGACCCCCGCGGGGCTGCTCGCCGGCTCACCGCTCCGGGAACAGGGTCGGCGGCGGCAGCGGCAGCGACGACGGAATGATCACCGAGTACGTCGACTCGGGCGCCGAGGGCGGGCGCGGGCGCGAGGTCGTGGCGGGAGGCGTCGACGCCGGGTGCGGCGGCGCGGGCGTCGGAGCCGGCGCGAGAGTCGGAGCCGGCGCGGAACGCGGCCACGCAGGCGGTGCCGTCGTGCACGCCTCGCAGCGCGGGCACGCGGGACAGGTGGCGACGGGCGTGGGGGTGGGCGGCCCCGCCGCCTCGCACGCGGGCGGCGCCTGCGGGCCGCACGCCAGGAGGCCGACCGCGAGCGCGAGCGCCGCGAGGCGGCCGAGCCCTCGTGATCCTGCGAAGCCGAGCACGTCGCGGAGGCGAATGGGTCTCACGGACTCTCCTGCGGAGCCGGTCGCCCCGGGGCCCACCTGTCCCGTGCCGGCGCCTTGGCCCGAGCGTATCCGCTGGCTCGAGCGAGCTCAACGGCCCCGGGACGGACGGGCCAGCCCTTGCCCGTGCCCGCGCCGCGCCGCGCCACGCCGCGCCTCGCCTCGGGGCGTCGTGTATGCTCTCGTCCCGAACGGAGATCCGGATGAGCGATAGAGAGATCCTCGCAGCGACTGCCCTCGAGCAGGCCAAGTGGGTGCGGACGCGCCAGCTCTCGGCCGAGGAGCTGACCCGGCTCTACCTCCGCCGCATCGCCGCCCACGACGGGCGCTACACGGCGTTCGTCGAGCTCCTCGCGCGCTCGGCCCTGTGCACGGCGCGGCGCATCGATCGGCGGCGCGGCCACGCGGGCCCGTTCGCGGGCGTGCCCATTGGCATCAAGGACCTCAACCTGGTGCGCGGCTCGTTCACGCGCTTCGGCTCGCGCGCGCTCGCCTGGGTGTGGACGCCCTTCGACGATCGCGTGACGGCGCGCATTCGTGCGGGCGGCTTCGTCATCCTCGGCAAGCTCGCGACGAGCGAGCTCGGCGCCCTGCCCGTGACCGAGCCGCCGATCCACGCGCCGACCCGCAACCCCTGGGACACGGCGCGCACGCCCGGCGGCTCGAGCGGGGGCTCGGCCGCGGCCGTTGCGGCGGGCCTTTTGCCCATCGCGCAGGGCAGCGACGGCGCGGGCTCGATCCGCATCCCATCCGCGTTCTGCCACCTCTTCGGCTTCAAGCCCTCGCGCGGCCTCGTGCCCGACGCCTACGGCCGCGACGAGCCGCGCAGCCTCTCGGTGAGCGGGCCCCTGGCGCACGGCGTCGACGACGCGGCGGCGCTGCTCGACGTGATGGCCGCGCCACCACGCTCCGGGGTGCCGGGCAGGCGCCCCTTCGCCGAGCAGGCGCGCGAGCCGAAGAAGCGCTTGCGCGTGCGGGTCGTGCTCGAGTCCCCGCTCTGCCAGCCCGAGCCCGAGATGCGCGCGGCCGTCCTTCGCACCGCCAAGGAGCTCGAGGCGCTCGGCCACGACGTCGAGGAGGGGCTGCCCCCGGTCGGCACGCTCGCCGAGTTCCTGCCCCTCTGGCAATGGCTCGTGGGCTCCGTGCCCGTCCCGAGCCGCCGCCTGCTCGGGCCGGTGCCGCGCTGGCTCTCGAGCGCGCGCCCGTCGCTCGAGCGCGCGGCCGTCGAGGCGCGCCACGACGAGCTCGATCGGCGCCTCCGCACCTGGTTTGGCGATGCCGATCTCTGGCTATCCCCGACGGTGGGCGTCACGCCGCCCCTCATCGGCTCGCTCGAGCGCCCCGAGCCCGCCGACACCTTCGCGGCCGCCGCAGCCCTCGGTGCCTTCACGGCCCTCTTCAACGTCACGGGCCAGCCCGCCGCGACCGTCCCTGCCGGCCTCACCGCCGCGGGACATCCCATTGGCGTGCAGCTCGCAGGCCGCCGCGACGCGGACGGCGAGGTGCTCGCCGTGGCGCGCCAGCTCGAGGCCGTGATGCCGTGGCGGGGGCGGCGCGCGCCGGGCTGGCCGGGTGCGGCCTCGGAAGAGTGCGACGGAATCGACGGCGCGCGCCGCATCGACCTCGAGGCGAGGCGTGGCTGAAGGCATCCCGTTCCGGGCGCTCGGCGCGAGGTTCGAGCTCGTGTGGGAGATGGACGCCCTGAGGCAGGGCCGCGAGCAGGCGTCGTTCCGCATCACCGAGCGGGAGCAGGCCCTACGCTGGGTGGGCTTCGTGCTCGACGAGCCGCACGGGCTCCGCCTGCTTCGCGCCGTGCTCGCGGCGAGCCCCCACTTCGAGCCCGACCGCCTGACGGACGTCGAGGTCATCGAGGAGGTGCTGAAGGCGCTCGAGCGGCGGCGTCTGCGGGTGTTCCAGGGGCTGGATCTTCGGGGTGGCGGGACGGCGCCGGGGCCGCGTCCGCCGTCGCGGCCGGACCTCGACCCGGTTCGCCTGGTCAACAGCCCGAGCGTGCTCTGTCGTTCTACGAGATTCTGGTCGTCGACGAGCGCGAAGACCCGACCCTGAATCCGTACTGGTCGGAGCTTCAGCGCATTCGTGCGTTTCCCTTCGGTGGCGCCGCCCCGCCCCCTTGGGCAGCCCCCGTTCCCGCCGAGACAGCCAGCATGTGGCAGCAGTTCGCCCTTTTCGGAGGTGAGCCGCCGGGGCCCGACGCGCCCACGCAGTGGGGTCTAGCGATCACCTACTTCCGCCACTTTCTCTCTCTCTCCGGGCTATGAGCTTCACTCGCCTCACCACCTGCGTGTCCCTGCTCGTCGCGGTGCTCGTGAGCGCTTGCGGCTCCTCGGGGGGCGCTCCGCCGAGCGAGTGCCTCACGGCGAGCGCCGCCCTGCCGGTCGGCGACAGCTCGGCGCCCGACGCCGGAGTGCCGAGCCCGCAATGGTAGGGAACGGGTCGGTGTGGCTCGCGACGGGTCGCGCGCTCTGGGTCGCAGAATCGCGACGGGGCGGCGCATGCGTCGCCGCCGCCGCGCCCGCGCCGTCAGCCCGCGAGCAGGCCCGGCAGGCGCTTCGTGATGAGCGCCTCGGCCTCGGCCATGATGCGGTCGACGAGCGCGCGGCAGGTCGGGATGTCGTGGATGAGGCCGGCGACCATGCCGCAGGACCCGCCGTGACGCCGGTGATGAGCGCGTTGCTGCACGATCAGCACCGACAAGGGGATCGCCGCCTCCGGCAACGCCGCCGTCACCCTCGACGGCGGCCCTCCGACGCGCGTGGGACTCCAGGCCAATGAGGCCGACGAGACCGGGAAGTGACGGGCAACATGAGGTCGTCGTCGGAAGAGGCGACGGGATCGACGGCGCGCGCCGCATCGACCTCGAGGCGAGGCGTGGCTGAAGGCATGCCGTTCCGGCGGTGGCCGGCTGCGAGGCCGTCGACGAGCCGTCGACGAGCCGTTGCCCGCCGGAGTCAGCTGTCGTAGCGTCGGCGGCGCTTGTGGGGTGGGGGCCTTGGGGAAGCTTGGGCCTGGACACCGCACTGGCTATCGACCCGTGGAACCGCATTTCTCCGAGGCTATCGAACATGACGAAGACGACGATCGCGCTGTTCACTGCCGGGACTCTGCTGCTCGCTTTCGCTGGTTGCGACAAAGGCGGAGGGGGCGGCACCGCAACCAATGAAGCCAAGACCGAGGCCAAGCCCGAGAGCAAGGCGGCGGGTGCGTCCGGTGAATCGGTCAGCGCTCCCGAGTGCGACGAGGTCCTCAAGAAGGCAGCTGCGCCCGAGTGCAAAGACAAGCCCGGCATGTCGGCCATCACGGCGAACCGCGACAACTGGAAGAATGGCTTGGCCAACGCGACGACCAAGGACGCCACCATCCAGGCCTGCAAGGCGGCGATGGAGGCGGTCAAGGCGGTCGGCTGCGGCGGTGGCGCGACGGGCGCGGGCGCTCCGACGAGCGCGAGTGCGAGCGCGAGCGCGGGTGCGGGCGCGACGGATTCGGTGGGCGCTCCCGAGTGCGACGAGATCCTCGAGAAGGCAGCTTCGCCAGCGTGCAAGGACAAGCCCGGCATGTCGGCCATCACGGCGAACCGCGACAACTGGAAGAATGGCTTGTCGACCGCCATGACCAGGGACGCCACCATTCAGGCGTGCAAGGCGGCGATGGAGGCGCTCAAGGCGGTCGGCTGCGACGGCGGCGCGGCGGGCGCGACGGGTACGGGTGGGTGGGACGGCAAGACGCCGTACAAGTGCGGCGGCAACGACAACGCGCTCATCACCGGCGTCACCGCGAACATCGCGGCGGGCCCGGCGATCGAGGCCGCGGGCAACTGCAAGGTCACGTTCAAGGGCTGCACGATCACCACCGACAAGGGGATCGCCGCCTCCGGCAACGCCGCCGTTACCCTCGACGGCGGCGAGCTCCAGGCGAGCGACACCGCGATCGACGCGAGCGGCAACGCGCAGGTGACCGCCAACGGCGCGAAGGTGAGCGGCAAGGTGCACACGAGCGGCAACGCCAAGGTGACCGGCGTCTCGGCGACGAAGTAGCCGGGCGCACGAAGGCCCGGTCCCGCTGGGATCGGAATGGGCTGCTCTTGCGGGCGTGCGGCTTGGCGCGAGCCGCCGCGCCCGCGCCGTCAGCCCGCGAGCAGGCCCGGCAGGCGCTTCGTGATGAGCGCCTCGGCCTCGGCCATGATGCGGTCGACGAGCGCGCGGCAGGTCGGGATGTCGTGGATGAGGCCGGCGACCATACCGCAGGACCAGGCGCCCGCGCCGACCTCGCCGTCGACCATGACCTTCGGGTAGATGCCCGCCACCTCGGCCATGATGTCGCCGATGCTGAGCGCGGCGCCCTTCGCGCGCTCGGTCTCGAGCAGGCGGTCGACGGCCGAGTTCTTGAGCACGCGCTCGGTGTTGCGCAAGGGGCGCATGATGAGGCGCGTGTCGAGCTCGGACGCGGCGACGATGGCCTGCTTCACGTTGTCGTGCACGGGTGCCTCCACGGTGGCGATGAAGCGCGTGCCCATGTTCATGCCCTCGGCGCCGAGCGCGAGCGCCGCCACCAGGCTGCGGCCGTCGGCCATGCCGCCCGAGGCGACGAACGGGATGCGGAGCTCCTCGGCCGCGCGCGGCAGCAGGATCATGTTCGGGATGTCGTCCTCGCCCGGATGACCGCCGCACTCGAAGCCGTCCACGCTGACGGCGTCGCAGCCGATCTTCTCGGCCTTCAAGGCGTGGCGCACCGAGGTGCACTTGTGGATGACCTTGATGCCGGCGGCCCGGAGCGCCGGCATGTGCTCCTCGGGGTTGCGCCCGGCGGTCTCGACGATCTTCACGCCGCCCGCGATGATGGCGGCGATGTACTCGCCGTACGGCGGCGAGATGAAGGCCGGCAGGAACGTCAGGTTCACGCCGAAGGGCTTGTCGGTCAGCTCGCGGCAGCGGGCGATCTCCTTGGCGAGCGCGTCGGGCGTCCCGAGCGTGAGGGCCGTGATGATGCCGAGCGCCCCGGCGTTCGACACGGCGGCCGCGAGCGGCGCGAGCCCCACGTAGTGCATGCCGCCCTGGACGATCGGGTGCTCGATGCCGAACAGCTCGGTGATGCGCGTTTTCATGGGTCGTTACCGCTTTCTGCCGCCGCTTGGGCTGCGTCGAGTGACTGCCGGAGCCGCTTCCCCAAGCGCGCACCGTTCCCGGGGGGCGCCGCGCAGCGAGCTTCGCGTGCCTCTCGGTACCGCCACGTCTGCGCCGAGGCCAGGGCGCTCGGGGCGGCTGCCTAGCGCGGCGGCCCTGCGTCCCCGGCCAGCGCCCGGAGCGCGGCCTCGGCCTCGTCGCGGAGCTCGTCCGTGCCCTCGCGGGCGAGGCGCTCGAGATCCGCGCGCGCCTCGGTGGCGCGCAGGGCGAGGAGCACGCGCACGGCGTGCGGGCCGGCCTCGGGGTGGTCGAGGAGCGCGCGCATGCGCGCGACCGTGGCCGGCTGGTTCAGACGGCAGAGCTGTCGTTCGGCGTGCTCGCGCTTCGGCCGGTCGAGGGTGCAGAGGAGCGAGGCGTACACCTCGAGCGAAGGGCGACCGGCCTCCTCGTCGGGCACGAAGCGATAGCCGCGCCGCGCGAGCTCGTCGGCGAGGGGGTGCCGGGCCGCGAGCTCGCCCGTGCGCCGGCGCGAGACCCACACGGGGAGCGCGAGCGCGACGGCGGCGAGCCCCATGCCGATCGAGATGGGAAGCCACGCGCCGACAGCGCCGCCGAGCGCGGCCCCGAGCGCGAAGGCGACCGCGATGCCGGCGGCGTTCACGCCGAGGATCCAGGCGAAGATCCACGCCCCGCGGAGCTCGAAGCGCGGGCGGCTCGCACGGTCGCACGCGGCGCAGAGCGGGATGGCGAGGCGCACGCGCTCGAGGGCGTGGATCTCGAGGTCGCCGACCGTGAACGAGGCGCCACCCGAGCGCACGGCCGAGACCCCACGCTCGACGACGGGCTGGGCGTCGCGGCACCGCAGGCACACGCCCGGCTCCCGCCCGGCCGCGAGCACGAGCTCGAGGGCGCGCGCTCGCTCCTCGGCCTCGCGCTCGGCCACGCGCCGCCCGGCCGCCGCCTCCTCGGCGAGCGCCCGACGCTCGCGTCCGAGATCGACCCCGCGCTCGGCGAGGAGCTCGCCGGCCAGCGTCACCGCTTCTTCCGTGAAGTCGCCGGGGCGCTCGAAGACGATGGCGTGGAGCTCGGCGTCGCTCATGGCGAGGTAGCGCGCGCGGAGCTCGCCGAGGTCCATCACCTCTCCCCGAGCGCCTCGAGCCGTCCGTCGGTGCGCATGGCGCGGAGCGCGGCCGCGAAGCGCGCGCGCTCGTCCGGCGTCCCGACGGTGACGCGCACGGCGCGATCGAGGGGCGGGGCGCCCGGCATGCGGATGAAGATCCCCTCGGCGAGGAGCGCGTCGAGCAGGCCGCGCGCCCGCGCGGCGCCGCCGAGGTCGAAGAGGACGACGTTCGTGGCCGACGGCAGGGTCGGCAGCGCGAGCTCGCGGCCGAGTGCGGCGTACTCCTGCCGGCCGCGGGCCACCTCGGCGATGACGCCGGCCGCGAACTCGCGGTCGTCGAGCGCCGCCTGCGCGCCGGCCTGGGCCACGCCGTTCACGCCGAAGTGCAGGCGCACCTTGTCGAAGGCCGCCACGACCTCGGGCGGCGCGACCGCGTAGCCGATGCGCGCGCCGGCCATGCCGTAGAGCTTCGAGAAGGTCCGGACCCGAAGCACGCGTGGGTCGTCGGCGGAGAGCTCGGGCGCGCGCGGCGCGAACTCGAGGTAGGCCTCGTCGAGCACGAGCACGCAGTCGGCGGGCAGGCGCTCGACGAGCGCCTCGACGGCCTGGGGCGTGTGCCACGAGCCGCTCGGGTTGTCGGGGTTCGCGAGGTAGACGAGCCGGGCGCGCCGGCGCGTGGCGGCCTCGGCGAGGGTCTCGAGATCGACGGCGTCGTCGCGATAGGGCACGGCCTCGACGAGGCCGCCGTGGCCGATGACGTGATAGGCGAAGGTCGGGTAGCTGCCGCGCGCCATGACGGCGACCTCGCCGGGCGCGACGAAGCAGCGCACGACGAGGCCGAGCAGCTCGTCGATGCCCGAGCCGACGAGCAGGTGCGCGCGCGTCACGTCGAGCAGGCCCGCGAGCTTGTCGCGGAGCTCGAAGGACTCCGGATCGGCGTACCAGCTCTGGCGCGGGACGGCGCGCACCATCGCCTCGGCCGCGCGCGGCGACACGCCGAAGGCGCTCTCGTTCGCGCCGAGGCGGACGGCGATGCGGTGCCCGCGGCGCTCGAGGGCGTCGGGCGCGACGAAGGGCACGGTGGCGGGGATGGCTTCGAGGAGCGGGGTGAATCTCGGGCGGCGCATCGCGGCCCGAGCATACACCGCTCCCGCCGGCGTCATTCGAGCAGGCTGAGCGAGGCGACGAGCGGCGCGATGTGGTCGGCGCCGAGCACGCGCTCGCAGTCGGCGTCCTCCGTGCCGGGGTCGGCGTCGACGGCCGCCGAGACGACGAGCCCCTCGCGCTCCTGTTTTTGCGACGGCACGAGCGCGACGCACCAGTCGGAGCTCGCCTCGCGCTCGCCCACGCGGAACGCGACGGCCGCGCGCCGGGCGCCCGCGAGCGCGACGCGCGTCGGGGCTCCCTCGCGGAGCGGAGTCGCGGCGGTCGTCGTGAGCGGCGCGACCATGTCGCGGAACAGCTCCGCCGCCGCCTCGCTCGTCGGATCGCGCTCGGTGTAGCCCTTCACGACGAACATGAGCATCCGGTCCGGCGGCCCGGCGAGGCTCACGTAGGTGCCGGCGATGGGGTGGCGGTTCGCGACGAAGTTGGGCCAGATGCCCGACAGGCGCAGGCCGATGCGCGGGAGCTTCGCGGGCGGGCCCTCCTCCGGCAGGATCAGGATGGTCGAGGCGTCCTCGGCCGAGGCGCCGTTCGCGCCACCCGCCTTCTTCGTGGCGCCCGACGCGAACACGAGCGGGCCACGCCGCTCGCGCTCGGGCTTGGCCACCGAGCACGCGCCGACCCCCACGCCGAGGCCGAGAACCCACACCACGAGCCGCCGCGTTGCGCGTGCCGCCATCGAGCCCACCTCCGAGTGTCCGGTCGGACCTGCGTTGGACAGAGCGTGGCGCACGGGAGTTCCAGGTGAGATGCATTTTTCCGGAGTGGTGCGAAGAATGGGCGGGCAAAGTGCGCTAACGTGTGTGTCCATGACACCTCGACGCGCGCCCGGGTCGCACGTGGCGCTCGTGGCGCTCCTTCTCATGGGCGCCGCCTGCGGTCCGGCGTCGAGCGGGCCTGCGCAGGGGCCGGAGGTCGCCGTCCCGGCAGCGAGCGCGCTCGTCCTCGAGCCCCTGCCCGAGACCGAGGTCGCCCGGCCGGGCGGCATCGCGCCGGGCTCGCTCGACGGCTCGTTCGGCAAACAGGGCGTGGTGGTCGGCTTTCCCGGCACGTCCGGCGAGAGCCACCTCGCGGCCGTCGCGGTCGACGCGGACGGGCGCATCGTCGCGGCGGGGTACGTCGGGCCGCCGGGCGAGCCGGCGCGCATGATGGCCCTGCGCATGCTGCCCGACGGCCGGCCCGACGCGAGCTTCGGCGCGCGCGGGCTCGCGGTCGTGCCCACCGAGGGCTCGTCGTTCGCACAGGGCGTCGCGCTCGGCCGCGACGGCGAGGTGTGGGTGAGCGGCTACCGGGGCGAGGACGCCATGCTCGTGCGCTTTCGCCCCGACGGCACGCTCGACGCGCGTTTCGGCCAGGGTGGCGTCGTCGAGACCGACTACGGCTCGCGCGACGACCGCGGAGGTCAGGTGGTGGCGCTCGCCGACGGGGGCGCGCTCACGGTCGGCATCCGCTGCGAGCCGTGCGGCGGGCACCGGTTGGCGCCGACCCACTACGGCATCGTCGTCGTGCGGCACGGCGCGGACGGGCGCCCGCTCGGCAAGCAACAGCTCGACGTGGGCACGCAGCGCGATTTCCCGACGCGCATCGCGCGCGCGCCCGACGGCGGGCTCGTCATCGGCGGCTACACGAGCTCGCGCCAGCCGGCGCCGGGCACGAGCTACGATCTCTTCGCCGCGCGCCTGGGACCCGATCTCGCGCTCGACACCGGCTTCGGCGAGGGCGGTTACCGCGTCGTCGATCTCGGCGGCGACGAGATCGGCTGGGCGCTCGCCGTCGCGCCCGACGGCAAGATCCTCCTCGGTGGCCACAGCGAGCTCGGGCACGTGGCGTCGCCGGCGGTCGTGCGGCTCACGCCCGGGGGCGCGCTCGACGAGTCCTTCGGCGGGGGTCGCGGCTCGGTCGTGCTGCGCCGCCGCGAAGGCGAGCTTCAGTTGTATGGTCTGCACGCCCTCGCGGACGGGGCGATCGTGGGCACGGGCTTCGCGCGGGCCGGCGGCGACGCCCAGGCGACGCTCGCGCTCGTGCGCTTCACGGCCGCGGGCGCCGCCGACGTGCGCGCCTGGCCGCCCGACGGCACGCGCGTCTTTCGCGCCGGCAAGGGCGAGAGCCTGCTCGGCACCTCGGCGCTCGCGCCCGACGGGCGCATCGTGCTCGCGGGCTACCTGTCGAGCGCGGACGAGGGCGGTGCGGCGGAGGTCGTCGTCGCGCGCGTGTGGCCCTGAAGGCGGGTACGCTCTCTGGATGGCGACGCTCCACGACGACGTCGGTGCCAGATCACCGGCAGCTCGCGCCGGCACTACACCGCGTGCAGCCTCAGCTCCGGGGCGAGCCTTCTCAGGTCGTCGGGATCGGAGGTCAGGACCACGTGACCACGCGTGCGCGCGCACAGGACGACCGAAGCGTCGACGACGTCGCTCGTGCGGGTCGCGCCGCACAGCTGTCCGGCTGCCCGCGCGCGTGCGTCGTCGAGCGGCTCGACCTCGACGGCGTCCGAGCCGAGCAGTCGGACCAGCCGCACCTGCCTCTTGCCGTCGCGCCACGCCTGTCCCACGACGCCCGCCGGCACGACCACACCGAGGCGTCGCTGCACGGCGCGCAGGATGACGGACACGACGAGCCGGTCGTTGCGCTCGAACGCGACGAGGGCGCCGGTGTCGAGCGTGATCCCGCTCATGCCGCCGTGCGCTTGCGGGCCTTGCCGGTTGCGAGGATCCGATCCGCCTGCCTGCGCTCGGCCGCGGTCATCGGGCCGCCCGTCTCCGCCAGCATCTGCTCGAGCAGCTGTTCGAGCTCGTCGAGCTTGCTCTTCTGCTCGAGGGCACTCGCGACGTAGGCGCTCACGCTCGCCGCCCGACCGCGTGCGACGGCCGCCCGCGCCCGATGGAGCAGGCGCTCCGGAATGCTCACGGCGATTTTCGCGACGGTCATACCAGGATGCATACCGGCTGCTCGCCGAGTCGTCAACGCCCGGGCCGTCCCCGATCCGAGGGTCGTGGGCACGGGCTTCGCCCGGGCCGCGCGTCTGGCCCCGAGGGCGAGTACGCTGTGCGGATGGCGACGCTCCACGACGACGTGAACCGCCTCGGCCGCCTGCTCGGCCGGGTGGTGCAGGAGCAAGAGGGCGCGGCGTTCTTCGCGCTGCTCGAGGACGTGCGCACGCAGACGAAGGCCCTGCGCGAGGCCGGTCTCGACACGGCGCCGCTCCAGGCGCGGCTCGCCTCCGTGTCGCTCGCCGAGGCCGAGGGGCTGGTGCGCGCCTTCTCGCTCTACTTTCAGCTCGTGAACCTCGCCGAGGATCACGAGCGGCTGCGGCGCGTCGCCGAGGCGCCGGGCCCGCGCCGGCAGGGGCTCGAGGACGCGCTCCGGCAGCTCGCCGCCCGCGGCCTCTCGGCCGACGCGGCCGAGGCGCTCGTCGCGGGGGTCGAGCTCGGGCTCACCTTCACGGCGCATCCGACCGAGATGCGGCGGCGCACCGTGCGCGAGCACCTCGCCGCGGTCGCGCGCGAGCTCGGCACGCTCGCGACGCCCGCCTCCGAGGAGCGCATCACGGCGCACGTCGAGGCCCTGTGGGGCACGCTCGAGCTCGAGCGCGTGGAGCCGACCGTGCGGGACGAGGTCGTGGGCGGCCTCGGCTACGTCGCGGTCATCGCGTCCGTGCTCCCGGCGCTCGAGCGCGAGCTCCGGGCCGCGTTCCGGCGCGTGTTCGGCCGCGAGACGGCGCTCGAGCTGCCGCTCGCGCTCTGCTCCTGGATCGGCGGCGACCGCGACGGCAATCCGAACGTCACGGCCGAGGTCACGCGCGAGACCTTCGGCTACCACGCTGCGAGCGCCCGGACGCTGCTCCGCGCGGCGATCACCGAGGCCTACGCGAGCCTGAGCCAGCACGCCGTCCGCCTGGCGCGCGTACCGCCCGAGCTCGCTGGGCCGCCCGAGCCGTGGCGCGCGGCGCTCTTCCTGCTCCACGAGGAGCTCGGGGGCGACGGCCCCGTCGAGCCGGCGCCGCGCCTCGCCGCGATCGAGCGCACGCTCCACGCGAGCGGGCAGCACCGGAGCGCCGAGTGCTTCGCGCTGCCGCTGCGCGTCACGGCGCGCGCGCTCGGCGTGCACTTCGTGTCGCTCGACATCCGCGAGCACTCGGCCGTGACCGGCGCGGCCGTCGCCGAGCTCTTCCGCCGGGCCGGCCGGGGCGGCTACGCCGAGGCGGACGAGCCCACGCGCCGCGCGTGGCTCCGGGCGGAGCTCGCGACGCGCCGGCCGATGCTGGCCGTCGGCGAGGTCGGCTCCGAGGCGCTCCTCGCCGTGCTCGAGCCCCTGCACGCGGCGCGCGACGCGATGGCGGCCGCGGGCTCGCGTGCCTTCGGGCGCTACGTCACCTCGATGAGCGAGGAGGTGAGCGATCTGCTCGAGGTGCTCGTGCTCGGGCGCGAGGTCGGCGTGCGCGTCTTGCCCGTGCCGCTCTTCGAGACGCGGGAAGATCTCGCGCGCGCGCCCGAGGTGCTGCGCGAGGTGCTCGCCCTGCCGGAGTACCGCGCGCACCTCGGCGACGACGTGCAGGAGGTGATGATCGGCTACAGCGACAGCAACAAGGACGCCGGCTTCTTCGCGGCGCACTGGTCGCTCCACCAGGCCCAGCGCCGCGTGGCCGAGGTGTGCCGGGCCGCGGGGGTGCGCTACCGCTTCTTCCACGGGCGCGGCACCAGCATCGGCCGCGGCGGCGGGCCCATGGTGCGCGGCCTGCTCGGCCAGCCACCCGGGACGATCGGCGCCGGCCTGCGCATCACCGAGCAGGGCGAGGCGCTCGCCGACAAGTACAGCCACCCGGAGCGCGCGCGCCGCAACCTCGAGCAGGCGCTGTACGGCCTGCTCGTCGCGGCCGCCGCCGAGCCCGAGCCCTTGCCCGACGCGTGGGTCGAGGCGCTCGATCGCGCGGCCGAGGCGAGCGTGCGGGCCTACCGCTCCCTCGTGGAAGATGCGGAGTTTCTCCCGTTCTTCGAGGCGGTGACGCCCATCAACGAGATCGCGCGCCTGCGCATCGCGTCGCGGCCCGTGCGCCGGCCCGGCGCGGCGACGCTCCAGAACCTGCGCGCCATCCCCTGGGTCATGGCGTGGACGCAGAACCGCGCCAACTTGCCGGGTTGGTACGGCCTCGACACCGCGCTCGCCGCCCTCGGTGAGCCGCTCGCCCGCGAGCTCTACCTGCGCGCGCCGCTGTTCCGCGCGATGCTCGACAACGCCCAGCTTTCGCTCGCCACGAGCGACGCCGGCATCTTCCGCGCCTACCTCGGCCTCGCCCCCGAGGGTAGCGCGCTCGGCGCCCGCATCCTCGAGGCGCGCGAGCGGACCGAGCGGCTCGTCGCGGACGTCCTCGTCGCGCCGCTGCTCGCCGGCGAGCCCGCCCTCGCGCGCTCCATCGCGCTCCGCAATCCGTACGTGGAGCCCATCCACCGCTTGCAGGTCGAGCTACTGCGGCGCGCGCGGGCGCGTGCGCTCGCCGGCGAGCCCGTCGACGCAGAGCTCGAGCGCGCCTTGCTCCTGTCGATCCACGGCATCGCGGCGGGCGTGCGCAACGCGGGGTAGCCCCCCCGCGCGCGGTCATCCGATCTGCTTCAGCATCGTGTCCGCGTCGCTCACCTCGAACTTGCCAGCCTCTTCGACGTTGATGCGCCGGATGACGCCGTCCTCGACGAGCAGCGAGAAGCGCTTGGAACGCACGCCCATGTTCGGGATGTCGACCTGGAGCCCGAGCTTGCGCGTGAAGACGGCCGCGCCGTCGCCGAGCATGCGCACCTTGCCGATCGCGCCGAGCTCGCGGCCCCAGGCGGCCATCACGTAGCCGTCGTTCACGGCCACGCACCACACCTCGTCGACGCCCTTCGCCTTGAGGTCGGGCAGGTGCTTCACGTAGCCCGGCACGTGCTGCGCCGAGCACGTCGGAGTGTAGGCGCCGGGCAGGCCGAAGATGACGATGCGCTTGCCCTTCGCGCTCTCGGCCACCTGGATTTTCTGCGGGGAGACGGGGCAGGCGGGGCCGAACTCGGTCGACTCGGTGAGGGTTGCGTCAGGGAGCTGGTCGCCGATCTTGATCATGTATTTCCTCCGGGGCTCGCGGCTTAGGCCGGAGCGGGCGCGGAGCATACGAGAAAACGCGGGCGACGCACGTCCGGCGCGCGCGAGCCCGTCAGGGCACCATGTCCGACACCACGGCGGCGCTCAGCGCCGCGGGCCGACGACCTTGTAGGTGTGGTGGCCTTCGGCGTCGGTCGCGGCGGGCAGGATGCGCAGCGCCTCGAGGCGCAAGACGAGCATGCGGCCAGCGGGCGTGCGCACGCGCGTACCGCCGGACGGATCGTCGCCGAGGACGGCGCAAAGCCCGAACTGCGGGTGATCGAGGAGATCGCCCGCGTTGACGACCTCGATGCCGCCCTCGTCCTCGTCGGGCACGGGCGCAGGGGGGCGCTTCGGCACCGGGATCGGGCCGAAGCCGAGCGCGACGGGCGGCGCCGCGGGCGACTCGGCCTGCACGGGTCTCGGGGCCGGTGCCGCGGGCGGGCTCGGCAGCGGCGCGGGTCGCGCGCGCGCGGTGACCGCCTGCCGGCCCACGATCGCGTCCACGACGAGACTGAGCGGGCCCGTGACCGCGGCGACGATGAGCCCGCTCTTCGCCTCGCCCGCCGCGAGCACGGTCGCGTGCAGGGCGACCTCGACGCCGCCTTCGCGCCGCGTGATGCGGCCCGCGAGGGAGGTGACCGCCGCGTTCTCGAGCGTCGTCGCGTCGCCGGGCGCCACCGCCAGCTCGCACAGCTCGAGGACGCCGGCGCCGGAGACGAGCGCTTCCTCCCAGCCGGCGGCGCGCGCCAGCGTGGCGAGCGCCGCAAGGAGATCCTCTCCCGGATCGGTCCGGATGATCCCCCGTGAAATCGCGTCCGCGTCGACGAGTCGCACTGGGCCTACCTCGGCAGGGCGGACCCGCGGTCCGCCGTGGCTCGCTCGCCGCCGCGCGGGAGCGCGCCGCGGGAGCAGGGGCGCACGTTGCCCCGAGTCCGCGGCGGCCGCAACTGCGACCCGTCGGCGTGGCCCGGCGCATCCCGGCTCGCGCGAGGCGTGGTAAGGGTCGCGCATGTCGGATCACGCTCGCCTCCGGCCTCCGCGGGCGCTCCGCCCGGGCTCGGCCGTCTGCGCCCTCGCGCTCGCTGCGGGCTGCGTGCCGAGCGCGGCCCATCCCGAGCTCGCCCCTCCGACCGCGGCCGCCGGCGTCCGCGTGTGGCTCGACCCGCCCATCGACCCCACTGCGGCGTCCGCCGTGGGCGTGCTCCCGGACGGGCGCACCGCCTTCGTGCTCGGAGGGAACCGCCTGGCCCTCGGCGCCGCCGCGGAGTGGGCGAGCGCGCGCTTCGCGACGCCGATCGTCGGCGCCACGCCGGTGGCGAGCGGCTGGCTCTTCGCGGCCGCGGACGGCGCCGTCGGGCGGGCGCCGGATTTCCTCGGTCCGCTCGAGCGCGTCGGCGGCCCGGCCGAGGCCGTCGCGGTCGCGCTCCTCGGCTCCGGACGCGCGGGACTCGTGACCGTCTCGGGCGCCCTCTACACGAGCGACGGCAGCGCCGACTTCGCGCCGGCGCCGCTGCCGCAGGGCGCGCGCGCGACGGGCGGAGCGTTCGCCGACGCGCGGCACGGGGTCGTGCTCGCCGAGGGCGGCACCGCGTACGCGACGAGCGACGGCGGCGCGAGCTTCGCGCCGTTGCCCCTCGGGCTCGAGGCGGCGTGGCGCGTCGATCTCGCGGGGCGCGCGCTCGTCGTGACGACGACCGCCGGCGCGCACCTCGTGACGGAGGCCGGAGCGCTCGCGCCCGTGCCGCCGGGCCTCGTGGCCGAGACGGGCGTCTCGTGGCTTCCGCCCGCGCCCCTGCATCGGGGGCCGGGCCGCGCGTTCTTCCCGCGCGCGCGCGAGCTCGAGGTCGTCGCCTCGCGCTTCGCGCGCTTCCCGGCGAGCGCCGCGCTCGCCGCCGCGGCACCGGACGGCGTCCTGCCCGACGGCCGCGTGGTGCACTCCGAGCCCGGCGCGCTCTTCGTGCTCGATCCGGTGACGGGCACGCACGCGGCCCTGCCGCTCGGGGAGGGCATGCCGGCCGATCGCAGCTGCTCCATCCTCCGCTGGGGCGCGGGGCTCGTCGCCGCGTGCGACGCCGATCGCGGGTCGGGCGCCGTCTTTCGCGTCGACGGCCCGAGCCCGCCCGCGCGCGTGCCCGGCCTGGCGCCGGGGCCTTTCGTCGCCTTCTCCGACGACGGCGTGCACGCCGCCTGGCTCGGCGCGTGCGACGGCGTCGAGCAAGAAGGAGCTGCGCGCAAGCTCTGCGCCTACGCGGGCGGCCCGGCGCGCGAGCTCGCGCTCGACCTCGAGGCCGAGGAGCTCGTCGCCGTGCGCGGCGCGCGCGCCCTCGTGACCGGCACGGCCGACGGCGGCGCAGCGAGCGCGCGCGTCGTGGATCTCGAGGGCGGCACCGTCGTGCCGCTGCGGGTCGAGGTCCCCGCCGAGGGCGGCGCCGCGCTCGAGCTCGAGCGCGCGAGCTTCGCCACCGCGGACGTGGTCACGGCCGTGGTGCGCGCCGGCGCTTCCACCCCCGCGCGCTCCCTCGCGATCGGCAGGCCCGAGGAGCCCCTCGCGCTCCGCGCCCTGCCACCGGGCGCGCGCGCCGTCGGGCTCGTCGACGCCGAGCGCGGCGTGGCGGCGGGCCGCACCGCGGCCGAGCTGTGGACGACGAGCGACGGCGGCCGGAGCTGGAGCGCCGCGCCTGCCGCCGTCGACGGCGCGAGCGACGCCGTCCCGCTCGCGCGCGACGGGCGCGCGCCCGAGGTCGCGTGCGACGGCCGCGGTTGCAGCGTGGGTGACGTCGTCCACGTCGCCTTCGCGGCGGAGCCCGCCGCGGGCCCGCTCCCGCTCGCGCGCGCGGCGGGCGGTGCGCCGACCCCGACGCCCCCGGACGAGGGCGAGGTCGACTTCGACGGCGAGCCGGTGTCGCGGAGCGCCGCTGTGCCTGCCTGCGACCTGGCGCGCGCCTCGGATGGGCCCGAGCCCGAGCCGTTGCCGCCTTCGACCTACCCACCGAGCGCGGCGCGCGAGGCCCGCGTGCTCGAGCTCGGCCGGGGCGGCGTACGAGCGCGGCTCGACATCGTGCCGCGCCCCGACTGGCGCGCCGAGCTCGTGTGGCGCCCGCTCGGCGCCGTCGAGCCGCTCGCGACCGGTCCGTGGCCCGTCGGTGTCGAGCACCCGGAAGAGGACGTGGTCGGCGCGTCCGTGGCGAGCTACGCGCTCGTCGGCGCGGAGGCCGAGCAGGCGCTCGTCGCGCGTTGCAGCGGGCAGCGCGGCGACCGGTCCTGCGAGCTCTTGCGCGGCACGCCGGAGCACGCGCTCACGGTCGTGACCCGCGTCGCGGCGGTCGCGGCCCCGCCGAACACGAGGAGCCCGGTCGTCGCGCTCGGTCTGCCGGACGGCGGCGCGCTCCTGCTCGTCGCGAGCCAGCCGAGCGGGCTCGCGGACGGAATCGCGTTGCCGAGCCTCGACCTCGTGCTCCGCGTCCGTGCGGACGGGTCGCTCGCGGGCCGGCGCGCCTTCGCGTGGACGGAGCGCCCGCGGCGCCACTCCGGCCTTGCGCAGCGCCAGGGCGTCGCCGGCTACGTGGCGACCGCGCCCGGGGCCCCCGAGCGCCTCGAGTTCTACCCGCTCGCGCGCGAGCTCGGGGCCGGGCCGGAGCCCTTCGCGACGCTCGCGACTCTGCGCGTTCCGCGCTGCGGCGCGTCGGGCGTCGGTGGCTCGGGCGCGAGCCCCGGTGGCGCGCACGTCTGGCTGCCGGCGAGCGCCACCCGTGTCGGCATCGCGCACGACCTCGGTGTGCTCGAGGGCATCGCCACGCTCGACCTCTCCGGGACGGGCGCGTGCCTCGCCGCCTTCGACAGCGCGCACGAGCTGCCGACGCCGGGGCTCGGCGCGCCCGACCCGCGCGCGAACCTGCACCTCGAGGCGCGCGCCGGCGAGCTCGTGGGCAGCGTCGTCGCCGCGGACGGCCGGGCGCGGTTGAGGTGCGGGCCGTAGGGAGTCGACTCCGCGGTCATGCCCCGCGCCGCCCCGCGCTCGTCGCGCCTCCAGCCGCGCCCGACCCGGCGTGCCCCCCGACACCTCCCCCCTTTCAGGGAATGCCGAGCTCGCGGCACAACGCCGCGAAGGGCAGCACGCGCACCCCGTCCACGACGGCGTCGGTCGTGCCGAGGTGCACCTGGTAGAAGCGCCGGATCCCCGTGCGCTCTTTGAAGTAGCGCAGCGCCGGGCTCGGACCGCGCTCGGCGCTCTTCACCTCCACGGCTAGCTCTGGCTTGCCGCCCTTCAAGATGACGAAGTCGACCTCACGGCCGTCGGTGTCCCGCAGGTAGCGCAGCTCCATGCGGTGACCCTCGGTGTCCTCGAGGAAGTGGCAGAGCTTGAGCATGTGGCAGGCCACGAGGTTCTCGAAGCGCGGCCCCGCATCGGGGACGGCGGACCAGTCCCAGAGGTAGAGCTTCCGCTCCTTCTTCACGGCCCGGATGCGGGGCGCGCCGAGCGGCGCGATGCGGAAGCACACGTAGAGGTTCTCGAGAATGCCGAGCCAGCGCTCCGCCGTGGCGTGCGCAACCTCGAGATCCTCCCGCAGGTTCTTGACCGAAAGCGGCGAGCCAACCCGCGCAGGCAAAGCGTCCACGAGCAGCTCGATGAGCGAGAGCTCGCGCACTCGCTCGAGATCGCGGACGTCGTCGCGCACGACGCGGTCGATGCGCTCCCGCTGCCAGCGCCGCCAGTGGGTCGTCTGACCGCGCAAGAGCGGCTCGGGAAAGCCGCCGAACTTCAGCAGCGCGTCGAGCAAGTCGGCGTGCCCGCCGAGCTCGGGGAGCGAGAAGGGATGCAGGCGATAGGCGTGGTAGCGGCCCTGCAGCGAATCGCCGCCGCGCCGGTAGATGTCGAGGCGCGCAGAGCCGGTGACGATGAACGACTGCCCGGGCTCCCGTGTGTCGAAGAGCCCCTTCACGAGACCGCGCCAGCGGGCATACTTGTGGATCTCGTCGAGCACGATGCGCGGCTCGGCCGCGGGCAGTTCGCCCTGCCGAATGCGCGGCCGCGCACGGACGTCGTCCCAGCTCAAGTAGGCCGGGTGGCGCGCGTCGCGAGCCCCCGCGAGCCGGAGCGCGAGCGTCGTCTTGCCCACCTGCCGCGGACCGCTGATGAACACCATCTTCTCCTCGAGATCGCGCTCGATGGGGTCGTGCAGGTAGCGCTTCGCGGCTTCGGGCATGCTGAGTGAATTACAGTTTATGCTACTTCGCTCATGAGTAAAGTTGGCTTCACGAGACTTCGCCAAGCGACCGGGTGAGCCGCCGCAACACCACGACGGACCCCACCGTGGCGGGGTCGCTTGGTGGTTGCACCGGTCGTGACCGCGAACCGCCCCCCGCGCGGCGAGCGGGCCGCGATGGACGTCGCGTGGGGGATCGGCGCCACGCGGAGCCGCTCGTGACGGCGCTCAGCCCGCCATGAGCGCCCGCAGCAGCGCGCGAGCCTAGGCCGGGCTCCCGGCCACGACGCCGAGGTAGATCCCCGCCTCCTGCCAGACGGCGCCCTCGCTCACGAGGCGCGCGCGCTCCGCCTCGGTCAAGGCGTCGAGCGCGCCCGGGCGGAACGCGGGCACGAAGTAGATGGTGATCGTCTTGTCGCCGCGGCGCAGCTCGAGGACGGACACCGGGCCGCGCGCGTGGGTCGTCACGTCGCTCCAGCCCGCGGCGCGAAACGCCTCGGCGAGGTCGCTCGCGGTGACGGACGCGGCAGGCTTGCCGGCGATGCGCGCGCTCGTCGGACCGCCCGGGCTCGGCGCCGCAGGTGCAGCTGCGCTCGCGGTGCCCGCGGCGGTGGCCGTGCTCGCGGCAGGCGCGGGGCTCGCGGCGGCGGGCGCCGCGTCGCCCGGGCTGAAGGCGATGGGGTAGCTCACCTTCACGATGCCGCCCTCGGGCGCCGGGAACGCCAGCCCGCCAAGGACGCGCTCGACGCAGCTCGTCACGACCGCGTCCGGGAGATCGCCTCCGACGGCGACGCCCGACGCCTCGCCGGAGCGCTGGATGGTGAAGCTCACGGCCACGCGCCCCTCGAGCTTCGGGTCCCGCGCGAGGCCCTGCTCGTAGCACAGGCGCAGCTTGCCGAACTGCTGGCGCACGATGCGCGTCACGACCTCCGGCGGCAGGCGCCCGGACACGCTCGGCGCGCCCATTCGCACACGGGGCGGCGTCGCGCGGCCCGTGCCGAGCCGACCGGCGCCCGCACCCCGACCGTAGCCCTGTCCCGTGCCGGCGCCGTGGCCGATGACCCCGACGTTTCCGAGGCCGATGCCCTCGCCGCGTCCTCCGCCCCCCTCGCCGACGCCCGCGAGGCCGAGCCCCCCGGCCCCGAAGGACTCGCCGATCTGGTCGCCCCACATGTTGCCGCGGGCCTCGAGCGGGTCCGTGCCGATGCTGCTGTCGCGACCCCAGGGTGCCGTCGGCGCGTCGGGATCGCCTCCCTTGCCGGCGTTGAGGAGGCCGATCAGCCCGAATTCCTGAGCATCCCTGAGCGCCGCCTGGCGCGCCAGCTCGCGTGCCGAGGCGTCCGCCGACGCGACCGCACGCGCCGAGGCCGAGGCGTCCGGCGCCGCCGTCGCGGTGGCGGTCGCGGCCTCGGTCGCGCTCGGGGCCGCGGGGGCCGGCTCGGCCGGCGTGGTCTCGACCGCGGTCGGGCTCGCGGATGCGTCCTCGTGGCGCTTCGAGCACCCCGCCGCGGCGAGGGCCCCGAGTGCGATGATCCAGCGAGCTCTCATCATCCCCTCCGACATAGCAGTGGCGACGGGGCGCCGCCGCTCCCGCTGATACGCGCGCCGCCGTCGGAGCTTCCCTGCGGTCACGGCGCGGCCCGGCCGTCAGCCGTAGATCTTCCGGTACGCCGGACGCTCCTGGATGCGCCGCTGCCAGCCGAGCACGTTCGGGTACGGCGTGAGGTCGATGCCGATCATCGGGGCGACGGCGAGCGAGGCGGCGATGGAGACGTCGGCGATCGAGTAGTGGTCGACGATCCACTCGCGCCCGCCGAGCTCCTTGTCGAGCGGTCCCACGCAGCGGGCGATCTCGCTGCGGCCGTTCTCGACGAGCTTCGGGATGCGGTCGGCCTCGGGCAGGCGGATGGTGTGCGCGAAGACGTGCGCCAGCGCGGGCGACAGGTGCGCCGCGTTCATGAACATCCACTGCGCGACGCGCGCCCGGGTCTGCGGCGTGGCGCCATCGAGTGCCTTGTGCGGCACCTTCTCGGCGAGGTACCGCAGGATCGCGTTCGACTCCCACAGGGCGAACTCGCCGTCGACGAGGACGGGCACGCGGCCGGTCGGGTTGAGGCGCAGGTAGTCGGGCTGCTTGTGGGCCGCGCTCATCAGATCGACCGGCACGAGCTCGTATGCGAGCTCGGCCTCTTCGAGGCCGAGCAGCGCCCGGCGCGTGTTCGGGGACATCGGGAATCCGTGGAGCTTCATGGTCCGCACCTTCTCACAGGTCGATGGCGTACACGAACGACGTCTTCGGCAGGCGCAGGAGGCGCTCGGTGATGACCTTGCGGAGGTCCGCCCAGGCGCCCTCCTTGTCGACGTACTCGGCCACGAGCTTCTCGGCGTCGGCCTTGTCGCCGCGCGCCTTGATGCCGAGCACGCGCTTCTCGAGCGCCGCCACGGCCGGGGCGGTCTTGTCGAAGGCGAACGCGAAGCAGCCCTTGTCCTTGGCGTTCGCGGCCATCTCGTCGGCGCGCCACACGATGGCACCCGCGTCCATGAGCGCGCCGACCTGGATCGAGGCGAGCTGGCTGTAGGGCTGCGGCTTGTTCTGCGGGTCGTACATGCCGCGGCTGATGTGGCCGAAGCCCCAGATGATGTCGCGCGCGTACGAGCGCTCGGCCATCTTCGCGTCGTCGAGCAGGTTCTTGGCGGCGAGCCACTCGACGAAGTAGAGCGCGCTCGTCTGCGCCTTCAGCTCCTCGAGCATGCTGGCGAGCTTGCCGCCGAAGACCTCGGTGTCCTTCTTGCCGTCGACCTTGTACTCGTGCGACGGCCCGAGGTTGTGGGCAGCCTCGTGGAGCACGGTGCTCATCGTGAGCAGGGCCGGCTCGAAGCTCACGCTCGGCATCGCGTCCTGACAGAAGAGCGAGCTCGTCTGCTCGACGAAGGCGAGCCGGTTGTCCTCGTCCGTGTAGAGGTTCGTCATGGCGACGGTGCGGCCGCGGCCCTCGTTCGCGACGGGGCCCCAGTTGGGCAGGCTCTGCCCGATCGTCGCCCCGAAGGCGCTGCGCGAGTCGCCGGCGTTGAGCACGATGTCGATGAAGTCCGGCACGTGGAACTTCACCTCGCGCGCCTTGTACGGCGCGCCGGCGAGCTCCCCGAGGGCCTTCTCCATGTCGCCGCGCAGCGGCGTGAGCTTCTCCTGCCATTTACGCGAGTCCTGGTTGATGCGCGCGAAGCTCACGTGAAAGCCAGCCTTGCGGCTGCAGGGCTCGTGGTAGGTCTCGTCCGGGCCGATGCGCAGGTACCACTTGGAGTTGTCGACGCTCATCTTGCTCCAGGCCTCGTCGGCGGGCTCCCACTTGTCGTCGAGGAAGGCCTGGGCGGCGGCCTCGAGGTAGGCCTTGAACGCTGCCTCCCCGGGGCTCGTGATCGCGGCGGCGGCGGCCGCGAGCTCGCGGCTCACCGCCTCCATCTCGGCCTGGTAGGCCACGTGGTAGGGCACCGGCGCGAGGTCCTTGTCCTTCTCGACCACCGTCACGAACTGGTGCAGGAGCTTTTCCTGGTCCTTGCGCTTGTCGAGCGCCTCGCAGAACTTCGGGTCCTTCTGCAGGCTCGCCGGGTACAGGCCGGAGACTTTCGGCGGGCGCGACGCCAGCGCGCTGCAGTCCGGGTCGCTCCCGGTCTTCGGGGCCTCGCACCACGGGCCCTGGTTGCGGAAGAAGAGCATCCGGCTGGCGGTGTCCTCGGCCGGGATCTGGGCGGCGAGGCCGTCGGTGCCGCTCTGCTTGCCGTAGAGCGCCTCGATGCCGATCGCCGCCCGGAGCACGTGCTCGACGATGGCGCGGTCCTCGGCCGAGGCCGCGCGGAAATCGGAGTAGATCGCGGCCGGACGCGCCTGCCGGAGCTCGGCCGCGACGGCGAGGCGGCGCTTCTTCTCGGCGGCGTCGGGCGTGTCGAAGCGCGCGTCGCCCGCCGCCTTCGCCTTCTCGAGCGCGGCGTAGGCGTCGTCGAACGCCGGCGTGAATTTCCCGCCCTCGACCCACTTCGTCGGCTGGCCGATACCCCAGAGGCTCACGACCTCGTCGGGATCGACGGCACCCGACCCGTTCCGGTCCGCCACCCAGAAGAGCGGCAGCGCGAGCTCGACCGCGAGCTCGTTGAAGTCGGCGCGCGCCAGGGCCGCGCGCCCGCCCGCGGGCTTGGCGCTGGCGGCGGGCGCGGCGACGACGCTCGCGGCGACCGAGGCCTGCGCCGACACGGGCGGCTTCTCTGCGGTCGCGGCGGTCGTGCCGAGCGCCGTCGGCCAGGCGCTCTCGGTCTGCTTGCCGTGGGTCTTTCTCGGGGGGTACGGCTCCTCGCAGGCGGTGAGCGGCACGAGCAGGAGCGGCAAGAGCAGGGCCTTCTTCATGGCGGAACCTCGGGTTGCTGGCGCGGTCGCGCGCGAGCACGGCACGGCGCGCGCCCCTTTTCGTCGAGGGCGGTGCGCGCGTAAAGACCTTCCGGGTCCGGTCGCGCTCGCGCGAGCTGACGCAGGGCCACAGGTCGAGTACGCGGGAGCGCGGCTCGTCGCACAGGAGGATGGATGAACGACCTCGGCCCCAGCATTCCCGGCGTGGACGCCGTGGCACAGAGCTCCGACTCCGAGCGCCACGCGCCCGCGGCGGCGCGCACCGCGGTCCACCCGCTCCGTTCGCACGGCCACGCCGTCGAGCACGACGACCGCGGCCTGTCGCCGCGCCCCTTCCCGGGCCCGCCCCCGCGCTGGGGCCTGCCGCTCGTGCTCGGCCTGCGCCGCATGCTCCTGCGGCTCGCCGACGCCATCACGCCGCCCGCGCTCGCGATGTTCGACCGCGCCGTGGGCGTCGGTCGCACGCAGATCGTCGGCGCCATCGCCCGCCACCGCATCGCCGACCTCGTCGAGGCGCACGGCCCGCAGACCGCGGCCGAGCTCGCCCGGCGCACCGGCCTCGACGCGGACGCCCTGCACCGCACGCTGCGCGCCGCGGCGTGGGACGGCATCTTCGCGCTCGACGCACGGGGGCGCTTCTCGCAGACCCGCCTGTCGCGCGCCCTCTGCTCGGGTCGGCTCGACCGCATGCGCGAGGGCTGCGAGTACATGGCCTCGCCCGCCATGGGGCCGGCGTGGTGCGACTACGAGCGCACGCTCCAGACGGGCGGCCCGGCCTTCGACCGCGTGCACGGCGCGGACGTGTGGCGCTTCTTCGAGGGGCGGCCCCACGACCGCGAGGTGTTCGCGCAGTTCATGATGGGCATGACCACGGCGCATGGCCCGATCGCGGCCTCGCTCTACCCCTTCGCCGACGTGCGTCGCCTGTGCGACGTCGGCGGCGGGCGCGGCACCATGCTGTCGGAGCTGCTCGTGCGTCACCCGCACCTCAGTGGCGTTCTGTGCGATTCGCCGGGCGTCATCGCCTCGGCGCGCTCGCTGCTCGAGCGTCGTGGCGTCGCCGAGCGCGTGACGCTCGCGCCCGGCAACTTCTTCGAGTCGGTGCCCCGGGGAGCGGACGCCTACCTGCTCAAGAACATCCTGCACGACTGGGACGATGCGCGCGCCGTGCAGGTGCTCGGCAACGTGCGCCGCGCCATGGAGCCCGGCCACAAGCTCCTCGTCGTCGAGGACATCGTGGAGACCAACCAGTCCCACGGCCTCGGCCCGGTCGCGGACGTGCACATGATGATCGTCTGCTCGGGCGGTCGCGAGCGCTCGCGCGCCGAGTTCGCGCGCCTGTTCGAGTCGGCCGGCTTCGCGCTCGCGCGCGTGTTCGCGGCGCAGCCGATCGCGGTTCTCGAGGGCGTGCCGCGCTGAGAGTCGTCGGCCGTCGGCTGTCGCAGATCCATCACGACGGCAGCGCCGAGCTGGGGACGAAGACGCAGGGGATCTCGCTCCGCCTGTAGCGCGGCATCGAACGCCCACTCAGTGCCCAGGCCGCTCGCGTCAGTCGAGCGACGAGCGCCAGCGCCTCCGCGCCCGAGACGGCCGCGGGATCCTGGTCGAGCCACCCAGCGCGGCGGATGGTGACGCGGCCCCGGCGTGCCTCGGCGCTGCGGCGTCGTGCGTCCTCGTTCGCCGACGAGCTCATGCCTCCATGGTAGCACCGAAGCGTGGCGACCGTTCGCGGCCACCCCGGGCGGAGTGGCCCGGCAAGGGGGGCCACTCAGTCGTCGGCCGAGAGCATCTCGACGCTCACGCCGAGCGACCCGCGCGCGAAGCCGACGGGCTCGCTGACGGTCTTCGAGCCGCGCAGGACCACCTGGGCGCCGAGGTAGGGCCCGACGAGCAGGCGCGCGTCGTGGCTCCCCGAGCCGAACTCGCGACCCGCGGCCACGAAGGGCAGCGAGGCCTCGGCCCCGAAGCCCACGGCCGTCAGCCGCTGCTCTGCGAAGTACATGGGCGCCCGCAGGCTGCCCCGGATGCCGACGCGCTTGTCGTCCGGCGCGAGGAGCATGTCGAGCCCGGGGCCGAGCTGGCCCTCGAGGCCGCGACCGTCGTGGGCGAGCCCGACGCCGGTGATGATCGCCGGGCCGCCGAAGGCCTGGTCCTCGGGCTCGGCGTCGATGAGGACGTTGGTGACGAGCGTCGCCTCGACGCCGGCGTGCGCCCGGAGATCGCTCGTGGCCCCGACGTTGACGCGCAGCGAAGCGCAGCCGGTTGCGCAGAGGCACAGGCCGAGCGCGATCGCGGGGAGCTCTCGGGGCGAGGGTCGAGCCTGCATCGGGGCTACCAACGGCGGGCGGTGCGCCGAGCTTACACCCGCTCGCGCGGCTCCGGTTGCGCGCCGCGTCACAGGCCCCCTGGGATGACGAAGGGCCAGTTCGAGGCCACGGTCCCGCCGTCGACCTCGAGGATCTTGCCCGTGATCCAGCTCGCGGCCGGCGAGGCCAGGAACAGGATCGCCGCCGCGACGTCCTCGGGCTCGGCGAGGCGCGCCATGGGCGTCCGAGCCTCCATCTGCTGGCGCAGCTCGTCCACGGCCACGAAGGCCTCGAGCGCGTCCGTCACCGTCGCGCCGGCGGCGACCGCGTTGACGCGCACCTTCGGCGCCCACTCGGCCGCGAGCAGGCGCGTCAGGTGGTTGAGGGCCGCCTTGGCCGCGCCGTACGCGACGAAGCCGACGTCGACGAGGTGCGAGAGCGCGCTCGACGTCTGGACGATCGCGCCTCCGCCCGGGCTCTTGGCCAGGTGCGGCGCGGCTTCGCGCGACAGGTGGAAGGCCGCGGTCACGTTGAAGTGGTAGGCCGCCTCGAGCGCCTCGTCGGGCACGGCGAGCGCGATGCAGGGCGGCGCGCCGCCGGCGTTGTTGACGAGCACGTCGAGCCGGCCGAAGGCCGCGAGCGTCTGCGCGAGCAGGCGATCGAGCTCGGCGCCCACCGTGACGTCGGTCGGGACGGCGAGCCCACGGCGCCCGCGCGCCGCGATGCCCGCGACGACCGCGTCGAGCGTGTCGCCGCGCCGCGCCGCCACGACCACGTCCGCGCCCGCCTCGGCGAGGGCGAGCGCCGTGGCCCGGCCGATGCCGCGCCCGGCCCCCGTCACGAGCGCGACGCGCCCGTCGAGCCTGAACCGTTCGAGCACGCTCTTCATGGCGCCCGACGATAGCCGAGCGGGTCGCTCACAGCAGCTCCTCGAGCACCACGATCGCGTTCCACGCGGCGTGCGCCGCCATGCCCGGGTAGAGGCTCTTCGTCCGCAGGCGCACGAGCCCGAGCACGAGGCCGATGGCGAAGTGGCTCAGGAACACGAGCGGCATGAGGTGCAGCACCGAGAACATCGCCGCCTGGATGACGAGGGCGTCGCGCGGCCCGACCACGCGCTCGAGGCGCGTCCACACGTAGCCCCGGAACGCGAGCTCCTCGACCACGGCCGGCAGCCCGCTCACGAAGGCGAAGACGGCCCACGTCGGCCAGCCCGCCGCGCGGTAGTGGTCGAGGAAGCGGAGCTCCTCGACGCCGAAGGCGCCGAGGGCGAGAAAGTAGAGCTCCATGAAGGCGAAGATGCAGGCGACGGCCGCGAGCGCGTAGAGCGCGCTCCGCCCGGGCGCGGCGTGCCTGCCGAGCAGCGGAGCGAGCGCGCGCCGCTCGCCGAGCGCGAAGGCGGCGATGATCGCGGCGTCGACGAGGGCCGCGGCGAGCTCGTAGGTCGCGGTGTGCTCGGGGTGCGCTCGACTGGCGAACACGACGAAGCCCGAGCTCCCGAGCAGGAGCACCATGAGCCAGAAAAGCGGCGTCAGCGTGCGCCACGCCGCAAGCGCCCGGCGGCTCGGCGACCCCAGGGACTCCGGCCCGCCCGTCCCCGCACTCGCCCCCGCGCCCGCACTCGCACTCGCGCTCGCACTCGCCCCCGCGCCCGCCCCCGCGCCCGCCCCCGCACTCACAGGCCGCGCGTCGCCGGGTGTGAAGGGCTCCCCGCAGCGCCGGCAAAAGCGCGCGCCGGGGCGGTGGTCGGCGCCGCACGCCGGGCAGCGCACGCTACGCCGTGCTCGCGGGTGGCGCGCTCGCGGCGCGCACCTCGAGCGCCGCCTTGATGCCCGCGACGAAGGCCGCGATCGCGAGCACCTTGATGATGATGCCCTGCACGATGGTGGCCGGGTCGAGGAGGAAGTTGACGAAGTGGACGACGAAGAAGAGCGCGAAGGCCGTGATGATCGCCGGCAGCGGCGATTTCCGCGCCCAGAGGTAGAGCCCGCCCATCAGGCTCGCGAGCACGACGTTGACGACGAGCAGCTGCACGGGCTCGGCCGCGACCTTGGCGCGCAGGGCGCCGACCTTGTAGGTGACGCCGTCGATGGGCGTCGGGAAGGTGGCATCGTCGGGCATGCCCGCGAGCATGGCGATGGCCTTGTCGGCCTGCCCCTTCTGGATAGCGTAGAAGATCGCGCCCGACACGAGGAACAGGACTCCGAGGATGGCGATCATGTTCGCCGCCTTGCGCACCTTGGTCCGGAGCACCATCGCCCGGTCGTCGTCGGCGGCCTGCGCCGCCAGGCGGTCGAGCGCCTCGACGAGCCGCGCCCTCGTGTCGGCGTCGACCTCCTTGCCGCACGCCTGGCAGAAGGCGTCGCCGCGCGCGATGGGCTCGCCGCAGGAGCAGGGGACGGTCGTCTTGGCCACGGTCGGATTCGAGCAGCGGGTCGCGCGGGGCGCAAGGGGCGCGGGGTTCGTCGTCGGAGCCTCAACCCCCCCGCCGCGCGATCGCCGCGAAGAGCTGGTCGTCGACGAACGCGCCCGTCTCGTCGGCGAGCGCGCGCGCCTCGGCGAGCAGGGCCTCGCACGCGGCGCGCTTGTCGGCGACGTAGGCCGGGTCCTTGATGTCCTTCAGGTTGATGAGCACGTTCCAGAGCCCGCCGCGCACGCCCGCGAAGGCGATCTGGACGCCGACCGCGCCGTCGGAGAGCGAGGCGGGGTTGCCGATGGCCGCGACGGCGCGCGCCAGGCGCATGGCCGCGAGGCTCGCCTGCGCGGTCGCCCAGGGCACGTCGGCCGCGGCGACGAGGCCCTCCTGCATCTTCTTCGTGCGCAGCGCCCTCTCCTCGGCCGTGCCCTGCGGCATGCGCAGGGCGGCCATGAAGCCCGCGAACGCGTCCGAGTCGGCGTCGACCGCGACGACGAGCTCGTCCTTGATGCGCTGCGCCTCCTCGGCGATCCGCGCGAGCTCCGGGTCGCGCGCCTCGGTGCCCTCCTTGCCGTAGGTGAGGTTCGCGACCATCGAGGCGAGCGCGGCCCCGAGCGCGCCCGCGAGCGCGGCCACCGATCCGCCGCCCGGCGCCGGCGAGTCGCGCGACACCTCGTCCGTGAACTCGAGCACGGTCTTCTGCACGAGCGCCTTGTCGGAGACGACCGGCAGGCCGAGCACCTTGTTGTCGATCTCGAACGGCGCGACGTCCGTGAGGCCGAGCGAGCTCACGGCGGTGGCGAGCACGTCGCGCTTCGGTTGCCCGAGCGTGCGCCCCTGCCGCTCGAGGTAGTAGCGACCCGCCTCGTAGAGCGCCTGGTAGGGCACGAGGCCGACGATCTCGCTCCCGGTCACGACGAGCCCGCGCTCGGCCGCGAGCGCGCGCGACGCCTCGAGGACGGCGTGGGGCGGCGTCGTCTTGTAGTTGGTGAGGTTGATCGACACCTGCGCGCGCCGGTAGTCGTCCACGTACCAGCCGATCGCCTTGCAGGCCCGGAAGAGGCCGGGGCGGAAGACCGTTTTCCCGACCACGGCGGGCGGCGCGAGGTCGTTCGACCGCAGCAAGGCGTCGAGGTCGTAGCCGTGCGCGCTCGCGCAGTGCTCGCGGACGGCCTCGTAGCTCGGCTGGACGAGCTCGCAGCTGCCGCACGGAAAGGCGCCGTCGCGGTAGAAGAGCTTCTGGCCGCGCGCGTAGTAGGGCCGGGTGTGGCCGCTCCGCGCGACGCGCCCCTTCTCGCGGAGCGCGAACGCGAGGTCGCTCGCGTGGCCCTTGTCCGTCGAGTTCAGGTTCACGTTGTAGGCGATGAGGAACTCCCGCGCGCCGATCACCGTCGCCCCGGCGCCGGCGTGCAGGCGGGCCGGTCCGAAGTCGGGCTGCCACGCGGGGTCGGCGAGCTTCTTCTGGAGGCCCTCGTACTCGCCGCGCCGGATGTCGGACAGGTTGCGGCGCTCGGGCCGCGTCGCGGCCGCCTCGTAGAGGTAGACGGGGATCTCGAGCTCGCGCCCCACGCGCTCGCCGAGCCGGCGCGCGATGCCGACGCAGTCGTCCATGGTGACGCCCTCGACCGGCACGAAGGGGCACACGTCCGTCGCCCCCATGCGCGGGTGGGCGCCCGTGTGCCGGCTCATGTCGATGAGCTGCGCCGCCCGCGCGATGGCTGCGAAGGCCGCCTGCTCCACGACCGCAGGCTCGCCCACGAAGGTGACGACCGTGCGGTTCGTGTCGGCACCCGGCTCGACGTTGAGCAGGCGCGCCCCGCCGACGGCCTCGATGGCGTCGGTGATGAGCTTCACCTTCGCGCGGTCGCGCCCCTCGGAGAAGTTCGGGACGCACTCGACCAGGGCAGTAGCCATGCTGCGATCTCCCACTCTACCGGCGCGCCCCGTGGGCGACAACGCGGAACGCGCGCACGAGCCAGCGCTCTGGCCCGTGCCGCAGCGCGCTCAGCGAAACCCGTACTCGCACGCCTTGACGAACGGCGGCAGCTCCGCGCTCGTCTTGCACCCCGTCACGCGCCGCCCCGGGTAGCTCGGGCAATCGGCCGCGCTCCGGCAGAGCAGCTGTTGCTCCCGACACCCTCCTACTAGCGTGAGCCCGCAATGAGCCCCTTCGCCTGCGCCACCGCCGTGAGCTTGCTCCTCGTGTCGGGCTGTGCCGCCGTGCCGGCGCCGACCTCACCCGGGCCCGCCGCGCCGTCCCCCGCGGCAGGCGACATCGTTCAGGCGGGGACGCCGGGGCTCCGGACGCGCGCCGCCGAGGTGCCCCGGGAGCGCATCGCCACCCCCGAGCTTCAGGCGCTCTTCGCGCGCATGATCGACACCATGCGCCGGGCGCCCGGCGTCGGGCTGGCGGGCCCGCAGATCGGTGTCCCGTGGCGGGTCATCGTGCTCGAGGACCGGGCGGAGCTCATGGCGCGCGCCACGCCCGAGGAGGTGGCGGAGCGGGGGCGCGTCGCCTTCGGGCCGCGCGTCTTCGTGAACCCCGTTCTGCGGCTCGTCGGCGAGGAGCGGGCCTCGTTCTTCGAGGGGTGCCTCAGCGTGCGGGGCTACGTGGGCGTCGTGGCGCGCCACCTCGAGGTCGAGGTGAGCGGGCTCGACGAGCACGGGGTCGAGCAGGTGTGGCGCGTGCGCGGCTGGCCCGCGCGCATCCTGCAGCACGAGGTGGATCACCTCGACGGCACGCTCTACGTGGACCGCATGCTCACCCGTTCCTTCGCGAACGCCGACCTCGCCCGGGCGCTCTACGGCGGCAAGCCCGCCGCGGAGATCCTGCGCCTGCTCGGCCCCTGAGACGCGGGGCGGCGGCGCCCGGCCCTGACTACCACGGACCACACCGCCCCCGGAGCCTTCGGAGCCGGGCTTGCGAGCGCGCCTCGGCGGGCGCACCTTCAAGATGCTGGGTACGCGCGTCCACGAGCCATCCGCAAGAAAGGTGGCAGACGACATGAGCGTTCGCCCGCTCTCGCCCGAAGAGCTGTGCATCCGGTGCGACCCCGGTCGCTTCGCGTTCCAGTCCACCGCCGAGCTCGAGCCCGTGTCGGCGCGGGTCGGGCAGGAGCGTGCCGTCGAGGCCCTGCGCTTCGGCATGGGTATGCGCCACGACGGCTACAACTTCTACGCCATGGGGCGGCCCGGCGCGGGCAAGTTCACGGCCGTCCGCGCCACGGTGCAGGAGCGCGCGGCCGGGGAGCCGGTGCCGCGCGACATCTGTTACGTCGACGACTTCGCGGCCTCGCACAAGCCGCGCCACATGCTCCTGCCTGCCGGCAAGGGCAAGGAGCTGAAGCGCGACGTCGAGCAGCTCGTCGAGGAGCTGCGCACCGTGATCCCGGGCGCGCTCGAGACCGACGAGTTCCGGACGCGCAAGCACACGCTCGACGAAGAGCTGAAGGGGCGGCAGGAGTCGGCCCTGCACGAGCTGCGCGCGCGCGCCTCGAAGAAGGGGATCGCGCTCGTGCACACGCCCATGGGGTTCGCGCTCGCCCCGGTGAAGGACGACGAGGTGGTGCCGCCCGACGACTTCGCGAAGCTCCCGGAGGCGGACCGAAAGCGCATCGAGGAGGACATCCAGGCGCTCGGCGAGGACGTGCGCGCCATGCTCGCCAAGGTGCCGCGCTGGGAGCAGGAGGCGCGCCACAAGATGAAGGAGCTCGTGCGCGGCGCGATGCGCGCCGCGGTCGCCCACCTGCTCGAGGACGCCAAGAAGAAGTACGCGGAGCTGCCGGAGGTCGTCGCCTTCCTCGTCGCCGTCGAGCAGGACGTGCTCGAGAACGCCAGCGCCTTCATGAAGCGCGACGAGGCTGCGGGGGTCGCCGCCCTGCTCGAGGGCGACGAGGGCGCGCAGCTGCGGCGCTACCAGGTGAACCTGCTCGTCGACCACTCGGAGACGAAGGGCGCGCCGGTCGTGTTCGAGGACTCGCCCGCCTACGACAACCTCGTCGGGCGCATCGAGCACCTGTCGCGCTTCGGCGCCCTGTTGACGGACCACAACCTCATCAAGCCGGGCGCCCTGCACAAGGCCAACGGCGGCTACCTCCTGCTCGACGTGCGCAACGTCCTCCTTTCGCCCTACGCCTGGGAAGGACTGAAGCGCGCGCTCCTGTCGAAGCAGATCCGCATCGAGTCGGTGGGTCGCGTGCTCGGTCTCGGCAGCACGGTGTCGCTCGAGCCCGAGCCCGTGCCGCTCGACGTCAAGGTGGTGGTGCTCGGCGAGCGGCGCCTGTTCTACCTCCTGTCGGCCTTCGACCCGGAGTTCCGCGCGCTCTTCAAGGTCGCGGTCGACTTCGAGGACGAGGTGGACCGCTCGGACGACCACGATCTGCTCTACGCGCGGCTCGTCGCCACGGTGGTCAAGGACGAGAAGCTCCGGGCCTTCGACCGCACGGGCGTCGCGCGCGTCATCGAGCACTGTGCCCGGCTCGCCGACGACGCGGCGAAGCTCTCGGCCCACATGGGCAAGCTCTGCGACCTCGTGCGCGAGGCGAGCTACTGGGCCGGCGAGCGCGGCGTCGAGCTCGTGACGGCGGCCGACGTCGAGCGCGCCATCGACACCGGTGTCACGCGGGTCGCGCGCGTGCGCGAGCGCATCTACGAGGAGATCGAGCGCGGCACGCTGTTCGTCTCGACGACGGGCGAGCGCGTGGGCCAGGTCAACGGGCTCGCCGTCCTCGAGCTCGGGGGCTTCGCCTTCGGCCGGCCGAGCCGCATCACTGCCCGGGTGCGCCTCGGGCGCGGCGAGGTCGTCGACATCGAGCGCGAGGTCGAGCTCGGCGGGCCGCTGCACTCGAAGGGCGTGCTCATCCTCTCGGCCTTCCTCGGCGCCCGCTTCGTGCAGGAGCTGCCGCTGTCGCTCGCGGCCACGCTCGTCTTCGAGCAGTCCTACGGCATGGTCGAGGGCGACAGCGCCTCGTCGGCCGAGCTCTACGCGCTCCTGTCGGCGCTCGCGGACGTGCCGTTGAAGCAGAGCCTCGCCGTCACCGGCTCGGTGAACCAGCACGGCGAGGTGCAGCCCATCGGCGGCGTGAACGAGAAGATCGAGGGCTTCTTCGACGTGTGCAGCGCCCGCGGCCTCAGCGGCGAGCAGGGCGTCGTCATCCCGAAGAGCAACGTCAAGCACCTGATGCTGCGCGGCGACGTGGTCGAGGCCGTGCGCGCCGGGCGCTTCCACGTGTACGCCGTCGAGTCCATCGACGAGGGCATCGAGGTGCTCTCGGGCGTGCCCGCGGGGGCGCGCGACGCCGCCGGGAAGTTCCCCGAGGGCAGCGTGAACGCTCGGGTCGAGGCCCGGCTCGAGGCCCTCGCCCAGCTGCGCCTGCGCCTCGGCAAGGACAAGGACGAGGACAAGGCGCGCGGCAACGGAGACAAGCCGTGAGCCGAGACCCCCTCGAGCTCCGCGTGCGGCGGCTGCTCGTGGCGCTCGACGCCTCGGCGCACGGGCTCGCCGGGCTCGAGGCGGCGGCGCGCCTGGCGGAGCGCGCGCGCTCCGAGCTCGTCGGGCTCTTCGTCGAGGACGCGGGCCTCTTGCGCCTCGCGGCCTCGCCCGTGGTGCGCGTCGTCGCCTCGGCCGGGGCGGGGCCCGAGAGCATGCAGGTCGCCGAGATGGAGCGCGCGCTCCGCTCGCGCGGCGACCGCGCCCGCGCGGCCGTCCGGGAGGCCGCCGAGCGGGCGAAGCTCACCTTCTCGTTCCGCGTCGTGCGCGGCGAAGTGACGCACGAGGTGGTGGCGGCCTCCGCGAGCGTCGACGTCGTCGTGCTGCCGCTCGGCGTGTCGGTGCTCGGCCGGCCCGACGTCGCGGCCGAGACGGCCCGGCGCGTGAGCGAGCAGGCCGAGCGCCCGGTGTTGCTCATCCGGGCCGGGCACGCGCTCTCGGGGCCGACGGTCGTGTACGACGGCAGTCCGGAGGGCGCGCGGGCGCTCGCGGCGGCGGCCTCCCTCGCGCGCCACGACGGCGGCGTCGTCACGGTGCTCGGGGTCGGCGACACCGAGGCGGCGGCCCTCGGCGCCGCCGAGGCGGCGCGCGGCGGGCTCGCGGTGCGCGGCGTCGCGGCCCGGGTGCGCACGGTGTTGCGGCCGGCGCTCGGCGAGGTGCTCATGGCGCTCGGCCAGGTCCCGGGCGGCGCCCTCGTCCTCGCGGCGGGCGCACGGGCGGCGGGCGTGCCCCTCGCGCGGCTCGCCGAGCGCGCGCGGCGGCCGATCATGCTCGCGCGCTGAGGTCGCCGCGCCGTGCCCGCGGCTCGTCGACAACGTGGCCGGGACTCGGCTTGACGCGAGCCTTGTGACGGGTGAGCCTGCGCGCGAGCACCTCACGCCCTGGTTGTGAGTACAACTATTTGAAAAGCTTGCGCAAACCAATGCCGAGCATCGGCGGTGCGGCGTCTCGCCCGCACGGCCGGCCCGGGGGGACACCATGATCTGGACCCGTCGCGCGTCGATCGCGCTGGCGGCGGTCGTCGCGGCCATGACCGCCTGCAACAGCCGCCCGAAGGTGGGCGACGCCTGCCGCAACGAACGGTCGCCCGACGGGGCCAAGGCGACGCCGGTCGCGTGCGCCGACGACAGGACGTATCTCGTGTGCGTCGGCGGCAAGTTCGAGCCGATGCCATGTCCCGGGCCGAAGGGCTGCACGCCGGGCCGGATGGAGAACAAGAACGAGTTCTACGCCATGTGCGATTTCAGCACGGCGCGCGAGGGCGATGCCTGCGTTCAGCACGAGCAGACCTACTTCCGTTGGGAACGTTGCGACGGTGTCGACGCGGTCCTCGTGTGTATCGACAAGGCGTTCCGGCGATTTGCGGTGCGAGGTCCCGGCGGATGCCGCGACGACAAGCCGCTCGACTTTTCCGTCGCCGTGGAGGGCGAGCCGTGTCTTCGCTCGCCGTGGCCGATGAGCGACGCATGCAGCCGCGAGCGCACTGCGCTCCTGCGCTGCGACGGGCCCCCGCTGCCTGACGACATCCAGTACGCAACTGCCGGGACGTGGGTCAGGGTGCGCGAATGCAGGGGCTGTCGCATCGAGGGGGGCGGGGGCGCCGGCAGGAACGTCGTGCGGACGGTCTGCGACTGACCACCTGCCGAGCCGCGGCGCTCGGCCAGACTCGACCTTCCCACTTTCGGACGAGAGTCTCGAGGCTCCAGGCTCGCCGGGTGGCGCCGCGGGGCTGCCCCCGGCGCTTTCACAGAGCCGGCCGTGCGTCGCGGCGCTGGCTCCGCCACAACCCCGGCAGCCTCGGCGAAGTTGGCCGACTCGGGGCGGAGTCGAGGCGCTGGGCGCCGATGCGGTCAGAGATCGACGCCCGTCCACGCGACGCTGTGCGCCCAGAGCTTGCGCGCGAGTTCGTCGTCGAGCGCGAGCGGGCTCGGTCGCTTCTCGCGGCAGCGGTCGTAGTAGCGACCGTCGTCGCCGGCGACCTCGGGCGCGGTGGCGCAGTGGACGCTCGTGGCGGCGCCCTCCGCGTTCGAGAGCATGAGGAGCTTCATGAGCGGGCGGATGGGCCACGGAATGCGGCGCCACCCGTCGGAGGCGACGACGCCGGGATGAAGCGCGTAGCTGTGGATGCCGTCCGGCCCGACGCGGCGCGCGAGCTCGCCCGTGAAGAGCACGTTGGCGAGCTTCGAGACCGCGTACTCCCGCAGGCCCGTCACGGTCTCGGTAGGCTTCCTCACCGCCTCGAAGTCGATGCCCTTGGCGTCGTAGTGCGCCGCGCTCGAGACGTTGACGATGCGCGCGGCCCTCGCCTGTCGCAGGAGCGGCATCACGAGCAGCGTGAGCAGGAAATGCCCGAGGTGGTTCGTGCCGAAGGCGAGCTCGAAGCCGTCGGCGGTCTGCCCGCGCTGGCCCGCGAGCCCGGCGTTGTTGAGCAGGACGTCGATCGGCCGCCCGGTGCCCACGAGGCCCGCGGCGCAGGTGCGCACGCTCGCGAGCGACGCGAGGTCGAGCGCGACGAAGTCGGCCTCGCCGCCCTGCCTGCGCAGGGCCTCGACGACGGGCAGGGTCTTCGCCTCCGAACGACAGGCGAGCGCCAGCTTGGCGCCGCGTGCGGCGAGGATCTCGGCCGTTGCGAGGCCGATGCCCGTGTTGGCGCCGGTGATGACGATGAAGCGCCCTGCGAGGTCCCTGTCCATGGCGCGCGTCGTACCATGGGAGCGGGGCGCGCCCTCCACTCATACGGCCGCGGCGTCCCTTCATGCTAGCTTCGGTGGGTGATGGCGTGCCGTTTCACCGCAGCCAAGCGAGCGTCCTTGGGGACCCTCGGGCGGCCGCGCGGGCGCTGCCGCGGCCGGGCGCGGTCCCTCGGCGCGCTCGCGCTCGTGCTCCTCTTGCCCTGCTGCGATGGCCACCACCGGGAGCGGCGACCCTCCGACACGAACGAGACGCCGATCCCGCCGCCTCCGCCCCCGCCGGACCTCACGCCGTCGCGGAGCGCCGGCCCGCGGCCCGCCCCGCCGACGGTGCGCACGAGCGCGCGCTCGAGCGACCCCCCGCTCGACCCCACGCGGCGCAGCGTGCCGATATCCGTGCCCGACGCCGCGAACGCCGAGCTCGCAGGCGTGCTCGAACAGGCCAGAGCCCTCGCGCTTTCGCTCGACGAGCGCGTCGGCCTCGTCACGCTCGGGGTGGAGCACATGACCGCGGCCGGCGGCGTCGACCTCACCCGCGACATGGCGCTCTACGTCACCTTCGGCTTCCACGAGCTCGATCCGACGAAGGCCCCCGGCGCCGATCTCGTCGAGGTGGGCGTCTCCATCACGAGCTCCGTGGGCTTCTGCCGCGACGTTCCGGCGCCGTGCCTCCTCGGGCGGCTCCAGGACTCGAGCCAACTCGAGCTCGGCGCCAAGCCCCGGCCGCTGCCGGCCTGCTCCCTTGCCGACGCCTGGCGCGCCGCGCACGCGAGCGGGGTCCCCGCGAACGCCGTCGCCAGGGCGACGTACGGCTTCTGGGAGGGTCCGCCCCAGCTCTGGAGCTTCGAGGTCGCGGGGCACCGGGAGCTCCGGCGCGACATCGACGGCGCGACCTGCAGGCGCGCGACGAGCGAAGACGTCTTCCGCGCCATGGAGGGGACTCGACGCACGCGCCGCCGGTAGTCCTCCCGCCGCCGGGAGTCGTAGGGTCGAGTGCCCACCGCGGGCGACGCGGCGGCCGCCGCGCCCGAGCGGTGACGCCGAAGGTCGCCGGTGCTCCGCCCGGCGCGGGGTAGCCGGAGGCCGCGCGCCGGTCTACGACGGGGCCATGGCAGCACCCGGCTGGGACTTTACGGGCAAGGTGGCGGTCGTCACGGGCGGCGGGCGCGGCATCGGGCGCGTCATCGCGCGCATGCTGGCGGCAGCGGGCGCCGAGACCCACGTCTTCGATCGCGCGGAGGGCGACCCCGACCCGTCGCTCCGCTTCCACGCGGTCGACATCGGCGCCACGGCGAGCGTCACCGCGGCCGTCGGGAGCCTGCCGCGGCCCGCGACCCTGCTCGTCAACAACGCCGGCATCACGCGCGACAAGAGCCTGCTCAAGATGAGCGACGACGAGTGGCAGTCGGTGCTCGACGTGAACCTGTCCGGCGCCTTCCGCCTGATCCGCGCGCTCGCCCCGGCCATGCGCGCGGCGGGCGGCGGGCGCATCGTGAACATCACCTCGATCAACGGCCTGCGCGGCAAGTTCGGCCAGGCGAACTACGCGGCGGCGAAGGCCGGCCTCGTCGGCCTCACGAAGACGGCGGCGCGCGAGCTCGGGCCGAAGGGCATCACCGTCAACGCGGTCGCGCCCGGGATGGTCATGACCGAAATGGCCCGCCAGCTCGACGAGGACGTGCGCGCCCGGGCGCGGGCCGAGGCGGTGCTCCCCGAGCTCGCCGCGCCCGAGGACGTCGCCCACGCGGTCCTGTTCCTGCTCTCCGACGCGGCCCGCGCGATCACCGGCGAGGTGTTGCGCGTGGACGCCGGTCAGTACATCTGACGTGCAGTCGAAGGTCGAAGCCCCATGAGCAAGCTGTTCTCTCCGCTGCGCCTGCGCGAGACCACGTTCCGCAACCGCATCTTCGTCTCGCCCATGTGCCAGTACTCGTGCGTGGACGGGCTCGCCACGCGCTGGCACCTCGTGCACCTCGGCAGCCGCGCGGTCGGTGGCGCGGCGGCCGTGCTCGCCGAGGCCTCGGCGGTGTGTCCCGAGGGGCGCATCTCGCCCGGGGACCTCGGGCTCTGGTCCGACGCCCATGCCGAGGCGCTCGCCGAGACGGCGGCCTTCGTGCGCGAGCAGGGGGCCGTGCCCGGGATCCAGCTCGCCCACGCCGGGCGCAAGGCCTCGACCGCGGCGCCCTGGGACGGGGGCGCGCCCGTGCCGAAGGAGGCGGGGGGCTGGGAGCCGGTCGCCCCGAGCGCCGTCGCCTTCGCGCCGGGTCACCCGACGCCGCGCGCGCTCGACGCGGCGGAGATCGACGCCGTGGTGGCGTACTTCGTGGCCGCGGCACGGCGCGCGCTCGCGATCGGCTTCGAGCTCGTCGAGCTCCACATGGCGCACGGCTACCTCCTGCACGAGTTCCTGTCGCCGCTCTCGAACCAGCGCGACGACGACTACGGCGGGAGCTTCGCGAACCGCACGCGGCTGCCGCTGCGCGTGGCGCGGGCCGTGCGCGAGGCGTGGCCGGCGCGCCTGCCGCTCTTCGTGCGGCTCTCGGCCACCGACTGGGTCGAGGGGGGCTGGGACCTCGCGCAGACCATCGAGCTCGCCAAGGCGTTCCGCGGCCTCGGCGTCGATCTGGTCGACTGCTCGAGCGGCGGGCTCGCGCCGCACGCCACCGTGCCCGCGGGGCCGGGCTTCCAGGTGCCCTTCGCCGAGGCGGTGCGCCTCGAGGCCGGCATCCCGACGGGCGCCGTCGGCCTCATCACCCAGCCGAAGCAGGCCGAGGAGATCGTCGCGACGGGCCGTGCCGACGCCGTGCTGCTCGCCCGCGAGCTCCTGCGCCACCCGTACTGGCCGCTCCACGCCGCCGAGGTGCTCGGCGCCGACATCGACTGGCCGAAGCAGTACCTGCGCGCGCGCCGCTAGGCGTCGCCGGCGAGTCGAGCCATGGCCGAGCTGCGCCCCGCTCCCCTGCTTCCGACCGTCGAGCTCGCCCGCGCGCGCGGCCTCGCGCTGCCGGACGGCGACCCCTTCGAGGTCGAGCGGCTGGCGGCGCTCGTCGTCGACGCGCGCCTGCTGCGGCGCACGGGCTGGAGTGAGCAGAAGTGGCTGTCGCCGGACGACGTGAAGGGCCTGTCGCGCGAGCTGCCCCCGACGGGCCAGCCGGGCGCCATGTACCACGTGCTCGGCCGGCAGCTCGCAGCGCGGGCGGGCTTCGTGCGCTGCCAGCTGCACCACTACAGCGACGACGCGTGCTCCTTGCGCGACACCTACGTGCCCGCGCTCATCACGGCCGCCCCCGAGATGGCGCACTTCGACGACGCCCTGCGCGCGCTGACGGCCGGCACGCCGCCCGAGGCCCTGCGCTGCACCGATCTCGCACCGCGGGTGGTGGGCGCCGCGTACCGCTCGGTGCCGAGCACCCTACCGCCCGACTTCCACGGCTTCGCGTACGCCGACGCGCTCGTGCGCGCCGCCACCACCGTGGGGGGCCTGTTCGCCCGCGGCACGGTGCTCGCGGGCGAGGTCGACGTGTTCGCGTGGCCGATCCTGTGGCTGCGCTACGGGGCCGTGCGCCCCGAGCCCGACGTCGCGCTCACCTTCGACGCGGCCGGCGAGCTCCATGCGATCGGCGGCGTGCTGCCGGCAGGGCCCTGACCGACCCGGCGGTGCTCGCCGCCGAGCTCGCCGCGCCGTCCTCATGGCCGGTCCCCGAGGTGCGACCCGCTATTGCTCGCTCGTCGTCGCCGGGCAGAACGAGACCGTCGAGGGCTCGGTGTCGATGGCCGCGATGGGTGTGCCGAGCATCCAGGCGCCGAGCGCGTCGTGCACCGTGAGCGGCGTGCCACCCGCGCCCTCGACGGTCGCGTTGTTCTGCTGCGCGACGCCGAACCAGGTGCTGTTGAGCATCACGATGTGCTGGCCGCAGTTGCTCGCATAGCTGCCGGGCGCGACCGTCATCGACGCCTGCTCCTCCGAGCTCTGCAGGGCGCCGGCGAGCCGCAGCATGCTCGTGTACGTCCACGCCGCGATCTGCGGGATGGTGGCCCCGGCCGCCTCCAGGTACTGGGCCGACACCGGGTCGGTGAGATCCTGGCGCGAGAAGAAGGGCGTCGTCGTGTGGTCGAGCTGCAGGTGACTCGTCAGCCCGCACAGGTAGGCGTCGGCGCCGGGGTGCAGGGCGAGGCAGCTCTCGTCCGTGAAGGCGTGGTAGAGGGTCTGCTTCACGGTGGTCCACTGCGCCTGCATGCCGGTGAGGTAGGTGGCCGCGATCGTCGGGTCGGTGACGTCCTCGGGCAGCGGCAGGAAGATCGAGTCGAGCATGCCGCCGACCTGGGTCGCGTTCGGCACCTGCGCCGCCCACCAGTCGAGCGTGTGCGACAGGCCGTTCGAGCCCGCCGAGCTGCCGCTGAAGAGCACGTGGGTCGCGGCGTCGAGCGACGGCAGGGTCTCGACGCCGTCGTCCGAGGTGACGCCCGCCGCGAGCGCCGCCGCGGCGGCCTCGAGGATGTCGTGGCCGCGGAAGTGCAGGCGGAAGGTCGGGCGCGTCCCGGTCGTGTCCTCGAGCACGGCATCGCTGCGCCGGCCGATCCAGCCGTCGGAGCTACAGTAGTAGATGTAGACCTGGTTCAGGTTGCCGAAGGCGTTGTTGGCGTTGCGGGCGAAGATGCCCGAGCCGTTCGTCGCTTCGGGCGCGAAGCGCGAGCTCATCTTGTCCGCCTCGTACGCGCCGATGCCGCACCAGCGGTCGTAGCAGACGTCGTAGTCGGAGCAGCTGCCGCCCGGCTGCATGTGGATGACCCAGCGGTTCGTGGCCTGCACCGTCGCCGCCTTGCGCACGTACATGATGGCCGGCGAGCCGTCGTTGCAGAGCGCCTCGGGGTCGGCGTCGAGCGTCACCTTGTGCAGCTCGTTGCCGATGTTGACCCCGGTGCCGGGGGGCTTGCCGCCCACGCACGCGCCGTCGAGCGCCGTGTCGACGAGCGGGATGGCGCTGCCGCCCGACCCGCCCGACCCGCCGGCAGCGCCGCTGCCGCCCGATGCCCCTGCGCCGCCCGTGCCGCCCTCGCCCCCGCACGCGACCGCTCCGACGAGCAGCAAACCCACGCCGACCCAACGTTTGCTCATCCCGATCCTCCCAGCACCCAGGGGCTCAAGCTAGCGCGGAGGTGCGGCCCTGCCAACGGTCGCAGAGCGAGCGTGTCGCAGAGCGAGCGTGTAGAGAGCGAGGCACCGCGGGGCGGGGCCGTCAGCGCTCGAGCCCGGCCTCGCGCCACAAGAAGCTCGTCGCCGGGAAGCGCCCGGGCGGCAGGCCGGCCGTGCCGGTGGGGCCGCCCGGCCAGGTGTGCACGCCGTCGTCGACCGCGACGAGGGCGATGGGCGCGCGGCAGCGGCGCGGCTCGATGCGCGTGCCGTCGTCGAGCGGCGTGCGCTCGGGATCGGCGGGGGCGCAGCCGTTGCGCTCGGCCGCGACGCGCAGGAACCACGCCTCCTGACCGAGCAGCGGTGGCAGCCCCGGCCGGTAGCTTCCGTCGTAGGTCACCGTGCGGTCTTGGCGGCTCGCGACGGCGAGCAGGCGCAGTGCCGGGCCTGCCCCGCAGCGCGCGAGCGTGCCGTCGTCGATGGCCGGGATGACCGGCGCGGCGAGGGCGAAGGCGCCCGCCGTGCGCGCGTCGCAGGCCGCGAGCAGCGTCAGCGCGCCGCCGTTCGACTCGCCCGTCACGAGGATGCGCCCGGGATCGACGCAGTGCTCGTCGACGAGCCGCCGCACGAGCGCCGCGAGGTAGCCGACGTCGTCCTGCCCGTGCGTCGAGAAGCGGCTCGTGCCGGTGTCCCAGCCGAAGCCCTCCGGCCGGGTCGGCGTGCCCTCCGGATACGCGACGAGCGCCTGCCGGCCGGCGAGAAAGTCCGTCCAGCCCGAGGTCTCTTCGATACGCTCGGGCGAGCCGGTGTAGCCGTGGAGCACGAGCACGGCCGGGGCGGGCGCCGCGAGGGCAGGGCTCCGCACGAGCGCACGGCGACCCGCGCCCACCGGGATGTAGCCGCGGAGCGCCGCTCCGCAGCCGCGCCCGCTCGCGTCCACGGTCGCGCTCGACCGGGGTGGGGCGGCCGGCGCACTCGCGCTCGCGCTCGCGCTCGCGTCCGCGCTCGCGCTCGACGGGGGCGGGGTCGGCGCGCTCGCGGCCGGCGCCGTGCGGGCGTCGGCGGCTCGCTCCGCGTCCCGGGGGCTCGCGCACGCCGACGCCGTCGCCCACGCGCTCACGGCCGCGGCGAGCCAGGCGAGCCGGCCGCGCCCGAGGCGGGCGTGCGGGTGATGAGCTCGCACGCCCGCCGCGCGCGCGGTCACTTCTTCTTCAGGTTCGGATCCCTCGGCTTGGCCTTCTCTGCCGCGGCCGCCTTCTTCTGACCCTTGTCCCTGTCGTCTTGCTTCTTGGCCTTTTCCTTGGCCTTCGGAGACTTGTCACCCACGGGGCACCACCTGGGCTCGGGCTTCGGTTCGGATCGCCTGCCGCGACGGTAGCACGAGCCTCGGGCGCCGACGTCACGCCGCGCGAGCGGGCCGTGCTCAGCCTCGCTCTCAGCCGCGCTTCTCGCGGAAGCCGATGGCGTCGAGGAAGTCCCGGATCGCCAGCAGGTAGGCCCCGCGGTCGAGGTGCACGATGTGGCTGCCGGGGAACCAGTGCAGCCGGCAGCGGTCCCAGTGCTCCCAGAGCAGGCGCGCGTGCTTCGGTGGCGCGAGCCGGTCGCCGATGCCGCCGATGATGAGGCGGCGCTCGCGCGGCACGACGCACGGCCAGCTGAGCGGCGTCGAGACGGCGAGCAGGCGCCGCGCGTCGGCGAGCGTCGTGCCGGTGAGCTTCAGCATGGCACGCGTCGCCATGCCGATGGGCTCCCACTCCATCACGAGGTCCGCGACCGAGACGACCGGCACGTTCGGGATCACGAAGGCGAGGCGGCGCTCGACCGTGGCGAGGAGCGAGGCCGTGAGCCCCCCGAGGCTGACGCCCGTGACGCCCACCTTGGTCACGCCGCGCGCGTGCTCGAGCCAGTCGAGCAAGATGCGCGCGTCGTACACGCCCTGCGCGAAGGCCTCGTTGATGCGCGGCGCCCCGCCCGCGAAGAAGCCGTGGCCCGAGAAGGGCGAGCCCCGGCCCGCGCGGCGGCCGTGGAAGGGCAGGGTGAAGAGCAGCACGTCGAAGCCCTGCCGGTAGAGCCAGGGCAGCGAGAAGAACCACTCGTTGACGTGGTAGAGGTCGGCGCTGAAGCCGTGGATGGCGACGACGGTGGGGCGCGGCCCGCGGTGGTGGCGCCAGTAGCGCGCGTGCGCGACCGCGTTGCGCCGGTGCCGGGCGTAGCCGGCGGCGAGGGCGGGATTGACGGCGCGGAAGGGGCTCTCGAAGCACAGGTCCTCGCAGGCGCCGTCGCCCGGCACGAACAGGGGATTCCGGGCGCGCGCGCCCGTCACCGCCACGCCCCGCGGCGGCGTGTGGAAGAACGCCTCGGGCTCGCCGGCGAGCGCCAGCGGCTCGTAGACCGCGCGCGCCCGCACGGCGGCGCGGAGCGCGAGCGGGTGGTACCCGAACGGAAACGCGAGCGAACCCACGAGGCACGCCCCGAGCGTGCGCAGGACGACGTCGACCGCCGCCGTCGCGCCCACGCGTGCGCGGTCGAGCGCCGCGAGCTCGAAGCGCTCCTCGCGCGAGGGGAAGTCGGGCGGCAGCGCCTCCCACCACGGCGCGTGGGTCGAGAGCGTCGGGGCGCTCGCGGCACCCGAGTGCGCGATGCGGGACACGATCGCGGGCGTCATCGTCACGTTCAAGTTAGCACCTTCGTCCGGCGTCGGTGGTGCAGGCGCCCGGCCTGCACAGGGAGGGCGCGTTTGTCCGTGCCCGTCCCGGCGTCGCGTTGTAGGGTTCGCGGCGCGCATGGCGGAGAAGCTCTCCACGCATCCGGGGCAGCGCTTCGAGTGCCGCGACTGCCCGGCGCGCTGCTGCCGCCTGCCCGCGAGCGTCGTCATCGACCGCGACGACGTCGCGCGCTTCCGCGCCGAGCCCTGGGTGCGCGAGCGCCTTCCGGAGCAGGGGCTCGCCATCCTCGAGCGCGGCGTCCTGCCGATGCGCGAGGTCGAGCGCGGCCTGCGCTGCGCGTTCCTCGACGACGATCTGCTCTGCGGCCTGCAGAAGCGCTTCGGCGAGGCCTACCTCCCGCGCGCCTGTCAGGCCTTCCCCTTCGGCTTCACCCGCAACGAGAAGGACGTCACCGTCGCGCAGCTCTCGCAGCTCTGCCCCTCGATTCGCGACAACTACGGCGAGCCCCTCGACGGGCAGCTCCGCGGCAAGCTCGCGAAGAAGGGCGCGACCGAGCGCATGTCGACGGCGATGGCGACGCTCCGGGGCGTCATCTTGCCGCGCGCGCAGTACCTGCGCGTGGCCGAGGGCTGGGACGAGACGCTGGCGAGCGACGCCCCGCCCCTGCCGGCGCTCGCGCTGATCTACGACGCCACGCGCGCCTTCGAGGACGCCCTCCCCTTCGGCTCCGAGAAGGTGCCGGACGCGGCCGTCGCCGCGGCGCTCGCGCAGGCGGCGGCGCGCGAGCCCGAGCCGCTCGGCACGCGCCGCGCTCCGTCGTTCCACGCGCGAGTCGTCTTCGCGTACCTGCTCGGCAACCTCTGCTACCCGTCGCGGGTCCGCCTCGCCCAGCGCATGCGGTCCGCGCCCGCCACCCGCTTCGAGGCGCTCCGGAGCTTCGGCAACAAGCTCGCCTGGATGCTCGGCCGGGGCACGGTCGATCTCCTGTACGTGCCGCGGCCCGTGAAGCTAGGGCGTGTGCGCCGCGTCGCGCGGTTCCTCGCCGAGGACGGCGCCGAGGCGCGGCGCGTCGCCGGGTACCTCCGGCTCGTGCTCGCGCGGCGGCAGATCTTCTCGCGGCCTCGCCACCTCATGGCGGTCGTGCTCGATCTCTCCCTCGCGGCGGCGGTCATCTCGCGCTTCGCGCGCTGCCGGGCCGCTGCGGACGAAAGGAGCGCCGTCTCGGCCGAGGACGTGGGCGAGGCGATCGGCGTCGCCGAGCTCGTCCTCTTGAGCCACCGGAGCCTGACCGAGGACGGCAGACTCATGAAGAACCTGCGCTGGCTCCTGCTCACGAAGCCGGAGCGCTTCCGCGGCGTGCTCGAGGGCGAGGCGTGAGGCGCCGCCCGCGCCAGCTCGAGGCCCCTCGACATTCCTCGCTCCCCGTGGCGCTGTCCCCAGCGCCGCCTTCTTCCCTTCTGTTCTTCTTGTGAATCCTCTGGGAATCCACCAGAAACGAGGAATCTCAGGGGCCGAGCTAGAACTGGTAGCGCGCGCGCGCGAACACGGTCGAGCCGCCCTCGGCGGGGTCGCCGAACTTCGTGCGCTCCTTGCCGATCTTGAGCTGCGCGCCCACGGCGAGCCCCATGCCCGGGATGACCTCGTACTCGACCTCGGGCACGACGACGGCCGAGAAACCGTCGGGCGTGAACATCGAGTGGTGCGTGCGCACGCGCGCGCCCTCGACGGGGTCGAAGTAGTCCTCGGTCACGCCGAGCAGGTCGAAGATGGCGAGCGTGCGGAGCGAGAGCGCGTCGTCGAGGAGGCGCACCTCGAGCTCCGCCGTGAGGTAGTCGCCGAGGCGCGGGCGCACGACCTCGTACGCGCTCGTCGTGCCGTCGCCGCTGAGCGCGCACTGCACGGCATTGCACGCCGGCCCGGCGACGCCGCCGAACAGCACCGTCTCGCCCGGGCTGATGAAGTCGCCCGCGCCGTACTCCTCGGGTAGGCCGTGCACCCATTGCAGCCCGGCCGTGAGCTCCGGCACGAAGCGGTACGAGAGTCCGAGCACCCACTTCGCGAAGGGCGTCCTGCGCACCGTCTCCGGGACCGGACCGCCCGGGATGCCGTCGCCGTCGTAGTCGTAGCTGCCCGGCCCCTGTGCCGGGATCACGGGCAGGGCGCCCGTCTCGATCTCGAGCTCCGCCCGCTCGGGGACGACGAGCGCGGCCTCGAGGTGATAGTCGAGCGGCGCGGCGTCCTCGTCGAGCTCGTCGAGCGGGATCGCGCCCGCGACGTTGAGCCCGAAGGCGTGCATGCGCGGGTAGTCGAGCTCGATCGCGTTGGCGAGCACGCCCTTGGTGCAGGTGCCGGGCTCGTCGGGGTCGCACACCGGCGTCGCGTCGTAGTGAATGCTGCGCTTCCTGGCCTGCGGGAAGTCGGTGCGGCCGAGGTAGTACGAGAGCGCGAAGTGCTGGCGCGCGACGTCCACGGCGACGCGGTAGCCCACCTGCATGTTCTCGAAGGCCGGCTTCGGCAGCTCGGGCACGATCTCGCGCACCACGTGCGGGATGCCGACGAGCGGCCCGGCGGCCGCGGCGGCCTCGGCCTCGAGCCGGTGGCGCAGCGCGGCGTCGTCGAGTCCGAGCCTGTCGACGCGCGTCCAGGCGAGGTTCGCCGTCTCCGGCAAGAGGGCGGGTCGGAAGATGGGCACGAGCACGCCCGCATGGCTCAGGTACCGGTTCACCCGGTAGTCGATCCGCAGCATCAGGTTGCCCTGCTGGCGGCCGTACTCGAGCGGATCCTCGACGTCGTCGGCGTTCAGGTTGTCGGTGGGGTTGAAGTGGCGCGCCGTGCCCCAGCGCACGAGCTGCTGGCCGACGCGGAGCAGCAGGCCGTCGGTGAACAGGCCGTCGACCTCGACGTAGGCCGCGCGCGGGTCGAAGCGCAGCGGATTGACGCGCGGCAGGAGCGACAGCTCCTCGAGGCCCTCGAGCGTCTCGGGCCGACCGTAGAACACGACGTCGAGGTCGAGGACCGCCTTCACCGGGGCGTACTCCGCGCTCACCATCGCGTTGACGGCGTTCTCGTTGCGCGCGACGCCGAGCGGAGCCGTCAAGCGGTCGTAGAACGAGCCGACGGCCTTCTCGTGCACGCGGAAGCGCACGTCCGAGCGGATCCCGCCGCCGAAGGTGAAGGTCGGGATGGGGGCGGGCTCCGTCGCCGCCTCCTCGTCCGCCTCGGTCGTTGCGGCGGCCTCGCTCTCGGTCGTCGCGGGCGGGGTGTCCGCCTCGGCTGCAGTGCTCGGTGCCGCCTGCCCCGCTTCGTCCTCCGGGGCCTGCGCGGCCGCCGTCGCGGCGCAGAGGAGCGGGCACAAGAGCCCGGCCAGGGACAGCGGCAACGCGGTGCGCCTCATCGTCGTATTCCTCACGTCGTGGCGGAGCGCGCGCGCCGGGCGCGTCCGTGTGGGTGTCACTTCTGGTGACAGCTGTTGCACTCGAAGGGGTTCTCGAAGCGGTAGGGGGCGCCCCACGTCACGGCGACCTGGGCGAGGTGACACGACACGTCGCTGCACGAGCGCGTGCCGGGGTCGTAGCTCGCGCTGCCGAGGTCGAAGCTCGTCGCCAGCATCGGCACGGGCGCCGTCGTGAAGGCCACGGTGCGCTCGCCGTCCACGTGGCGCGTGTGGTCGGCGATGGGCACGGGCGCGTAGACCGACCAGCCGTAGGTGGCCGGGGCCGTGCTGCGCGTGCGCGTGCCCTCGGCCGTCACGGTGGCGGCGTGGCAGCCCGTGCACGCCATCGGCTCGGCACCGTGGAGCCAGCCGTGGAGGTTCTCGTTGCCGCCCGCGTCGATGTACGAGTGCGAGTCTCCGACGCCCGCGGCGACCTCGGGGCTCGCGGTGCGGGGCGGGAAGCCGTGACAGCCGCCGCACGAGAGCGTGTCGCCCCAGCTCGGCGTGCGATACGTGCGCGCCAGCGTGACGCCGTAGCTCGGGTACTGGATCGGGTAGCCCGCGAACGGCAGATCGACGCCCGGCTCCGGGACGGGACCCGGGGCGTCCACGCCCGCCGCGCTGTGGCAGTACACGTCGCTGCAGGTCCCGCCCTCCGTGTAGCGGAGCCCCTCGGCGTCGACGGCCACGGTCGCGCCCGGCTGGTAGCTCGCCGTCCCGAGGTGCATGGCCCGGAGCGAGCCCGGCGCTGCGCCCGCGGGCGACAGCTCCACCTCGGCCTGCCCGCCACCCGCGTTGTCGATGCCGTTCGCGTGGCTCGCGAGATCGAGCGGGTGGCAGTTACCGCAGTCGAAGGCGTACGCCGTCCCGGCCGGCATGAGCTGCGCCGTCGCTCCGACCCCGCCGTAGCTCGCGGAGGTGGGCAGCGCTGCGAAGTGGACGAGGTGGCTCCCGGTGGCCGGCGGCGCGCCGTGGCAACCGTCGCACGGACCGTTGGTCGCGACCTGGAGCAGGCCGTCGATGTGCAGGCCCGCCGCGACGTCGATGGTCCCGGTCGTCCCGTCCATCGTGCCGGGGTGGCAGGACTCGCACGCGTCGTTCTGCGGGTGAGGCCCCGGGGGCGGCGCGCCGTGGCAGGTCCCACATGCGGCCTGCGAGCCGTCGACCAGCGTCCACTCCGGGGTCGTGTTCGTGCCGCCGCTGAGCGTCGCGCCGTGGCAGTAGGTCGCGGCGCAGGTCGCGAGCGCGCGGTCCCAGCTCGGCGCGACCGCGTGGGCCTGCGCGAGCACGCCCCACTCGAGCTCGGCCGGCGCGGCGTCGCGGTGGGTCGGCTCGTCGGCCGAGGTCGGCACGCGGTGGCACTCCTGGCACAGGACGGCACGCCGGATGGCGCCGTCGCGCAGGTGCGACGCGTGCGCGCCGACCTCGACGGCGGTCGTGTCCGTGAGACCTCCGACGGAGGTCGGGGGCGCCGGATGTCCCGCGCTCCCGTGGCACGAGGAGCAATCGGGCGTGACGTCGACGACGCCGTCGACGTGCTTGCCGCCGGCGATGTCGATGGCGCCGCTCGTGCCGTCCATCGTCTCGGGGTGGCAGTCCTCGCAGCGGTCGCGATCGGGGTGGGGCGCCGGTGGCGGCGCGCCGTGGCAGCTGTCGCAGCCCGTCTGGCTCCCGTCGACCTCGGTCCAGACGGGGCTCGTGGTGGTGCCGCCCGCGAGCGTCGCGCCGTGGCAGTAGCTGCCGGCGCACGTGGCGTCCGCGCGCTCCCAGCTCGGCGCGGCACCGCTCGCGCGGGCGAGCGCGCCCCAGGTGACCTCGGCCGGCCACGCGTCGAGGTGACCCGGATCGGTCGGGCTCCACGGCACGACGTGGCATTCGCCGCACGCGACGGCCGCGCGGTAGCTGCCGTCCACGAGGTGCGCCTGGTGCGCTCCGACCTCGACGGCGTCGGTCGCGCTCGCACCCGAGAGCGCGCCCGGTGGGGCCGCGTTGTCGGCGCTGCCGTGACAGCAGCTGCAGTCGGCACCGCCCGCGACCGGCCCGTGCTCGGCCGCGGGGTCGCAGCCGAGCAAGGCGAGGCCGACGCACGCGCACAGGGCGAGCGAAAAGCCCGAGGTCGTCGTGCGCTGGCTCATGGCAGGAGCTCCACGACGCCGTTGACGTGCGTGCTCGGCAGCACGTCGCCCGGCAGGGGGTGACAGGTGACGCAGATGGGGTCGTTCACGTGGGGCAGCGCCGGTGGGAAGTCGTGACAGCTCCCGCACGGTGCACCGCCGCCGACCCAGTCCGGCGTCACGCTCGCGCCCCCGCTCACCGTCGCGCCGTGACAGTGGGTCCCGGCGCACGTCCGGGTGACCGGGTCCCAGCTCGGCACGGCCCCGAACGCCGTCCCGACCGGCCCGCCGAAGGTGATCTCGGCCGGCGCGGCGTCCATGTGCGTGCCGTCCTTCGGGTCCGACGGCACGAGGTGACACTCGGAGCAGGCGTAGGCCGCGTGCAGGAAGGTCTCCCGCACGTGCGCCTGGTGCGCGCCCACGGCGACGTCGTTGGGATCGCTCGAGCCCGTCGTCGACACGGGTGGAGCGGCGTTTTCCGCGCCTCCGTGGCAGCTGCTGCAGCCGAGGTCGCCCACGTCGACGACGCCGTTGACGTGCTTGCCACCCGCGACGAGCACCTGCCCCGTGTCGTCCACGGTGTCCGCGTGGCACTTCCAGCACTCGCTGCGGGGCGGGTGCGGGCTCGGTGGCGGCAGGCCGTGGCAGGTGCCGCAGGCCGCCTGGCCGGTGCCGACCTCGGTCCACACCGGTGTGGTGAGGCTGCCTCCCCCGAGCGTGCTGCCGTGGCAGTAGACCGCGCTGCAGGTCGCGCTCGGGCGGTCCCACCCGGGGGACGAGCCGTCGGCGAGCGGCAGCACGCCCCAGACGACCTCGGCCGGCAGGCCATCCATGTGGGTCGTCTCACCCACGCTCGACGGGACCACGTGACACTCCTGGCAGGGGATCGGCCCGCGCAGGCTGCCGCCGGCGACGTGCGCCTGGTGAGCGCCGACGCCGACGAAGGTGGTGTCGCTCTCGCCGGTCGTGGCGCTCGGCGGGGCCGCGTTGGCTGCGCCGCCGTGGCAAGCGTTGCACGCGGAGGCGGGCACGAAGTCCGCGACGCCGTTCACGTGGTAGCCGCCGGCCACGTCGAGCCCGCCCGCGGGGTCCATCGTGAGCTGGTGGCACGCCTTGCAGTCGGAGCTCGCCGGGTGGGGCGGCGGTGGCGGCAGGCCGTGGCACGCGCCGCAGAACGCCTGCGTCCCGTCGACGACGGTCCAGGTCGGTGTGGCCACGAGCCCGCCCCCGAGCGTCGCCCCGTGGCAGTACACGTCGCTGCAGGTCTCGGCGTCGCGGTCCCACGTGGGCGCGAGGCCCGGCCCGGTGGCAGTGACGCCCCAGACGACCTCGGCGGGGGAGGCGTCCTGATGGGTCGGCTCCTCGAGCGTGGTCGGCACGACGTGGCACTCCTGGCAGGGGAACGCGAGCGCGAGGGGGCCCTGTCGCACGTGCGCCTGGTGCGCCCCCACGGTGACCTCGCTCGTGGCGCTCGCGCCCTCGAGCGATCGCGGCGGCGCGGCGTTCTCGGGCCCGCCGTGGCAGCGCGCACAGAGCTCGCCCACGAGCTCGACCGAGCCGTCGAGGTGCGTGCCGGCCCCGAGATCGATCACGAGCGCGCCGTTCTGCACCATCACGCCGGGGTGGCAGGTCCCGCAGTCGCCGTCCTCGGGGTGGGGCGCAGGCGGCGGGGCACCGTGGCAGCCGTCGCAGCCGAGTGCGCCCGCGGGCTCGGTCCAGCTCGGTGTCACCGCGACCCCGCCCGTCAAGGTGGCGCCATGGCAATAGGTGCCGGCGCAGGTCGCCTCGGCGCGGCTCCACACGGGCTCGGCCGACGCGGCCGACGCGAGCGGCCCCCAGGTGATCTCGGCCGGTGCGGCATCGAGGTGGCCGGGATCGTCGAGCCGTGCCGGCATGACGTGGCACTCGGAGCACGCGACGCCAGCGCCGAGCGCACCCGGCTGCACGTGCGCCTGGTGCGCGCCGACGGCGAGCTCGGTGGTGGCGGTCGCGCCGTTCGTCGCGCGCGGCGGCGCCGGATTGTCGGCCCCGCCGTGGCAATCGCTGCAGCTGCCGCCCGAGAGCGAGGTCGGCGCGGGCGGATCGGCCTTGCAGCCGAAGGCCCCCGCGGCTGCAGCGGCAAGCCCGAGCCCGAGTCCGAGCGCCCGCGCGCGCGTGGCAGCCCGCCGGGTCACGGCTCGATTCCTGGTGTCATGGGACATGCGGCGGACGGGGTCACTCGTTGGTGCATTCGTTGGAGCAGCCATCACCGTCGACCTTGTTCCCGTCGTCGCACGCCTCGACGCCCTCGAGCACGCCATTGCCGCAGGCCTGGCAGCCGAAGGAGTTGTTGCCGCCGCCCCAGTCGTAGTTCTCCCAGTCCTGGCCGTGGCCGTGGCAGGTCTGGCAGCCGCCGCAGTACGCGTGCCAGTCGTAGGCTTCGAGCCATTGCGCGTGACAGGTGCTGCACAGGCCCGTGGCCCCGCCCCAGTCCACGCTCGCGGGGTCCGAGCCGCCGGGCGGAGGATTGGCGCCCGGTGTCACCGTCACGATGACCTCGCGTGTGGCGCCGAAGGTGTTCCAGGGCGGCCCGGTCCACGCAGCGCCCGGCCGTACCCCGTCGTCGACGAAGGCCTTGCCGTCGACGACGTCGCGGATCGCGTAGGGGTTGCCGGCCGGGTTGTTCGCCGAGTACGAGCCGTGCGGGTCGTGGCACACCGTGCAGTCGACCTCGGCCCCCGGCGCGTCCGAGTACCCGGCCCAGCCGCGCTTCGAGTCCCCCCCGTGGGTGCTGTGCGCCCAGGTGTAGCTCGTCCAATAGGGCACCGTGACGTACTCGCACGAGGCGAAGGGGCGCAGGCCCGAGGCGAGCGTGAAGCCGCCGCTGCAATCGGCCGACGGGTTGTCGCAGGGCACGCCGCTCGGGTCCACGCGAATGACGGACGTCTCGACGCCCGCCGGCATCCGTGTGTCGGTGGGACCCTCGCCGCCCGCGTGACAGCGCAGGCAGAAGTTGGTGGTCGTGCCCGCCCACGGCTGGGTCGTGTCGTCCGGGTCGGCGAGCTTCTGGCCCGCCGAGGGATTGTGCGCGCCGTGGCAGCTCAGGCACTCGAGCTTGGCGCCGCTCGCGGCCTGATCGGCGTCCGACAGATCGTGGTGCGAGTTGACGAAGCGCAGCGTGCCCTCGGAGCCGAAGCACCAGTCGCCGTACCACTCGTTCCAGGCGAGGGTGCCCGCGAAGCGGCTCGCGACCTCCGGCGGTGCGAAACCGCTCGCGAAGGGGTCGAGCGGCGTCGCCAGCCGGGCGGCGCCGTCGCCGTCGTGGCAGCGGGCGCAGAAGGTCGACAGATCGGGGTCGGACGCGAGGTCGCTCGGCCGCTCGAAGGTGACGAGCGCGCCCGTGTCCGGATCGAGCAAGTCGACGCGCCCGTCCGCGTGCGTCGCGACGTCGTGGCACACGAGGCAGTCGGCGTCCGATACGGGGCTCTGGCGCAGGTGCGCGTGGCTCGTGCCGACGGGGTACTCGCCGACCATGGCGCGGCGCCCGCCGAGCGGTGTGCCGTCGCCATTGTCCTGCGCGAGCGCGTGGCAATCGGTGCAGGAGCTCGGCAAGAAGCCCTTGTCGTGCCGGTGGCAGAAGGTGCAATCCATGCCGACGTTGTGGCCGTTGTCGGCGCTGCCGTCGTTGCGATGATAGGCCGTCTGCGTGTGGCAACTCTGGCAGATGCCGTCGTAGGGGGTGCTGCCCGTCGGGAAGGCGAAGTGCTGCGGCCGCTGCTGGAACACGGCGGGCTCGAGCGCGGCCGGCACGTACTTCGCCGTGTCGGCGCGCACCAGGCTCCGGTTGTCGGCGCTGACGCCGCCCGGATGCGGGTCGGCGCTCGCGTGCCGGCGGTGCGGGTCGTGGCACGAGCCGCAGTCCACGATCGTCGTCCCGCCATTGACGTTGTGGAGCGCCACGTCGGCCATGCTCGCGGCCTGGCCGGTCGGGTTGTGGCAGCTCTTGCAGACCACATCCTGGTCGAGATCGCGCGGCAGGAGCGGATCGACGTCGGAGTGCGAGGCGTGGCAATCGCGGCACGCGATCGTGTTCGAGGCGTCGTGGGGCGGGTCGAAGGCGCGTGCGACCCCACCCGCGACGGTGAGGAGCAGGCCGAGCGCGGCGCCGAGGGCGAGAGGACGCGACATGGCTCACTGCCCTCCTTCGGGCGCAGCGAAGCGCGCGATGCGGTGGTTCTCCGCGTTGGCGACGACGAGCGCGCCGTCCGGCGCGAGCTCGACGTCGAGCGGCAGGTAGAGCTCGCCGGGGCCGCGGCCGAGCCGGCCGTGATGCGCGAGGTAGCCGCCGCCGTCGGCGTCGAGCACCTGCACGAGCGCGAGGCGGCTGTCCGCGGCGTACACCCGGCCGGCGCCGTCCGTCGCCACGCTCTGCAGCCGGACGAAACGCCCCTGCCAGTCCGCGTCGAAGGCCTCCATGCGCTCGCCGAGCTGCCGGAGCGCGCGGCCCTCGAGATCGAGCACGACGACGCGGCCGTTGCCCTGGTCGGCGACGTAGAGCTCGCCCGTGGCGGTCCCGTCGGCTCCGAGCTGGCTCGTGACCGCCACCGCGGCCGGGAACCGGAAGGGTGAGGCGTCGCCCGCGCCCTCGATGACGCGCACGAGCGCCCGCGACGCCGTGTCGTAGACGCGCACCGCGTCGGCGGCGCTGTCGGCGACGTACAGCTGCCCGGCCGCGTCGAGCGCGAGGTCGTTGGGCATGCCGATCGCGCCCGGGCCGATCGCGTGGAGCAGCCCGCCGGTGGGCCCGTACACCTCGACGGCGGCGCGGTCGCGCGACCCGACGTAGATGCGGCCGGCCGCGTCGACCACGACCCCGAGCGGGCCGCCGAGGCCCTTCAGCTCGGCGACGACCGCGCCTTCGTCTTGCACGAAGACAGAGCCCACCTTGACGTCGCTCACGTAGAGCCGCCCGTCGGGACCGTGGGCGAGCCGGGTCGGGTACTCGAGCGCGTGCTCGACGGTGAGCGCGCTGCAGAGCGGGCCCGGCTCGATGCGCACCGTACCCTCCTCCGAGCGCGGGGGCGCGTGGGTCGAGGGCGCCGGTGCCGAAGTGCAGGACCCGAGGGCGAGGGCCGCTGCTCCCAGTACGTGACGATGGCAAAGTCGCATGGCGGACGAGATCACGTCGCAATGGGTAATGCCGCGCCCACCCCTCGCGGCCGATGAATGAATGAACCCGGTCGGCGAGCAAGAAGCGCGCCGCACCCGCGATTGCGAAGATCGCGGCGGCGCGCGCGCGAAATCGTCGCGCGGCCCCGCGAACGGTTTGCGCCGCAACGAAGCTACTGCGCCACGGGTCGCACGCGGACGCGAGCGTGCATGACGGCGCGCAAGTCTCGCCTTCTCTTAGTTAGAAGCCGATCACGCGCGCGACGACGGCCCGCTCGTGCGGTCCCACGGCGGCGGGCTCGCTCACCGGATCTCCGTCCCGCCGGCGCGCTCGTCGTCGAGGGCGACCGCGGGAGGCGCCGGCGCGTCGCGGCCTAGCGGGCCTGGCTCGCGTAGCACCCAGCGGCGGGCCGCCTCCGCGCCGATCCGGCGCAGCAGCGCGTCCGCGCGGGCGAGGTCGGGGCGGCGCGGGAGCGGGGTCGACTGGCGCGCGGCCTCGAGCTCGCGGGCGCGGACCTCGGCCTCGCGCAGCGTCTGGTCGAGCGACAGCTCTCCCTTCTTGATCGACAGCAGCAGATCGCGGAACGCTCCGGTGACCTCGAAGGTGGGCTCGCCGGAGCGGAGCCAGCCGATGGCCGTGCCGATGAGGCGCACCAGGTTGTAGGCGTTCTTGGGCCGCAGATCGGACGGCAGATCGAGGTCGGCGGCGTGCTCGCGGGCGAACCGCACGAGCGACGGGTAGTCGCGGTGCGCCAGCAGCCCCTGATCGTAGAGCGAGCGATAGAGCTGCTTCACGTACTCCTTCGCCTGCAGGACGGCGTCGGCCTCGGTGGGGAACGTGCGACGGCTGGCCTGCGGCTCGGGGTGGCGCTCGCCTCCGCTGGGCGTCGCCCCGAAGATGGCGCGAGCGAGCCGCTCTGCGACCGTGTCGAGATCGGGGGCCGGGTCGCGGCGCAGCCAGTCGAGGACCACGGCGCGGTGCTCGGCGAGGCGCTGCGATTGAACGAGGCGCGCGAGCTGCGAGAGCGCGTAGCGGCCGAAGCTGCCGTAGATCTCGGCCGAGGCGAACGCGTCCCGCTCCGCGAGGATCCACGCGCCGATGGGGTCGAGGGGCCGCACCGTGTGCAGGTACAGGAGCTCGAGGGTGTTGGGGTCGGCGCGCAGCGCCTGCCGGATCGCCTTGCCGACCTCCCAGTAGGTGGCGCTGCCGTCCTCGCTCACGAGGTCGCGCGGAGGCTCGGCGAGGCCCGAGGCCCAGGGCAGCGGCAGCACGAAGACGCCGCGCAGATCGTGGTCCGAGCCCTCGTCGGCCAGACCCCACGCCCGCGAGCCCACGGTGGCCTCGAGCACGACCGTGGGGCGAAGCGCCTCCCACGCGCCCGCGCGGCGCTGTGCGTAGCGTAGCTGCCCCATCTTGCGGGGGACGAGCTCGCTCCGCGCGTAGCGGAGCACGCCCACGCCGACGATCGTGACGTCGAGCTCGTCGCCGCGCGCGGCGGTCACGCGCCCGACGGCGCCCTGCGGCACGCGCCTGCCGGGGCTGAGCACGCGGTCGACCCTCGTGGTCACCTCGGTGCCGCTCGGCAGCGGGACGCCGAGCGGATCGATCGACGACAGCTCGCGCATGCGACGGTCCACGGCTCGACAAGGTACCAGCTTCGCCGCCGCGCAGGACCGCCGGCCTTCCGTTCGCGCGGCAGCGCGACTACCAGCGTCGTCACCCAGCGATGAGACCCGTCCTCGTCACGAGCGCCCTGCCGTACGCCAACGGCCACATCCACATCGGCCACCTGGTCGAGTACATCCAGACCGATATCTGGGCACGGGCCCAGCGCGCGATGGGGCGCCGGGCGATCTACGTCTGCGCCGACGACACGCACGGGTCGGCCATCATGTTGCGCGCCCGCGCCGAGAAGCGCTCCGAGATCGACCTCATCGCCGAGATGAGCGCGGCCCACCAGCGCGACTTCGCCGCGTTCCAGATCGCCTTCGACCACTACGGCAGCACGCACTCGGCCGAGAACCGCGCGTTCGCGGGCGAGATCTGGGCGGCGTTCCGCGCGGGCGGCCACGTCGCGAAGCGGCCGGTGCAGCAGCTCTTCGACCCGGTCGAGAAGATCTTCCTCGCCGATCGCTTCGTCCGGGGCACCTGCCCGAAGTGCCGGGCACCGGGCCAGTACGGCGACAACTGCGACCAGTGCGGCGCCACCTACGCGGCGACCGAGCTCATCGACCCGACGAGCGTCCTGTCGGGCGCGACGCCGGTCCTCGGCGAGGCCGATCACTACCTCGTCTCGATCGAGCACGAGCGCCCGTGGCTCACGGCGTGGACCCAGGCCGAGGGGCGCATGCCGCGGGCGACGGCAAAGTACCTCGCGGGCTTCTTCCTGCCGGAGCCGCTCCACGACTGGGACGTGTCCCGCACGGCCCCGTACTTCGGGTTCGAGATCCCGGACGCCCCGGGCCACTACTTCTACGTCTGGTTCGACGCGCCCATCGGGTACCTCGCGGCGACCCAGCAGTGGTGCGACAAGGCGGGGGAGAAGTTCGACGACTACTGGCGCTCGGCCGAGGCCGACATCGTCCACGTCATCGGCAAGGACATCGTGAAGTTCCACACGCTGTTCTGGCCGGTGATGCTGAAGACCGCGGGCTTCAGCCTGCCGCGTCGCGTGCAGGTGCACGGCTTTCTCACCGTAAACGGCGCGAAGATGTCGAAGTCGAAGGGCACCTTCGTGCTCGCTTCGACCTTCGCCCGGCACCTCGACCCGACCTACCTCCGCTACTACTACGCGACCAAGCTCGGGCCCAGCGTCGACGACCTCGATCTCGACGTCGACGAGCTCGAGAAGCGCGTGAACGCCGAGCTCGTGAACAAGATCGTGAACCTCGCGAGCCGCTCGGCGCGCTTCGTCCCGGCGGGGCTCGCGCTACCGTATCCGAACGACGGGGGGCTGTTCGCCGCGGGCGCTGCGCTCGCCGACGAGGTCGCGGCCGCGTACGACGGCTGGGATTTCGCGAAGGTCACCCGCCTCGTCACGGGCCTCGCCGATCGCGCCAACGAGGCCGTCGACCGCGCGGCACCGTGGGCGCTCGCCAAGGACCCGGCCCGGGCCGCCGAGGCCGAGGCCGCCGCGAGCATCGCGCTCAACCTGTTCCGGCAGATCGTCGTCTACCTCGCCCCCGTCCTGCCGCGGCTCGCGGGCGACGTGGCGGCGCTGTTCGGGGCGCCCGTCGACCGCTTCGAGCTCGCCCGAACGCCGCTCGCCGGCACGAAGCTCGCTCCTTACCAGCACCTCCTGAAGCGGGTCGACCCCGCGAAGGTCACGGCCATGATCGACGAGAGCAAGCCCGCCGAGCCCCTCGCCGCCGCTGCCGCGCCCGCTGCCGCGCCTGCCCCACCCGCCGGCGCGCCCGACGACGGCGCGGCCCTCGCAGCGGAGCCGCTCGGGGCGACCTGCACCATCGACGATTTCACGAAGGTCGATCTGCGCGTGGCGCGCATCGTCGCCGCCGAGAGCGTGCCCGAGGCGAAGAAGCTCCTCAAGCTCACGGTGTCCCTCGGCGGCGAGGCGCGCCGCACGGTCTTCGCCGGCATCAAGGCTCACTACCGGCCCGAGGAGCTCGTCGGACGGCTCGTCATCGTCTGCGCGAACCTGGCGCCCCGTCAGATGAAGCTCGGCCTGAGCGAGGGGATGGTCCTCGCGGCCGGCGCCTCGGGCGAAGCGTTTCTGCTGTCGCCCGACTCGGGCGCCCGGCCCGGCATGCGCGTGCACTGAGCGTGCGCCGACCCCGGCGACGTCGTCAGCTCGCGAGCTTCGTGCCGAAGAAGTTGTTGTAGCGCGGGTCGTTGTAGCGGGCGAAGTCGATGGCGAAGGGCGCGAACTGCGTCACGCCGCCCTTGAAGCGCACGGTGAGCGCCATCGGCGTCACCTCGCGGTAGTTGCTGCGCTCGGGCAGATCGGCGTTGGTCGAGCCGCCGGCCGAGAACAGGCTGAGCAGCGTGCCTTCGGGCTCGTCGTAGATCTTGCGGAAGCCCTCGATGACGCGCTCGTGGCCGCGGACGAGCGTGCGGCACCCGATGCGGCCGAGGAAGCTCTGGAACTGCTTGCTCCCGAAGGGGAAGCGCGCGACGTCCTTCTGCAGCTCGTGCGGGATGACCTCGGCCTTGGCCGGGTCGCTCCACAGCATCTCGAAGCGGATGGCCGGGTCGTTGAGCGAGTGGATGCCCTGCCAGCGCTCCGCCAGCGTGGCCTCGCGCGGCAGACCGCCGTGCACGAAGAAGGTGCGGTCGAACACGAGCGAGTTCGGCAGGGCGTCGAACAGGCGCATGTACGCGCCGAAGACGCCGTCGGCTGCGACGGGCTTCAGGGCGTCCATCGCCTCGCAGGGGCGCACGGGCGCGACGACGCGGCCGTGGATCTCGACGTAGTACTCGTGGTTGCCGCGCAGCATGTGCACGTGCTCGGGGGCGTGGATCTTGAGCTGCATCGCCGTCCGCAGCACGCCCGCGTAGCTGAAGCGCCCGCGGTCGATGTAGTCGCCGAGCAGGACGAGGTCGATGGGCGGGTTCTTCTGGGGGTCTTCCTTGTGCGCCTCGAGCTTGCCGAAGAAGTCGGCCTGGAGCAGGGCTGCCTTCAAGCACGAGTAGCAGCCGTGCAGATCGCCGATGACGAGCAGCTCGTGGTCCGGCTTGGGCGGCACGACGTAGACGTGGCCGTCGAGGAACGAGGGACCGCCGGCGAAGGCCGCGAAGTCGCGCGCGCCGGCGAGCTTGTCCTTGCCTTCGGCGCGCTGGGTGTCGAGCCGCTCCATGACCTCGCGCACGAGGTCGAGGTCGCCCTGGCACTGCAGGGCGAAGGTGTCCTTGTCGCTCGCGTAGTCCCACTCCGAGCTCCGGAGGAACGGGTGGTCGTCCACGCGCGGCACGAGCTGTCGCACCTCGTCGAACAGGATGCTGCCCGACGCCACCGGCTCGACCTCGGCCTCGTCGAGCTCGATCTCGCGGTCGACGAGCGTCATGACCTCGTCGCGGAAGGCCTGCTCGTTCGGGTGCACGACCCCGTCGGCGTGCATGAGCTCGTCGACCGTCTGGAGCAGGGCGGCGCGGCCCTCCTGGTCGAAGGTCCGGAAGAGCTCGAAGCACCCGAGCTTCAACTTCAAGAGCACGAACTGCTCGCTCGTCTCCTCGCCGCACACGCTCTCGGTGAAGTGGCTGAGGATGTCGCGCTCGTAGTGCTCGAGGATTTCGCCGTAGTGCTGGGCGAGGCGCGCGACGACGTCCTCGCCGACCCCGGTCTGGCCGTGCTGCTCGAGGCGCGCCACCACGAGCTTGCGGATGTGCCCGGCGATGAAGTCCTTCTCCGAGCGGCTGAAGTTCGCGTCGATGTAGGCGAACGCCACCAGGCAGAAGATGACGGCCTGCATCTGCCTTTCGGCCTCGGTCGGGTCGTTGGAGAAGCGAATCATCGGTGTTCCAGGGCGGCCTTTCACGCCCCGGAACCGTACGGTGGCCCAACCTCGACGGCAAGCCGGCACCACCGTCCCCAATCCGGCGGCAAGGTTCTTGCGCTCGCAGCTCGCTCCGGCGCCGCGGGGCCCCCAAGAGCGCCAGGGTCGAGAGGATTCCTGTCGGGCTTGGACGCTTCCACGCCGTCTTGCGCGCCGCGCGCCCCTCATCATCTTGGCGCTCTTGGCGCCGTGGCGGTTGTCCTCTGTGTGCGCCAGGCAGAGTTACCAGCCGGACGAGCCCGGGCTCGCCCGGCCCCCTACTTGGCGGCTCGTCTTCATCCGCTCGCGCCCGCGGCGGGCAGCCCGAGGCCCTGCGCTCTCCGGGGGGCGGGGGCGGTCCGCGATCGCGCGGTTGTCGGCGGACCGTCTCCGGCCTACCTTCGTGCCTGGCGCTCGGCGGCCGGTTCGTGGCACGCTGTGGCCCGTTCTACTCCCGGGTAGTTCCCGTCTGCCCACCGAGCAAACCGATTTTTCCGCGCCGATGGCTGTGACCACGTCCATCCCGCAGGGCACCGTCCTGTCGGGCAAGTACCGCGTCGGGCGTGAGCTCGGGCGTGGCGGCATGGCGGCGGTCTACGAGGCCGAGAACATCGACATCGGCAAGCACGTGGCCATCAAGGTGCTCGCCGGGCACCTGACGACCTCGCGCACCGTGGTCGAGCGCTTCCTGCGCGAGGCGCGCGCCGTCGCGGCCATCCGCAGCCCCCACATTTGCGACGTGTTCGATGCCGCGAGCCTCGAGGACGGCTCGCCCTACCTGGTGCTCGAGCTGCTCGAGGGCGAGTCGCTGTACGACAAGATGTACCGCGAGCGGCAGCTCTCGGTGGAGGTCACGCTCGCCATCGTCCTGCAGGTCTGCCGCGGCCTGGCGCGCGCCCACGGCGCGCAGATCGTCCACCGCGATCTCAAGCCCGAGAACATCTACCTCGTCACCGACGAGGACGGGCTCATGCTGGTGAAGATCCTCGATTTCGGGCTCGCCAAGTTCTACGAGGCGCCCGAGAGCACGCGCAGCGGCAAGAAGGCGGCCCGCCTCACGCGCGACGGGGCGGTGTTCGGGACGCCCGTCTACATGAGCCCCGAGCAGGTGCGCGGGCAGGCGGCGGCCGACCACCGTGCCGACCTCTGGGCGCTCGCCTGCATCACCTACGAGTGCTTCACCGGCACCACCGTGTGGTCCACGGACGAGGGCGTGGCGATGACCTTCGCGCAGATCGCCAGCGCGCCCATCCCGGACCCGGGCAAGTACCGCCCCGACTTGCCTGCGAGCTTCGTCGCGTGGTTCCGCCGCGCGCTCGACCGCGACATCACGAAGCGCCACCAGACCATCCAGGAGTTCGCCGACGCGCTCGCCTCGTCCTTCGGTCTGCAGGCCCCGGGCGGCGGCACCGATGCGGCGCTGGTCAAGCGGCTTGCCCAGCGCGCCAGCGATCCCAGCGCCCCGCCGGGGGGGCCCTCGTTGCCGGGCGACGTGCCCGAGCCCCCGCTGCCGACCTTCTCTCGGGCCGGGCCCACCCAGACGGGGGCCGTGCATCCGACCCCGACGCCCGTCGCGCCGCCGGCGCCCGCGCGCGGCTCGCGCTGGCGGTGGCTCGTCGCGCTCGGCCTCGTCGGGGCGACCGCCGCCGGGGTGGTGGTGTGGCGCACGCGCGGCGCGGGCGGCGAGACCGACCCCGCCACCGCCACCTCGTCCGGCACTGCCGAGCCGAGCCACGAGCCGAGCGGGACGCCCGGCCCGAGTGCGAGCGCACCCGACAAGCCCCGGCTGGGCTACGAGCTCGGTCACGCCTGGCTGCCGCGCGTGCGCGAGGCCCAGAGCCTGCTCGCGGCGCGCGAGTACGACAAGGCGCTCGAGCTCCTGCGCAAGACCTTCGACGAGTCGAAGCACGGCATGCTGCGCAACCTCGCCGACCAGGCGAAGGTCGCGCGCGACCTCAAGGTCGCCGGCTCCGCGTGCGAGATCACCGGGCTGTCGCGCCCGCGGCGCTACGATCTGCTCGACCCGAGCCCGCGCCCCTCGAACGGCTCGGCGCCGGCGCTCGCGCTCGGGCCCAAGGGCGTGGTGGTGGCCTGGACCGACGATCACACGGGCCCCGAGCGCGCCTACGCCGCCGTGCTCGACGACGATCTGCGCAACACCGCGGCCGCCGTCGAGATCACGCCGGAGGGGCAGGCGGTCAAGGGGCCGGCGCTGCTCGCCTCGGACGGTCGCATCGTGACGACCTACTGGGAGGCGGCGGGCAACGCGCCCGGCGTCTACCTGCGCTGGCTCGGCCCCGACGCGGTCATCGAGAGCGCCCCGGTGCTCGTCTCGAAGCCCGAGCCCGGCACCTACATGCCGAGCACGGTGGCGCGGCCCGGCGGCGGCTTTTTCGTCGCGTACACCGCGCAGGTCGAGGCCGACTCGATCGATCTGTTCTATCGCGCGCTCGGCCCCAAGCTCGAGCCCATCGGCGAGCCGGTGCGCCTGACGGACTTCGTGAACCGCGCCCGCATCGCCGGCCGCGTGTCCGGGACGGCGCTCGCCGTGCGCCAGCACCGCATCCACTTCGCCTACGGCTTCGCCCGCGAGCCGCTCCTGCAGGTGCGCTACCAGGCGGTCCCGGCGGACACGGCGCCTCCCGGCCTCGAGGGCGGCGCCACCGGCGACCGCACGCTCACGAGCGAGATCGTCCTCAACACCGCGTCGAGCCGCGCCGTCGAGCCCTCGGTCGCCTGCAACGACGACGGCTGCTTCGTCGCCTGGCACGGCATGCGCACCGGCGCCGCCGTGGCCTTCGTCGATCCGGACAACGCCGAGGTGAAGTGGCACCGCGACTTCACCGGGGCACATCCGACCCTCGCGGTCTCGCAGAAGGGCGAGATCGTGCTCGCCTGGTTCGAGGGCAACCGACTGTCCTTCGCGACGGTCGGCCGCCAGGGCATCGGCGCCGCGCTGCGTGTCGCCAACGTGGTGGGCGACCAGCCGCCGCCGGCGGTCGTGCCGGGGACCCGCCCCGGGCAGTGGTACCTCGCGTGGCGCGACTTCGAGGCCTCGCGCCCCGAGCCCTACCTCTTGCGACTGCAATGCCAGTGACGCGCGCCCGCTCCGTGGGTCGAGGTGCCCCATGCTTCCGCTAGCGCCGCGCTCGGAGCTGCGGGCCCGGCCGCTCGGCTCCCAGCGGCTGCTGCTCCACCCTCTCGACGTGTCCGACGCCCACGACCTGTGGGTCGTGGTCGACGCCTCGCGCGCCTGGCTGCAGCCCTGGCTGCCGTGGGTGCCCTACCAGCAGAGCGCCGAGACCGCCGTCCGCTTCGCCGAGGCCTCGGCGCTCGACTGGGATCAGGGTCGCGCCGCGCGCTTCACCATCCGCGAGCGCGGCAGCGGCCGCATGCTCGGCATCGTCGGCCTCGAGTCGATCGTGGAGCTGCACCGAGCCTGCGAGATCGGCTACTGGTTGCGACGCGACGCCGCTGGGCGCGGCTACATGACCGAGGCCGCCCGGGCGTGCGTCGACTTCGCCTTCCACCGCCTCCGGGCGCACCGCATGCGCGTGGCGGCGTCGACCCAGAACCACCCGTCGCTCGCGGTCATCGCGCGGCTCGGCTTCCACTTCGAGGGCATCGCGCGCCACGCCGAGTGGTGTGACGGGCGCTGGCTCGACCACGCCGTGTTCGCGCTGCTCGAGCACGAGTGGCCCGGCGGGTGAGCGTGGCGCGGGCAGAGGCGCGCATGCCCGGGCGCGGGCGCAGGTCCCGCCGGGGCTGGCCGCTCCTGCCGTGGGCACCGGCGATCGTGGCACTCATCTCGCTCGCCACCGCCCTCGCCATTGCGCTGTCGGGGCTGTCGCAGTTGCGCCGCGTGAGCGACGCCGAGGCGGAGCTGCGCGCCCGCACGCTCACCGCGACCCTGGCGGCACGGATACGGGCCACGGCGGTCGACGACCGCGCCGCCGTCCTGCGCCGGGCCGAGAGCGTGACGGGCATGCACCTCATGCTCGTCGACCAGAGCGGCGAGGCCGTCTACGACGGCGGCGCACGCCTCGACCGCGACGTCGTGGTGGCCCTGTTGGTGCGCTCCGCGGGGATCGACGACGGCGGCGCGCGCGGGCGCAGCTACTTCGCCGCGAGCCCGCTCACGCGGCCGCTCGAGCACCTCTCGGTGCTCGGCTTCGCACCCGCGCCCGACACGCCACCGAGCGCGCTCGGGCTCAGCAACGCCATCGCCGTGCTGACGCTGCTCCTGTCCGGGGTGGCCGTGGCGGTGGTCATCACCTTCATGCGCGCCGTGCGCAGCGACGTCGGCTACGTGGCGCGGCGCATCGCGGGCATGGCCGCGGAGCCGCAGCCTCCGGCGGCGCCCGGCGCGGGCCCGCGCGGGGCCGACGGCGCGACCACCGCCATGGCGCCGGCGAGCTTCGACGGCATCCGCAGCACCGGGGGCTCGTCCTCCGCGGCGGGCGAGCCCATCCCGATCCGCGCGCTCGACGAGGTGGGCCTGCTCACGGCGGCCTTCAACCTGATGGTGACGCGCTTCGCGGCCGCCGAGCGCAGCTACCGCGCGGACCTGCGGCACGCCGCCGAGATCGAGGTCGAGCGCTCCGAGTTCCTGGCCGGGCTCAGCCACGAGCTGCGCACGCCGCTCAACGCGATCCTCGGCTTCTCGCACGTGCTCGAGACCGAGGCCGAGGGGCCGCTCGGCGCGGACGCCAAGGAGGCGCTGGCGCAGATCCGCCTGAGCGGCGAGCACCTGCGCACGCTCATCGACGACATCCTCGACCTGTCGGCGATGGAGACCGGGCAGGTCGTGCTGTCGCGCACCGACGTCGACGTGCTCGCGCTCGCCGAGCAGGTGGTGCGCGAGGCGCGGGCCACCATGCGGCCGGGACGGGTCGCGCTCCACCTGCGCGGCGACGCGGCGGCGCGCGCCTGGGCCGACCCGCGGCGCCTGCGGCAGGTGCTCACGAATCTCGTGTCGAACGCCCTCAAGTTCACGCCCGAGGGCGAGGTGGCGGTCAGCGTGGCGCGTGCGCCCGGCGAGGTCGTGCTGTCCGTCACCGACTCCGGCAGCGGCATCGCCCACAGCGAGCTCGCCAACATCTTCGAGGCCTACCAGCAGGCGGGCGACCCGGCCGAGCGGCGCAAGGGCGCCGGGCTCGGGCTCGCCATCACGCGCCGCCTGGTGCTGCTGCACGACGGGCAGATCGGCGTGACGAGCGAGCCCGGGCGTGGCTCGACCTTCGCGGTGCGCATCCCCGAGCGGCCCGTCCGGCTCGCGTCCCCGGGTGACAGCCTGCCGCCCGCCGCGGCCGACGAGGACGCGCGCGAGGCGGACGAGGCGCGCGACGACACCGACCGGAGGAGCGGATGAGCGCCGCCATGCAGAGCTACGCGCGCCACGTGCTCGCGCGGCAGGCCCTCGTGTGCCTGGCGGCCTACCTCGGCGCGACGGCGCTGGCGCCCTCGGCGCTGATGCTGCGCTCCGAGAGTGCGACCCGGATCTTCGTCACCTCCTTCGTCGTGACGGTGCTCGGCGTGTCGCTCACCCTCGGCTGGTCCGCGATGCGCCTGCGCGCCAAGCGCTTCTCCCTGCGCGCCCTCGCGCTCGGCTCGGCCGCGATCGCGCCCGAGGACATCGCGGAGCTGGCGAACCTGCCCATCGCGCTCACCGCCCGCTACGTCGTCTCCGGGGCGCTCGCCTCGGCGTTCCTGCTCGTGCCGGGCATCACGCCGGCCGATCTCGACACCGCGCGCGCCGTCAGCCTGGCCCTGCTCACCTTCACGCTGGTGAGCGCTTCGGCGGTCGTGCACTACGTCGTCGTGCGCGCCGCCACCGCGCGCATCATCGAGGTCGGCCCGCTCGAGCCGATCACGAGCTGGATCGAGGAGCACGCCGTGCAGCTGTGGCCGCGGCGCCACCTCATGCGCCGCATCCTGTTCGCCACGGTGGCGCCGGTCGCCCTCGTGGGCGTCGGGACGGTGCTCGTCGCCCACGCTCACCTGCGCGCGCTGCGCGAACAGGAGCGTACCTCGACCGCGACGATGCTGGCGCAGGCGGCCCTGCAGCCCGCGCCGGGTGCGCTGCGCCAGGCGGGGCGCGACGAGGCCAAGGGTGCCGCCTCGCCCCACGGCTTCGTGGCGCGCATCGAGGAGGGGTCGACGGCGCTGCCGGGGCCCCCGGAGCGCGTGTCGACGGGCGAGCTCGTCGTGGCGGTGCCCCTCGACGACGGCCGCGCCGTGGTGCGCTACTCCGCGGAGATCGGGGGCGACGTCGTGACGAGCGGCGTGCTGCTCGCGGCGCTCGCCGTGCTGCTCGCGGCGGTGCTCGGCCGCGTCTTCGGGCAGCTCTTGTCGCGCGACCTCGAGCTCGCGGCCCAGGACATCGGCAAGCTCGGCACCGAGCGCGTGCTCCGCGGCGGCACGGCGCTCGGTGGGCGGGCGCGCTTCGGGAGCGTCGCGGCGCTCGGCCGCGCCATCGAGGCCCTGGCCGAGCGCTTCCGCACCTTCGCGGCGGCGCAGGAGCGCGCTCTCTTGGCGCGCGAGCGCGCGCAGCGCACCAAGGATCTCTTGTTCGCCAGCGTCAGCCACGACCTGAAGAGCCCGCTCAACGCCATCCTCGGCCTGGCCGAGCTCGTGCGCGGCGAGTCGCTCGAGCCGGCGCAGCGCGAGAGCCTCGACATGGTGGTGTCGCGCGGCCGCGAGCTCCTGGCGCTCATCGAGACCATCCTCGACGCGGCGCGCGTCGAGGCGGGCGAGCTGCGCCTGCTGCGCCAGCCGCTGCCGGCCGACGTGGCGATTCGCATGGCGATCGACAAGGCGCGCGACCTCGTCGTGACGAGCGACGTCGAGCTCGTCGTCGAGATCGCGCCGGATCTGCCGGCGCTCGAGCTCGACCCGGCCTACGGGCCGCGGGCGCTCGGCGTGCTCGTGGCGCACGCGATGGAGATCGGCAGCTCGGCGAAGAGCCGCGTCATCCACGTGCGCGCCGGCCTCGCCGACGGCGCGAGCGGCGGCACGATCCCCCCGGCCGGCCCCGGCGCGAGCCGTCCCCCGAGCTCCCGCCCACCGGCCTCGTCCCCGCCGCCGCCGCTGCTCGTCGTCGAGCGCGGCGCTGCCGCGGGCGCGGCCGGCTCGGGCCCGCCGGGCGCGGGCGCGGGCGAGCTGCCACCCGCGCCCCTGGCGCGCATCGACATCGAGTTCTCGAAGAAGGACAGCCGCGCGAGCCTGCTCGAGAAGCTCTTTCGCGGTTCGTCCACCAGCGAGGGGCGCGGCATGATGCTGCAGCTCTCGCTCGCGCGTGCCATCGTGGAGCTGCACCGCGGCCGCGTCGCGGTCGGGCGCGGTCCGCAGGGCACGGCGCTCGTCACCGGGTGGCTGCCGCTGTCGCTCGCCGCGCCGCGGACGGCGGCCGACGAAGACGCGTCCGACGCCTGAGCGCGCCGCCGCGGGCTGGCGCCGAGAGCCCGCATGACATTGCTCAGGCCCGCGCGGCGCCGCGCGCGCCGCACCGGGACAGCCCGGCGCGCGGCGTGTACCTTCGCGTCGTAGGCCCCGAGCGCGGGCGCGCCCCGTGGCGCGCGTGTCGGCAGGGGTGACCGCGGCCACCGGCCGCCTCGCAGCGAATCGCCGAACATGAGCAAGAATGGTGGCGCAGTCCGCATCCTCTTGATGAACACGCTGGCCTTCACGGCCTGCTTCGCCGTCTGGACGATGTACGGCGTGCTCATCACCTACCTCGTCGACCGGCGCGTCTTCGCCTTCGACAAGGCCGAGGTCGGCTGGCTCATCGGCATCCCGGTCCTGACCGGCTCCTTGCTGCGCCTGCCGGTCGGCATCCTCACCGACAAGTTCGGGGGCAAGCCGGTGTTCATCGGGGTCATGCTCTTCTCGGCCGTGAGCGTGTTCCTCGTGAGCTACGCCGACTCCTTCCTCGCGTTCGCCCTCGGGGGGCTCGCCTTCGGGACGAGCGGCGCCGGCTTCGCGGTCGGCATCGCGTACTCGTCCTTGTGGTTCCCGAAGGAGCGCCAGGGCACGGCCCTGGGCGTGTTCGGCGTCGGCAACGCCGGCTCCGCCGCCACGACGCTGCTCGCCCCGCTCCTGCTCAAGCTGCTCACGGACGGCGGGACGAACCCGGAGGGCTGGCGCACCCTGCCCAGGCTCTACGCGGCGATGATCGCCACCATCACCATCATCTTCGCGCTCACGACCACGAACAAGAAGCCGGTCTCGGCCGGCCCGCGCACGCTCGGCCAGATGCTGCGCCCGCTGCGCGACGTGCGCGTGTGGCGCTTCGGACTCTACTACTTCCTCGTGTTCGGGGCCTTCGTGGGGCTCGCGCAGTGGCTCGTGCCCTACTACCTCAACGTCTACAACGTGGATCTCGCCACGGCGGGCCTCTTGGCCTCCGTCTTCAGCCTGCCGTCCGGCATCATCCGCGCGCTCGGCGGTTGGGTGAGCGACCGCTTCGGCGCGCGCGCCACCATGTACTGGGTGCTGTCGACCTGCGCGATCTTCTTCTTCCTCTTGGTCGCGCCGCGCATGACCATCGAGTCGCCGGGCGAGGGCATCCTGGCCGACCGCGCGGGGACCGTGGTCGAGATCGGGCCCGACAAGGTGGTCGTCGACGATCGGACCTACGACCTCAAGGTCGCGCCCGTCCAGATGGGCGAGGACATGTCGAAGGACGAGGAGACGCTCGTCTTTCCGTCCTTCTCCTCGTGGCAGCAGCCGGCGCGGGGCCTCGAGGTCGGGCAGAAGGTGGCGAAGAAGCAGCTCCTCGCCGAAGGCAAGACGCGCGTGTTCTTCCAGGCGAACATGTGGATCTTCACCGGGCTCGTGTTCCTCGCCGGCATCATGATGGGCGTGGGCAAGGCCGCGGTGTACAAGCACATCCCCGAGTACTTCCCCCGCGACGTCGGTGTCGTGGGCGGGATCGTCGGCGTGCTCGGCGGGCTCGGGGGCTTCTTCTGTCCCATTCTCTTCGGCTACATGCTGAAGGGCACCGGCGTGTGGACGACTTGCTGGCTCTTCCTCGGCGTCCTCGCCGTCGTGTGTCTCGTGTGGATGCACATCGTGATCTTGCGGATGACCCGCCACCAGAAACCGTCCGGGGCGCTCGACGGTGCCTCGGTCCACTCCGGGCGTGGCACGCCCCGTCCGAACGCGGACCCCGAGGGCGACGCGGCGGCGCCCTCGGCCGCGCGCTGAAAGGCCAGGTTCCATGAGCACGGCAGACGCACGCGCGGCGGGCTCCCCCACCAAGGCCACGGGGCCCGCGCCCTTCACGCCGGAGGACGCGACCTTCTGGGCGGAGAAGGGCAAACGGGTCGCGTGGCGCACGCTCGCCGTCACCACCTTCTGCCTGCTGCTCGCGTTCGCGACCTGGTTCATGGTGAGCGCCGTGGCCGTGAAGCTCACCGGCATCGGCTTTGCGTTCACCACCCAGCAGCTGTTCTGGATCACCGCCATGCCCGGGCTCGCGGCCGGCATCCTCCGCATGGTGCACACCTTCCTCATCCCCATCCTCGGCACGCGCACGACGGTCGCGGTCTCGACGCTGCTCCTGCTCGCGCCGAGCCTCGGCTGGGGCCTGGCGGTGCAGAGCCCCGGCACACCCTACTGGGTGTTCCTCGTGCTCGCCTTCGTGGCCGGCCTGGGCGGTGGCAACTTCTCGTCCTTCATGCCGAGCACGAGCCTGTTCTTTCCGAAGCGTCTGCAGGGCACGGCCCTCGGTGTCCAGGCCGGCATCGGCAACTTCGGCGTGAGCGTCACGCAGTTCCTGACGCCCGCCATCCTCGGGGTCGCGCTGCTCGGCAGCGCGCTCGGCGCGCCGCAAACCTTCACGGCCAAGGACGGCAAGACGACCGAGATCTACCTGCAGAACGCGGCCTTCATCTGGGCGCCGTTCATCGTGTGCGGGGCGCTCGCGGCGTGGATCTGGCTGCGCAGCGTGCCCGTGAAGGCGAGCTTCCGGCAGCAGCTCGACATCTTCGGCAACAAGCACACCTGGCTCATGACCTCGCTCTACGTCATGACCTTCGGCTCGTTCTCCGGCTACTCCGCGGCCTTCCCGCTGCTCATCGACAAGGTCTACGGGAAGTTCCCCGGCGCGCCGCAGCCGCTCAAGTACGCCTTCCTCGGGCCGCTCATCGGTGCGGCCATCCGCGCACTCGCCGGACCCATCGCCGACAAGTTCGGCGGTGCCAAGGTCACGCTCGTGAGCGGGCTCGGCCTGTGCGGCTGCGCCCTCGCCATCACGCCCTTCACGAGCCCCGAGTCGCTCGATCAGTGGCCGGGCTTTCTCGGCCTCATGCTCGGGCTCTTCCTCTTCTCGGGCATCGGCAACGCCTCGACCTTCAAGCAGATGCCGATGATCTTCGAGCCGCGCCAGGCCGGCGGCGTCATCGGCTTCACGAGTGCCATCGCGGCCTTCGGCCCGTTCTTGTTCTCCGTCGCCTTCGGCGCGATCATCGCCGCTACCGGCTCGCCGACGGCGTTCTTCTTCGGCGCAGCGGTGTTCTACGCACTCAACGTGGGCCTCAACTGGTGGTTTTACACCCGCAAGGGGGCCGAGAAGCCCTGCTGAGCGCCGGGCGGCGCTACCAGCCGTTCTACTGCGAGGAGAACGCCTACTGGCTCTGCCAGGACGAGGCGCTCGGGAGCGAGCGCGAGGTCGTGTTCGTGTCGAACGACGCGCGCTCGGTCGCCATGTGGCACCAGCTGGCGGCGCCGCCCGGCGAGCCGCTCGTGTGGGACTACCACGTGCTCGTGCTGTCGCGCGCGGCCGACGGGGCGGGCAAGACGACGCTCGCCTGGGACCTCGACACGCGGCTCGCCTGTCCCGTGCCCGCCGCGAGCTACCTCGGCCGGTGCTTTCGCCCGACCGAGGCGCGCTACCGCCCGCGTTTTCGCGTCGTGCCCGCCGCGCACTTCGCCGCGCTCTTCAGCACCGACCGCGCTCACATGCGCGCCGCGGACGGCACCTGGCTGAAGCCGCCGCCCCCCTGGCCCGCCCCCGGTCTCGCGCAGCGCCCGCCGAACCTGGCGGCCTTCGTCGACTGCCGCGCGCCCTTCGCGGGCGAGCTCTACGACCTGCCGAGCCTCGTCGCGCGCGTGTCGGCGCCGCGCTGAGGCGGCCGCTACGCCGGAGCCTGCACCTCGAGCAGCTGCGGCCCGGCGACGTGCGGGCCGATGACGGCGTAGACGAGGTAGCGGCCGGGCTCGAGCGGCTGGCCGAGCGCAGTCCGAAGGTCGAGGGCGAAGGCGCCCATGAGCTCGTCGCCCGCCGCCACCGGGCCAGGCGCGTGCACCGGTACGAGGATCTCGCACGCGGGCGGGTAGAGCTCGTCCTTCTTCGCGAGCAGCAGCCGGCCGCGCAGGATCGCCCGGGGTGTCGCGGGGTCGCCGTCGTGCGCCACGAGCGCGCCCGTCGGCAGCGCCGTGCGCACGAGCCCGTGCACGACGACGGCGCCGGCGTCCGCCGCGACCGCCGCCGGCACCACGAGCACGATCCCGGGGTCGGCCGGCGGCACGACCGGTCGGGCCAGCGCCGCGAGCGCGGCCCGGACCTCGGCGCCGAGGGCGCGCGCACCCTCGGCCGGCAGCGGCGTCGGGGCGGGCGCTCCTGGCCCGACGAGCGCGACGACGACGGTGTTCGAGCAGAGCTCGTAGTCGACGAAGGTCAGCGCCAGCGCGCCCGGTCGCCACGGCAGCTCGCAGAGCGCGCGGGCGTCGAAGCGGTAGAGCTCCGACGCGAGCGCGTCCGCGTTCTGCTCGTCGGGCGCGGGGCCGTCCATCGAGCGCGCGAGGCGCGCCGGGTCGTAGCGCTTGCGCGTGGGAAAGGCGTAGCGCACGGTCACGGCACCCGAGTCGAGGTCGGCCGCGACCAGCTGCGCATTGCGCCGGAACGCGACCTCCCAGTCGCGCTGCCCCGTCGTCTGGCGCAGCAGCACGAGCGGCAGCGCGTCGCGCAGCGCGAGCTCGATCGCGGCCGGCGCGACGAGCCCGAGGCCGACCTGGCCGGTGTCGGCGAGCGCGCGCACGCGCTCGTCGTCGGCCGCCTCGTCGCCCTCGTAGAGCTCCTCGTCGGTCATGCGCAACAGATCGGTCACCGTGGGCATGGTCGCTTGCCTCTGCTCCGCTCGGCGCGTCAGCGCGGAATGTTGCCCGCGAAGTCCTGCCCGAGGACGTAGGGGTGGCACACCTGGCAGAACACGTGCTTCGCCTTGGCCTGCGGACCACTCTCGTACATGAGGCAAGCCTTGTCGGTGCAGTGATTGCCCTGCCCGTGGTCGACCTGCTTCGGGTGGTTCGCGAGCCCGCCGGGCTGCGTGCCGTTGCGCGGGGTCTGGGCGTAAGTGTGGCCGATCTCGTGGGCGATGGTGTCGTTGTAGTCCGCGACGTCCTTGCCGTCGTAGACGACGATGATGTCGCGGCCGTTCTGTGGGCTCTCGCCGAGGTACGGTCCGTCGAGGGCGCGCACCCGCACGCGCACCTCGAGGGGCTGCAAGATCCGCGGCGCCGGCGCCCCGGGCGGCAGCACGAGATCGATCTTGTTCTTGCCGGAGCGCCCCTCGCGCACGGTCACGTTGGCGGCGGGGATGTCGGTCCAGGTGCCGTCCGCGGCCTTGTACTCCGCCTGGATCTTGACGAGCCCGCCGCCGAGCGCCGGTGCGACCACGGGGTCGCCCATGTCGAGGTTCTTGGCGTTGAGGCGCAGCTTGAAGGTCTTCAGGACCGAGCGCATCAGGTCGTACTGCCGGTCGCACACGACGACGTGCAGCTTGTTCGGCTGTGCGACGGCGTCGGTCGCGTGCAGGGCCGGCACGTAGACGCTCGCCTTGTTGCCGTTGCCGACGCTGGGCGGTGCGCCCGAGGCGCGCCCGCCGATGACGGCGAGGTCGCCCGGGCCCTTCTCGCCCAGCATCCACTTCGGGTAGAAGACGCCCGCGCCCACGTTGGCCGGCGTCATCTCGTTGAAGGCCGTCGGCACGAGGCGCACGCGCGCCTGCTCGTAGGCCGCGACGGCCGCGCCGGGTGCGGGCGCGCTGCCGCCCTGCGCCTTCGTCATCTGCGCCCAGAGCTTGCGCCACACCCGGATGGGTCGGGACAGCTTGGGGCTGCCCGTGACCGGGTGTCCGTGCTCGAATTTCCCTTGCTCGGGCTCCTCGTCGAGGTACGCAGCGGCGAAGTACACGTCGCCGCCCACGGTGGAGAGCACGAGGTCGTGCTCGGCGACGCCCTGCACGTCGGTGGTGGCGCCGGTGTGCAGCCGGTACGCCGGGTCCGAGCGGTTCGTGGTGCGGCCCGGGTCCGCGTTGTCGCCGTGGCGCAGTGCGTCCGGGATGGTCCACGAGCCGGGCAGATCGTAGTGGTGGTGGGCTGCCTTGCCGTTGTCCTCGTGCGGCACGAGCATGAAGCGCAGCCGGACCCCGGCAAGCGGCTTCGACAGCTTGGCGCGCACCTTCAGGGTACGCCCGTGGGGCTTGGGGCTGGTCGCGTCGTAGGGGCAGTTGACGTAGCGCTCGTAGCGGTCGCCGTCGTAGTCGGCCCCGCTCGCGCCGGGCAGCGCGAGGTGGGCGGGCTTGACCTCGGCGATCTCGACGACCGTGAAGGCCACCCGGTCGCCGCCGCGATCGACGTCCTTCACGCCGAGCCTCACCTCGAGGTCGCAGCGGGCGTCGCTCGGCGCGACCCCCTCGACGAGGAAGGTGCGGTCGCGCTCGGGCATGCCGTCCTGCCACTCGAGCTCGAACGGCAGGCCGACCGCCGTCGTCGGGGCGCTCGCTCGGTAGAGCTTGAGCGCAGCGCCGTCCTCGCTGCCGGCCTTCGCGACGCGCAGCACGAGCTTGCCCGCGAACCCCGCCGGCTCGACCGGTCGCACCACGATCTTGGCGCGCCCGTGCTTATCTTGCTTCTGGACGTGCAGCACGCGGCCAGTGTCGATCTTGGCGTCGTCGCCGAGCGCGGCCGGCTCGACGGCGGCGCGCAGGCGGTGCGCGAGCACGTCGAGCGGCGCGCGGAGCACGCTGACGTGCACGCGATCGCCCTCGAAGCCGGGCGCGTCCTCGAGTTCGAGCCGGAAACCCGAATCGCGGAGCTTGGCGCTCGGCGCGATGCCCTCGACCCAGTACTTGCTCCCGTCGCCGGGGATGGCGTCGTTCGCGAGCGACAGGGGCAAGGCCTCGCGGGTCTGCCCGAGCGCCGGCACCTCGTCGCCCGCGGCGTGGAGTGCCACGCGTGCGTCGAGCGCCACGAGCTTCACCTTGCCCGTGTAGCTCGCTGGCTTGGCCTGCGACACCACGAGCCGCGCGCGCTCCGAGAAGGTGCGCTTCTGCACGAGGAGCACGCGCCCGGCGTCGATCTTCTCGTCGGCGCCGAGCTTCGCGGGCTCGCCGCCATCGGCGCTGCGCTCCTTGCAGATGCTGAGCTCGAGCTCGACCGCGGTCATCTTGTCCGTGGCCGGCGGCCCGACGGGCTTGCTCCCGCCCGCCAGCGACAGGGTGAGCTCGATGTCCTCGGGGGCGCCGCTCGCCTTCGCTGCCTCCACGTAGAGCGTCTTGCCCGTGAGCCGCGCCCCCTCGATGGTGAGCGGGAGGGTCTGCTCGGCGCCGTCCCTCTCGGCGTCGAAGAGCTTGATGCAGTCGGGCTTGTTGCAGCGCAGGGTCGCGGTGCCGTCGAAGGGTGCGTCGGCGGACAGCAGCACCGGCAGTCGGTGGCGCGCCAGGCCGAGGCGGGCGAGGTAGGCGCGCGGCACCACCGCCGTCTTCTTGCCGGCGATGGCGACGCTCGGGCTCACCGGAGCCGGTGCCGGGCGCGCGACGGGCGTGGCGAGCGGCAGCGCGTCGGACAGCTCGTCCTCGGTCGAGCTCCCTCCGGCGACGCCCGCGCCGCGCGCGGCCGGACGCCCGCGCACCGCGACGATCGAGCCCGAGCCCGCGTCGAGCTCGCGCAGCACCGCGGCCACGACGTCGGCGTCCTCGGTGTACCCGAGCGCACAGGGGAAGCCGACGCGCCCGAGAAAGCCGCGCAGCTCGCCGGAGCCGTGCCGCTGCACGTGCAGCGCCAGGTGGCTCGATGCTCCGACCACCTCGTGCCGGGGTGCGAGGGCGCCGAGCTCGGCGCGAGGCACCAGCAGCACCTCGTCGTCGCCGAGCGCCGAGAGCCTGACCGCGTTACGGAACTCCATGGCAAGGTCGCTCCTGTCGCGCGCCCCACCGATACCGGGGGCCTCGCCGGACGTAAAGCACGGGCTGCCCTAGCGCGGGAGCACGAGTGGCGGCGGCACGGGCAGCGAGCGCCCGCCCGCGGCGCGCCACCCGAGCGCCGCCTCCTCGATGACCGGGATGCGCAGGGCGGCCGGCGGGTGCGTGCGCTCGAAGGCGAAGCGCAGCTCGTCGCCGATCGAGAGGTCCGAGCGGGCCTGGAAGAAGCGGCACAGGAGGAGCGCGCCCCCCTCGGTCCATGCGCCGCCGCGCGCACCGGCGGCGAGCACGTGCTGCACGCCGTAGACGTCCGCGGCGAGCTCGTTCGGCTGGTTGAAGCCCGGCACCTCCGCCGACAGCTCGCGAGCCACGTCGGCCAGGGTCACCGCGCCCGCCGCGCCCCCGACGCAGCCGGTGTGCGCCAGCCGGTGGTGCGCGAGCTCGTGGCCGACGACGAAGGCGAGCCCCTCGTCGAGCAGGGTCGCCTGCCGCGCCCGCTTGCGCGGGTCGCGCTCCTGCTCGTCGGGGATGAAGCTCGCGGGCTCGACGAGGCGCCGCCCGGTCCGCGCCCCCGCGAGGTAGGCGTCGAGGCGCCCCGTCCCGAACACCTCGTCGGCGGCGCGCGCGCGGGCGAGCTGCGACTGCACCTGCAGGATGCCGTCCGTGAGCGCCACGAGCGCGCGCCCGTCGTGCAGGCACGCCGCGAAGGCGTTCACCTCGCCGGGGGCGTCGTCGAGCACGAGCGACACCCGCCGCAGCTCCGCCCGCTCGCGCTCGGGCAGGGCGGCGAGCAGCGCGTCGTGGACGGCGCGTACCCGGCCGCGCAGGTAGGCGGTGTCGCCGCGCTCGAGGCGCGGCGCGTCGGCCGCCACCGCGGGATCGAAGGGGCCCGCAGGGGTCGCGGCGGGCGAGCTCGCGGGCGGGGGGCTCGCCGGGGTCGTCGGCCTCGGGGTGGTGGTCGGCGCGCTCGTCCCCGGGGTCGCCGGCGCCGCCGGGGCCGAGCCCGTGCGGGTCGCCGCGCTCGGGCGCCCGCCGATGGGGACCGGGACCCAGTCGTCCGTCGCGTCGCCACAGCCGAGCGCCGCCGCGAGCGCGACGACCAGAGAGAGCCTTCGCATGCGGAGCATCATCGTTCCGATCGACGCGGCGCGCCACGCCGAGCCTCCAGGCCCGGCACGGGTGCGACGGACCGCGCGCGGCGTCGCCTGCCGCCCGAGAGTGCGGTAAGGATCGACCATGGTGCGGGCGGGCAGTCGGGGGCAGGGCGGCGGCGGGGGTGCGCGCCTGCGTCGCCTCGTGGTCGCGGGGGGCATACCGGCGGCGCTCGTCGCGACCGCCTGCTTCGGCGTTTCGTACACCAAGGTCGAGGCCGAGCCCCCCGCGTGCGCGCCCTTCACCCTGCTGCCGCCGGGTGCCTGCGACCCGAGCCTGCTCGCCGACGCCGACAACTGCTGCGTCGCCGGGCGGAGCTGCCTCGGCGGCACCTGCACGGCCGGTCGCTGCGGCGCCGACCAGGTGTCGATGACGCCGACGGCCGAGGCGATCGGCCTGGTGCTCGTGGGCGAGCGGGTGATCTGGACGACGGGGGGCGGCGGAGAGCTGCTCAAGACCAACCTCGACGGGAGTGCCGGCGCGGCCGTCATCGCCAATCACTCGGGCCTCGCCGGCTGCGGCCTCGGCGGGCTCGACGACTGCTTCGCGACCGAGGCGACCACCGACGGCGAGCGCGTGTACTGGGTGGAGTACAACGGGCCCGAGGTCTGGAGCGTCGATCCCGACGTGCCCCTGTCCTCGGCGCGCCGCGTGGCGCGCACCAGCAGCCCGAACCTTCACCTCGCGGGCTTCGGGCACATCACGGTCGTCGGCCAGCGCCTCTTCTGGGCCACGGAGCGCTACGACGACGGCACCAACGTGCTCGAGGGCGGCGTGTGGACGGCCGACAAGGGGGGCGTCGACGAGGACGCCCAGGTCATCACGACCACGGGCCAGCCCTTCGGCGTCGCGGCCGACGAGACGCACGTCTACTGGACGGACCGCGACGGGTCGGTCTTGCGGCTCGCCCGCGCCGACATCGGGACCGCGGCGGTGCCGGAGCCCTTCGCGACGCAGCAGAACTGGCTCGGCGCGATCCTGCTCCACGGCGACGAGGTCATCTGGGCCGACGGCGCGAGCGTTCGCGCCAAGAAGAAGGACGGCACCAACGAGCGCGGCCTCGGCGGCGCGTCGGGGCCCGTCTACGGCGTCGCGGCCGAGGGCGACTACGTCTACTGGGCGAGTCGCGACGCGAACACGGTGCACCGGGCGTCGCTGAGCTCGGGCGCGAGCGAGACCTTGGCCACGGTGACCGCCGCGGTGACCCCCGCCGTCGGCTGCGACGCGCTCTACCTCAGCGCGAACCCCGACGCGTCGCCCGGGGTCGTCTACCGGCTGCGCAAGTAGCGCGCGCCCGTCAGCCGAGCCGCGCGACGACGACCGTGATGTTGTCGCTGCCGCCCGCCGCGTTGGCGAGATCGACCAGGCGGCGCGCGGTGCGCTCCGCGAAGGTCGACGGTGCCGTGCCCTCGGTGAGCGTCGCGTCGACCGAGGCCGCGATGCGCGCCGAGGCCGCGGCGCTCGCCGCCTTCGCTCGGGCAGCCGCGGCGAGATCCTCGACCCGCAGATCGTCCAGCGTCGCCTCGGCGCCCGCCTCGTCGGCCGCCCTGGAATAGGCCGGCGGGCTGCCCGGCGCGCGCACGACGACCTTCGGGGCGGTCCCCTCGGTCACGGTGGTGTCGATGTCGGCCACGGCGGCGCGCCCCGGCCCGCCGCTCAGCATGTCGCGCAGCACCGCGGCGATGTCGTCGTCGTCGAGCTCCTTGTTGAGCCCGTCGGAGCAGAGCAGGATGACGTCGCCCGGCTCGAGGTTGAAGCGCTGCACCTCGGGCAGGAGCTTCGAGTCCCCGCCGCCCCCGAGCGCGTTCCAGAGGACGTGGTGGAGCTGGCTGTCGTCGTCGACCTCGATGCCGTGCTCGGCCATCTGCTGGGCGACCGTGTGGTCCTTGGTGAGCTGCGCCAGCGTGCCGCGGCGGTAGAGATAGCAGCGGCTGTCGCCCGCGTGCGCCACGTAGAGCCCCGGCCAGAGCAGATAGGCGAGCGTCAGCGTCGTGCCCATGCGCGCGCTGTGGCCGGCCTGGCCGGCGACGCGCAGGATGCTCGACTCGCCCTCCTCGAGCGCCGACACGAGCCCCTGCCGGATCTCGGGCAGCGTGTGCATGCGCGTGCGCGAGGGCGTGCTCGTCGTCGTCTGGTGGCGCACGACCCAGGGCATCACGTTGCAGACGTACTCGGCGATGGTGTTGACCGCGATCGAGCTCGCGACCTGACCGCCCCCTTCGCCGCCCATGCCGTCGGCGACCATGAGCACCGTGCCCTCGGCGCTGCCCTCGAGCATGCGCTCGGCCTTGAGCGGCAGGCTCGTGTTCTCGATCACCATCGAGCGGCGCAGCGTGGCGATGAGGAACTGGTCCTCGTTGTGGCCGCGCTTCCGGCCTTGGTCGGTCACGCCAGCGGCGTCGATCGAGACGGGGGAGTGGGCGATCTTCGTCATCGGGCGGAGCGCCATCATAGTCGAGCGCGCCCGGGCGCGTCACCGGCGTCGACCGAGCAGGCTCGTGTCCGCCGGCGGGCCGCGCGGCGCGCGCTTTCCCCCGGCAGGACGGCGGTCGCTGCAGAGCTCGGGCCGATGTGACTAGAATGGCGCCGTGCAGCCTGCAGCCGGCCTGATGGTGAGCGACCGCGTGCGGCTCGTGAGGCCGCTCGGCGCGGGCGGCATGGGCAGCGTGTGGGTGGCGGACCACCTCACGCTCGAGACCGAGGTCGCGGTGAAGTTCATCACCCACGCCCTCCTCGCCGCGAACCCCGAGCTGCTCGAGCGCTTCAAGCGCGAGGCGAGCGCCGCGGCGAAGATCCAGAGCCCGCACGTCGTGCAGACCTTCGACCGGGGCGTCACCGGCGACGGCCTGCCGTACATCGTGATGGAGCTCTTGCGGGGCGAGAGCCTGCGCGCGCGGCTCGGGCGCAAGCGCGTCCTGCCGCCGGCGGAGGTCGCGGCCGTCGTGCGTCAGACGGCGCGCGCGCTCGACGCGGCCCACGCGCTCGGCATCGTCCACCGCGACGTGACGCCCGACAACCTCTTCCTGTGCTCGACGGCGGGCGAGCTGCTCGTCAAGGTGCTCGACTTCGGCATCGCGAAGCAGGAGGGGGCGCTCGAGGCCTCGAGCGTGACGCGCACCGGCACGACGGTCGGCACGCCCCAGTACATGAGCCCCGAGCAGCTGCTCAGCGCCAAGAGCGTCGACGGCTCGGCCGACCTCTGGGCGCTCGCGGTCGTGGCCTACGAGGCGCTCACGGGCCGGCAGCCGTTCAGCGGCGAGACGCTCGCGGCCATCGCCATCGAGATCACGAGCGCGCGCTTCATCCGGCCGAGCCGCATGCCGGGCTCGACCGCGACGCCGCTCGTCGACGAGTGGTTCGAGCGCGCCTTCGACCGCGAGAAGACGCGCCGCTTCGCGAGCGCGCTCGAGCTCGCGCGCGCCTTCGA
>JACRDA010000347.1 GCA_016212965.1 Myxococcales bacterium
CGTCCCCGTTGCATCGCCGCGACGCGCCTCACCGCTCGGTCACGTAGAAGAAATCGCGCGTGGCGTGGCGCGACAGATAGAGCTTGTTCGAGTACTCGAGCTTGGGGACGAAGGTGTACCCGAGCTGCGGGGGCTCGCGCGAGCGGTCGACGAGGAAGAAGCGCGTGTACGAGTAGTTGATGTCGAGCTGCGCGCTGTCGACGGCGCCCACGTGGCGCATCAGCTCGGCGAGGCGGGTCGCGGTGATGGCGTCGCCCCAGCCGAAGTAGAGGATGCGACCCGTGGGGTCGACGCCTAGCGCCGAGCGGCGCACCTCGCGGTTGCCCTCCTGTGAGGCGCCCCAGAGGCGCGTGGCATGCTCGGTCGGCAAGCGTGGGTTCACGACGCCCTGCTCGACGAGGCAGGGCGGCGTCTGCCGGTAGCTCGCCATCTGCCCGACCTGCCCCTCGAGCACGGGGTGCGAGCGCACGCGCACGCGCCCGTCCGCGTAGAGCGCCACGGTGCAGGCGTCGACTGCGGGGGTCGCGAACGCGGTGCCGCCCACCATCGCGCCGAAGCGTCCGTGGCGGAACATGAAGCCGCCGTTGAAGATGGCGATCGCGCGGGCGCGCTCGTCCTCCGGCACGATCCCGAAGCCGCCCGGCGGCGGCACGACGCTCGCCCACAGATCGCCCTTGGGCTCCTCCGTCCCGGGCACCCAGCGGAGCGCGACGCGCTCGAGATCGAGCGCGACCACGACCGCCGTGACGTACCAGCGCGTGGCGTCGGGGTGGAAGGTCGTCATGACCATGCGCGCCTCGGCCAGGCTCGTGGTCTGAGGCAGGGGTGACCAGGTGCCGTCGTCCGGCTTGGCCGTGGGCGGGAAGATCGGCGGCACGGAGGCCGGTGGGAAGGTCGCGCGCGGCCGCTCGGGCGGCGGCTCCGGCACGGGGGCGGTCGCGGACGACGCTCCAGGCGCGGCCGTAGCGGGCGGGCCGGGAGCCGGCGCAGGCGCGCCCGGCGGCGTGGCGATCGCGCGCGGCGGGGGCTGCGGCAGGGGCGCCGGCGGGGTGTGGCACGCCGCCCCCAACGCGACCGCGAGCGTGACGCGCGCCGCCCGACCGGCCGCGCGCGCCCAGGGAAGTGCCGCGAGCACGGGGAGGGCACGCATCGACGGCATCCTGGATCATCCCGGCCGTCCCGTCGACCGGACGCGCGGCGAAGTTGGAGCGAACCGGCGAGACGGAGAACACTAGCCTCGTGCACCACGGACCCGGGACGTACCTCGCCGCGCTCGCGCTGCTGACGGCGGCCTGCGCGCCCATGCGCCCGCGGCGTGCGGGGTCCGGCGACGGGTGGAGCACGACCCCGACGTCGGGGCGCCTGAGCGACGCGAGCCCCGAGGACGCGGCGGGCTCCGCTTGGCCTCGCGCCCTGCCTGCCGGCGAGCGCCGCGCGTGGGAGCGCGCGGCGGAGCTCGCCGCGCTCGCGGAGGTCGCCGTGCCAGGGCCGTCGGAGCACCTCGGCGGCGGCTCGGTGCGGCGCGTGCTCGTGAACGAGGCCGCGGCGGGCTACGCCCACCTCTCGGGGCCCGGCTCGCTGCCCGCGGGCGCGCTCGTCGTGCAGCGGCACCAGAGGCCCGGGGAGGCCGCCCCGTCCGCCACCTTCGTGATGGCGAAGCGCGAGCCGGGCTTCGCGCCCGCCGCGGGTGACTGGGAGTACGTCGTGCTCGATGCCCTCGGCCGCGTGGAGCTCCGCGGCTCGCCGGCGAGCTGCGTGCGCTGCCACCTCGAGGCGCCGTACGACTCGCTGTTCGGTCCGGGCTACTGAGTCCCGCGCTGCCAGCTTGACAGTGGCGCCTCCGGGGCCCGCTGCGGCGGTGGCGTCGGCCCCGAGCGAGGCGCAGGACCGCGCTCGGCCGGGCGCGCTCGCGGCAGGGGCGCGCTCGGTCGCGCGCGCTTTCCCGAAGAAGAACCGGCACCTGGGAGCGATCCCCGAGCCCGGCGCGCGGCCCCGCAACTTTTTCACGATCCGGACCGACCCGCGACACGGCTGCCCCACCCCCTGCCGCGAGGCGCCGAGAGCCAGGCGACGGACGCGCAACAACCCTGCGGAATCCATGCTGCCGTGAGCCCGGATGCCAATTTGGCACGCACCGTGCTTTGACGGAATACGCGTCGGCGAGGCTGCGGTGGGCTGCAGCCGCTTCCTCTTCTTCTCGATGGTTCGCCGGCGCTCCTTGGCTTGGTCACGGCCTTACTCGATGGCTTCGGAGCGCGTTGCGCCCGGTGGGCTTGGCTTAGATCTTCTTCTTCGTCTCTTCATCTTCGCGTGACGCTAGCTTCTCTTCGAGTGCTTGAGCTTCGCTTGTCGGCTTCCGCGCTTTCGGGAGTCGCTTCTTTAGCCGAATGCATGGCTTGGGCGGGCTGATACACGCGGCGCCGGTGGGCGGTGACCGCGTGTTTCCTTTTTGTCGCGCCGGTGTCGCGCCCGCGCACCATGCCCCTTGACTCGGCACGCGTTGCCGCCTACACGAGCGGGCCTCGCGGATGCGCCCATAGCTCAGCTGGATAGAGCATCGGCCTACGAAGCCGGGGGTCGTACGTTCGAATCGTACTGGGCGCGCCACTGACCCCGTCCGCGCGACGGCGCCCCGCGTTCGCGGCCGTCGCGGCGCCGCAAAGGTCCTGCCCGCGGGGCCGCCCATCGACTACCATCGAGGTCGCATGGGTCGAGCGAGCCGCACATGGTGGACGCGCGCTGTTGCCGCGCTGCTCGCGCTCGGCCTCGCGCTCGTCGGCGGTCGCGCGGTCCTCGCCACGGCGGCGACGGAGGCGGCCGACGACGGGCCCGCAGCAGAGGCAGCCGCCGACGGGCCGGCTGGCGACGCGGGCGTACCGGCACGAAGCACGCCCCCCGTCGGCGAGCCGGTGCCGACCGCGCCGGCCACGAGCCCTCTGCTCGCACCCGTGGGGGCGGATGCCGGCGCCGCGGCGCTGCTCGCTCCCCCCGCCGCGACCGCCGCGGTGCACCTCAAGCTGCGCTCGGTGCGTGACGGCGAGCGCATCGATCTGCGGGGGCCGGAGCTGCCGCCCGCCGACGGCGCCACGGCCACGGCCGGCAGGCCCCTCGCTCCGCCGCCGCCCTGGTCGCTCTCGGGCGAGGAGGCCGCCCGCGCCAGTGCCTTCTTCCGCTCCGTCCACGGCGGGGCCGTCGAGGTCGACGCCCGCCTGCTCACCGTGCTGGCGCGCATCGGCGCCGCCGTCGGCGGCCGGGAGATCGCGCTCGTGAGCGGCTACCGCGAGGCCGGCGGGACCACGGGCCGCGGCAGCTACCACGTGAGCGGCATGGCCGCGGACAGCGCCATCGACGGCAAGACGCCCTTCGCCGTGTACCTGCTGGCGCGCGCCGCGGGCGCGACCGGCGTCGGGCTCTACTCGGGCTTCGTGCACGTCGACGTGCGCGGCAAGCCGTACGTCTGGAGCGGCGGCGGCGGCGGCGCGCCACGGCAGGCGAGCGTCGCTCCGCGCGACGGCGCGAAGTGAGCGGCCCGGACGAGGCGGCGGACGCCGCGTTCATGCGCGAGGCGCTCGACGAGGCGCGCGCCGCCGCGTCCGTCGGCGACATCCCGGTCGGAGCGCTCGTGCTCGACGGCGGCGGTCGGGTGGTCGCGCGCGGGCGCAACCGGCGCGAGGCGCTCGGCGATCCGACCGCGCACGCCGAGATCGAGGCGCTGCGCGGCGCCGCCGCTGCGCGCGGCACCTGGCGCCTCGACGACGCCACGCTGTACGTGACGCTGGAGCCGTGCCTGATGTGCGCCGGTGCGCTGCTCCAGGCGCGCGTCGCCCGGGTCGTGTTCGGCTGCGCGGACGACAAGTCGGGGGCGCTCGAGTCGCTGTTCGTGGTGGGCCGCGACCCGCGGCTCCTGCACCGCTTCGCCGTGACGGGCGGCGTGCTCCGCGGCGAGTGCGCCGAGGTCCTGCGAGCCTTCTTCGCGCTGCGCCGGCGCACGACGCCCGCGCGCTGAGCGCGTCACGGGCGCGGACGCGGCCGGCGCCAGAGGACCAGCGTGAAGAAGAGCAGCGTCAAGAGGCCCAGACCCGCGAGCGCCGGCCACGGGTGGGTGGCGCTCCAAAAGAGGGCGCGGGTGACGAGGCTGCCCTCCGGCGGCGGGCCGAGCGAACCGGAGAGCACGAGCGAGTCGGCCACAAGAGCGCACGGACCGCCCGCGTCCGGCTCCGTGCAGGCGACCGTGCAGAGTACGACGGTCTGGTCCGGAGCGGCGAAGCCGAGCGCGTGGCGACCGAGCGCGTGGCGACCGGGCGCCGCGAGCTCGAACGGCTGCGCCACGACGGCCTCGGCCTCGGACACCGGCCCGGGCACGCTCGTCGGGAAGCCCGCGAGCCGGCGCGCGACCGCCGTCGCGCCGTCGAGGACCGCGCGCTCGAGCCCCGGTGCCCAGCGCGTGGCCGGCGCGTGCACGCACAAGAGCTCCGCGCGCGCACCGTCCGCGAGCTCCCAGGCCCGGGCGAGCCCGAGCTCGGCGCCGGGCGCCACGGACAGATCCACCGGCGTCGGCTGCGCCGCGCGCGCGTCGCTCGGCACGGACAGCGAGACCGCGACCTCGGTCCGCCCGCCGAGCGCGACTGCGAGCTTCAACGCGCGGGCTCCCGGCGCGACCGTGTCAGGGGCGCGCGAACGCGCAGCTCACAGGAGCTCGAGCTCGGCGCGCAGCGCCGACAGCTCCACGCGGAGCCCGAGCAGACCCTGGCGCATGGCCTCGGCATGCCGCGACGTCGGATCGTCGTCGTCGACCGGCTCCACGCCCTCGCCGCGCAGCTTGCGCTTCGCCCCGGCGACCGTGTAGCGGTGCCCGTACAGCAGCTCCTTGACCTTGAGCAGCGTGTCGACGTCGCGGCGCGAGTAGATGCGCTGCCCCTTGCGCGACTTCTCGGGGCGGACGCTGCGGAACTCCGTCTCCCAGTAGCGCAGCACGTGGGGCTCGACCCCGACGATGGCCGCGACCTCGCCGATGCGGAAGTAGAGCTTGTCGGGCAGCTGGGCCACGGCTCAGGTCACTCCGGCGTAGTGTCCCCGGCGTTCAGCGCCTGCTTCAAGAGCTGGCTCGGCTTGAAGGTGAGCACGCGGCGCGAGCTTATCACGATGGGGTCGCCGGTCTGCGGGTTGCGCCCCTGGCGCTCGCGCTTGTCGCGCAGCACGAAGTTGCCGAAGCCCGAGATCTTGATGTGCTCGCCGCGACCGAGCGTCTCCTTCATGAGCTCGAAGATGAGGTCGACGAGATCCGCCGACTCCTTCTTCGAGAAGCCGCCCAGCTTCTGGTAGACGGCCTGGACGAGCTCGAACTTGGTCGTGCGCCTCTCTTTGGTATCGTTCGCCATGCGCCGCTCACGCTCCGGGCTGGTATCGACGCGATACCATAGAGGCTTCCCTCCACGAGATCCAGCGTCGCGCGTCCCGGCCCGGCCGCGCGCCGAGCGCGCGCGACCGTGCGGCGAGCTCAGGCCGCGAGCTCGGTGACCGAGTCGGCCCCGCGTGCGGTCGCCGGCGACGCCGGGGCCGCGACCACGGCCGTGCGCTCCGCCAGCCGCACGCGCCGCCGCGCGCGCGCCTCGCCGAGCATCAGGCCCGCCACGAACAGGTAGCCGCACGTGACGAGCAGCGCGAAGGGGGTCGCGAGGTAGTGGCCGCGCGCCACCGAGGTGACGGTGGTGGCGAGCGACAGGAGCCCGAGCGCGAGCTCCGCCACGGGCAGGCCGAGACGGGAACGGTAGCGCCCCCCGGCGTCGCCGCGCTTCGGCGTGCGCACGAACTCTCCGCCGCGCTGGCGGACGCCCTCGAAGACGGCCCGGCAGAGGTAAGGCGCCAGCCCGGCCCCGAGCGCGATGACCGCCGGCAAGAGAGCGAGCGCCTTGCGCCGCGGCCGCCCCTGCGCAGACTCGGCGTGCATGTAGAAGCCCGCCAGCGAACCGAGCGGCACCACGCACACCGGCAGATCGACCAGCATGAGGCCGCCGAGCCCGCCGCCCTCGAAGAACAGCATCATGGGCAGGAGCAGGAACGAGAGCAGCAGCATGAGCGGGTAGGCGAAGTGCGGTGTCAGGTGGAAGAAGGCCTCGACCTGCTGGCCGAGGCCGAGCGGGGCACGCCACACGCGGCCGAGCAGCTTCCTCGCGGTCTGCACGGTGCCCTTCGCCCAGCGGTGCTGCTGGGCGCGCACCGCCGAGACGTCCTCGGGCAGCTCGGCCGGGACGGTCACGTCGGGGCGGTAGATGCAGCGCCAGCCCCGGAGCTGCGCGCGATACGACAGATCCAGGTCCTCGGTCAGGGTGTCGTGCTGCCAGCCGCCCGCGTCCTCGATGGCGGCGCGGCGCCAGATGCCGGCCGTGCCCGAGAAGTTGAAGAAGAGGCCGGAGCCGAAGCGCGCGCGGTTCTCGCAGAGGTGATGGCTGTCGAGCATGAGCGCTTGCACGCGCGTGAGCAGCGAGGCCGTGCGATTCAGGTGCGTCCAGCGGGCCTGCACCATGCCGACGCGCGCGTCGCGGAAGTGACCCACGAGCGCGCGCAGGAAGTCGGGCTCGGGCAGGAAGTCGGCGTCGAAGATCGCCACGAGCTCGCCTGTGGCGCGCTCGAGGCCTGCCGCGAGCGCGCCGGCCTTGTAGCCCCGCCGGTCGCTGCGGTGCAGCCACGTGGCGCGTACCCCGGCGGCGCGCAAGGCCTCGACCTCGGCGCAGGTGATGGCGGCCGTGTCGTCCGTCGAGTCGTCGAGGACCTGGATCTCGAGCCGGTCGCGCGGGTAGTCGAGCGCCGCCACCCGGCGCACGAGGCGCGCCGCGACCGTCGACTCGTTGAAGATCGGCAGCTGCACGGTGACCCGTGGCAGCTCGTCGTCGGCGCGCTCGGGTCCCGCGTGCGCGCCGACCCCGAGGAGACGCCGACCGTGGCGCCAGCAGGCGGCGACGAGCGCGAAGCGGTGGACGCCGTAGGCGCCGAGCAGGGCGAGCACCGCGGCATAGGCGATGCAGAGCAACGTGACCATGGCGATCGAGGCGGCCCCGGAGGCCGCGGGCCCGGGTGTAGCGCGCGAGGACGGCCCGGTTGTCAGGAGCCTGTAATTGTTTGCATCGGGATGTCAGCGGCGACCGAGAGCGCACCCGGCGCGCACGGCCCTTGCGGCCCGAGCGCCGCCCCGCTTACATCGCGGTGAGGGAGATCGGTATGTCCTCGAGCGCACCCCTGCCCGCCCACGACCCGGAGCGAGACGCTACCCAGCCCGGCCGCGGCCCCGCGTCGCGACCTCGACCTCGCCCCGCGGCGCGTGGGCGCGCGCGTGCCCTGCGCGTCGGGCTCGTCGCCGCCAGCGTGCTCGCGGCCCTCGCCGTTCCGGCGGGTTGCCTCGACCAGATCCCCGACGGCCTGAAGAAGACCCCGGCCGGTCCGGGCGCGCACGTGCGCTTCGACCTCTCCGCCCGGCCTCTGCCCTCGATCCCGCGGCCCAACGACACCGCGACCTGGCCCGACCCGACCAGCCGCACGGGCCTGCGCATCAACGCGAGCCTCATCGCCCCGACCAACATCGAGGTGCAGGCGCGCCACCGCTTCTCGCAGATGGAAGGCTGGGGCACCTTCTCGCCGATCTCGGTCGGCTTCGACCTCGACCGCAGCGACCCCGAGTACGCGGCCTACACCGGGCCCGCGCTCGACCTCGAGAACGTCGAGCGCCGTCACCAGGGCGACGACTACGACTTCCAGGACGACGCCGTCTACCTCGTCAACCTCGACACGGGCGTGCCGCAGCTGCTCGATCTCGGCTCGGGCAACTTCGACTACATCCTGAAGAAGCTCGACCGCTACTGGGCCAACGACACGCGCCAGAGCGAGCGCAACCTGCTCTTCGAGACCATCGACGAGACGCAGGGTGGCCAGGTGACGAGCTACGCGCCCGAGGTCGACAGCGACTTCGACGGCGTGCTCGACAAGCCGAACACCGACAGCCTGAAGGCCTGTCCGCCCCCCGACGCCCTGTGCGACAACCCCGAGAGCGGCGACGCGTACTACACGCAAGCGTGCCTCGACATGCGGCGCGCGCGCGACCGCTGCATCGCCGACCACCTCTTGACCTGGTACGAGCGCGAGACGGACACGCTGCTCGTGCGGCCGCTCCTGCCGCTCGACGAGATGTCGCACTACGCGATCGTGCTCACCGACCGGCTCGTGGACGGCCGGGGCCACGCGGTCAAATCGCCCTTCGACTTCGTCTACCACGCGACCCAGCGCGAGGCCGCGGCGCGCGTGACCGACATCCTCAACGACGGCCGCTTCGCGAGCTACTTCGGGGACCTCGCCGGCACGGGCCTCGACCACGTCGCCTTCCTCTGGAGCTTCACGACCCAGCCCACGGTCGACGACATGAAGCGCCTGCGCGACGGGCTCTACGGTCAGGGCGAGTTCGAGCGCTGGGCGACCGAGTACCCGCCGTCGGTCGAGATGTGGCGCGCCGTCGGGCTCACGCCGAACCTGGACCAGGGTGCGGTGGACGTGCCGGGCTGGCAGACGAGCCCCGACGGCATCGAGCGCGACTGCCCGACCAAGGCCGAGAACATGTTCGTCGTCGACTGGGACGGCCTCAAGGCCCAGGCCCGCGATCTCTTCACCGAGGGCTTCGACGTCGACGGCGGCCCGGATCTCGAGCTCCTGCTGCACCTCTACGACTCGATCGACCACATGGTGATCGGGACCTACAAGACGCCCTACCTGCTCGAGGGCGGGCCGCAGTCGAGCGACCCCAACGCGTCGTTCAACGTCAACTTCGCGACCGGCGAGGGTGAGGTGACGACCGACACGGTGCAGTTCTGGATCATCGTGCCGAAGGCGACCGAGGCCCACCAGCAGCCCTTCGACATCAACATCTACGGCCACGGCTACACCGGCAACTTCGTCGAGATGCTGCTCTACGCCGGCAACATGGCCAAGCACGGCATCGCCACCGTGGGCATCAACGCGCCCTTCCACGGGCTCACCTTCGACGAGGAGGGCACGAAGTTCGCGGCGCGCAGCATCCTCGGCGGCGCCTGCTACGCCCCGTTCTTCGACGCGGTGACCCAGGGCCGCACCCGCGACCTCAACGCCGACGGTTACACCGACTCCGGCGGCGACTTCTGGTCGAGCTACCTCTTTCACACGCGCGACGGCGTGCGCCAGGCGATCCTCGACCACCTGCAGCTCGTGCGCATCCTGCGCGCCTTCGGTCAGACCACCGAGGGCATGGGCTGCCGCGACAACGCCGACAAGACGACACCGGTCAAGGCGTGCGACAGCAACGGCGACGGAGCGGCGGACCTGCTCGGGGACTTCGACGCCGACGGCGTGCCCGACATCGGCGGCCCGAGCGTCAAGTACGGCACCTGGGGCGAGTCCCTCGGCGGCATCCTGTCGGGCATCCACGGCGCCATCGACGCCTACGTGACGAGCGCCGTGCCCACCTCGGGCGGCGGCGGCCTGTCCGACATCGGCATCCGCTCCTTCCAGGGCGGCGTCATCGAGGCCGTGCTCCTGCGCATGTGGGGACCCCTGCTCGTGACCGTGCCGGCCAGCACCCGCAAGGTGTGCAACTCGGCCTCGAAGGACAAGGACCGGTGCACCATCTGCCCGGCCGACGACCTGTCGCTTCGCTGGGTGCTGCCGGACGTGAACGGCACCGGGGAGGTCGAGGTCGACTGCATCCAGCCCGAGGACATCGCCGACAGCACCGTGCTCGTGCGCAACCTCGCGAACGACCAGGTGCGCTGCGCGAGCGTGGACGACAAGCAACGTTTCCGCGTGGGCCTGCCCGCGACCTTCGGCGACTCGGTCATCGTGTCGTTCTGGAAGGGCCGCGACCGGGTCGAGAGCTACGCCAGCTGCCTCCTGACCGGCGAGCCCGAGCTGCTCAAGACGGTCGAAACGTGGGGTGCGGGTCGCTTCGGGATGGGCGCCAGCAACGGCGCCGGGACGGCCAGCTGCGAGTACGCCACGTGCAGCGGCTTCCAGGGCACGTTCTTCGGCCAGGGCACGCAGCTCGTGGCCCCCGGCGCCGGCTACGGCGAGATTCGGCAGTCGCCGGCCCTGCGGCGCTTCATCATGCTGGCACAGAGCGCCCTCGAGCCGGGCGACCCCATCAGCTTCGCGCCCTACTACGCGTTGAAGCCGATGACCGACCCCTTCGGCGCCGTCATCCAGCCGCACGCGCTCATCGCGCTCAACACCATCGGCGACATGAACGTGCCGCTCAACAGCGGCATCGCGTTCGGGCGCGCCGCGGGCGCCCTGCCCTTCCTGCGACCCGACCAGGCGCAGAAGTACCCCGACTACCTCGACTACGTGACGCCCCAGGAGCTCTACGACGAGCTCGGCGGCCGCACGCCGAACCAGGAGCTCATCGAGCGGCACGTCGTCGAGGGCATCACGGCCCTGGCGCGTCATCCCGCGGAACCAGCGTGCGCGGGCAGCCAGAACGCCGCACCGCTCGGCGCTACGTTCACCGACTCGAACGGGCAGCAGCAGGCGTGCTACCCCACCGGGTGCACGGCCGAGACCGAGTCGACCTCCGAGACGCGCATCTGCTACTCGGACACGCACTGCGAGATCCCGGCCGGCGAGACGATCGGCAGCTGCCGGCCGAACCTCCTCGGCCAGCAGATCTGCGACGAGGCCCTCTGGGACGCGGACGACGTCGACGAGGGCAAGATGCTCTACTACGAGCAGCACTCCGCGGTGCCGCTCAGGCTCGCGCGCCTCACCGGCTCGGCGCACGCGGCCGGGCTCGAGGCCGTCTGGAAGCCGCGCATCCTCGGCAAGCCCTACGGCTCCGACCTCGCCTGGGCCCCCGGCGCGCCGCCGAACGGCCGCATCACGGCGCTCCTCGACGCGTACATCATCCCCGAGGGCAAGCACTGCTTCGAGAACGGACGGCCGTGCCAGGCCTTCGACATCTCGACCTACCTCACGAACCTGGTGGCGCGCTTCTTCCAGTCGGACGGGACGGACCTCTACTACCTGTCCCACCCGACGAGCCACCACTGCCTCGAGACGGCGACGCCCACCTGTGACTACTTCCAGCCCTGAGCCGGGCCCGGTGCTCGACGCCGAGCGGCTCGGCCGGCTCGGCCGCGCGCAAGCCACCCTGGTCGCCGCGGCGCTCGTGTCCGAGGAGGCACGCGCCGGCTTCGGCGCGCTCGTCGCGGGTGCCCTCGCCGCGGTCCTCGCCCGGCCGGTGGGCGAGCTCGTGGACGTGGGCGCGCTCGGCCGCGCGCTCGACGCGGCCATCGCCGCGCAGACGGCCGAGCGCTCGCTCGCGCCCCTGCTCGCCGAGGTCGGGCAGCGCGCCGCGCGCGCCATCGCGCGACGCCCCGAGCCGCTCGGCGCCTTCGTCCCCGACGCGGCGCGGCGCGAGCTCGACGCCCTGCTCGGCGAGCCGGGCATCGTGGACGCGGCCCTGGTGCGCGCCGTGGCGGAGGATCCGGCCATCGAGGCCGCCATGCGCGACGTGCTCTACGACGCGCTCTCCGAGTTCAGCCGCAACGTGAACCCGTTCACCGCGGACTGGGGCCTGCCGGGCCTGCTCGACAAGCTCTTCCCGCTCGGCAAGGGTGCGCTCAAGAAGGCGCTCACGGGCATGCGCGAGGACTTCGAGCGGCGCCTCGAGCCCGAGACCCGGAAATTCATCGGCGGCTTCGCGCGTCGCGCGCTCCGCAAGCTCGCCGAGAGCGCCATCGACAAGAGCGACGAGCCCGAGGCGGTGGCCCTGCGCCGGCGCATCGCAGCGCTCGTGCTCGCGCGCAAGCTCGACGAGCTCGCGTGGCCGGCCGACGATCCGAAGATCGCACGCCTGCGCGCCGTGGCCGGCGGCGTGCTCGGCGCGACGCTGTCGTCCGCGGCCTTGCGCGAGGAGCTCGTGAGGGAGCTCGGGGTGCTCGTCGGCGAGCACGGCGCGCTCAGCCTCGCCGCGCTCCTCGCACGCTGGGGCGTGGCGCCCCCGGACCCGCAGCCGCTCGCGGCCGCCCTGTGGCCGGTGGCGCGCGCCGCGCTCGGCAGCGATGCCGTGCGGAGCGCGCTCGAGGTGCTTCTGACGGCCAGCCTGGTCGAGGCGGCAGCGCGGGGCGCCTGAGCCGCGCGGCCGCCGTCACGGGGCCGCGATGGTGAGCGTGAACTCGGCCGATTTCCCGAGGAACGGCACGTCGACGGCGAGCGCGACCGTGCACAGGCCCCCCGACAGGAACAGCGTGTCGAGCGACGCGCCCTGGTAGGAGGAGGGCGCCGGCGCGACCGACTCGCAGCCCTCGGCGCGCCAGAACGCGTCGCGACGCGAGATCGGCACGAGCGTGCCGTCGGGAAGCTTGGCCGCGAGCGCGACGACGAACCCGTCGCCGAGCTGGATCGTGCCGGGCAGCGTCACGGACGGCAGCGGCTCGCCCGAGAGCATCGACAGGGCGGTCGCGGTCGCGACGAGCTCGCCCGCGTCGGCCTCGGACACGACCTCGAAGCCGTGGCGCACGAGCTCCCAGCCCTCGCTGCGCTCGACGCCGACGATCCGGGCCGCCCCGGCGAGCGCCGTGCGGAGGCTCGCCGTGCCCTCGCGGTCCGCGTAGACGGCCGCCGCCTCGGGCGGCTCGACGCTCCAGCCGAGAAAGCCGTGCCCGATCAGGCGACAGCCCTCGAGGTTGTCGGTGTCGGGGTCGAGCGCGCACGCGCCGTAGGTCTCGCCGATCGCGACGTCGAGCGTCCCGCCGCGGAACACGCGCGGCGCGGCCGTGTAGTGGACGAGGCGCGCGATGTCGGCGCGGAACGTGATCGTGTCGAAGGTGCCGCCGTCCGGCAGCGTCACGACGAGCCGGCTCTCACCCACGGCGTGGGCGCGCAGGTCCACGGTGCTGGGCTCCGGGCCAGGCGTCACGTCGATGATCTCGGGTGACTCGCTCACGGCGCCGAGCTCGTCGGGCAGGGGCTCGGCGCTCGCGCTCTCGATGGTGAAGGTCTCGCTGGCGCCGACGGCCAGCGTGACCGAGCTCGTGCAGCCACCGCCCGTGAAGCGCACGCGGCCCGCGTCGCCGACCCTGGGATCGAGGTCGAAGTCGAGCCGCTGACAGGCGCTGGCGCCGAGCACGCAGAGGCCGAGCACGAGGGCCGCGCGATGGGAGAGTCTGGGATGCCTTGGGGGGGAAGCGAGTTGGTTCATGCCCGCCACCGAGAGCAGCCGGCGTGCCACGCGCGGCCACGAGCGGCCGTGCGAAGCGCGCTTCGCGCGGCCCGTGCATCCATGCCCCACCGTGGACCCGGCGCGAGGTCGATGCCAGCCCGGCGCATGCGGCGCGACCGATTCTCGACGCCGCGCGGCGCGAGGACGGCGCGGCGGTGTCTCCGGCTTGCCGCAGTGTGAATGCGTGTCACGCTCGGGCGCCGCCGCATTCTTGCCGCCGCGCCCCCGCGGCGGGATGAAGCGCGCGGCGCGAGCGTTCCAGTGCACGGTGGTGATGAGCATGGGTAGGAAGACCGGTAGCGGGCGAGCCATGCTCGGCGTGCTCGCCGCGCTCGCGGTCGGTGGCTGTGCGACCGACACGTCGGGACAGGCCCCGGGCCAGGCCCTGGCCGCGGAGCGGCCGGACACCCCCGCCGAGGCGAGCGGCAGCGCGACGAGCTCCGCCGCAGACGTCCCGGCAGCGCTCGCGCTCGGCGGCTCGGCGGCGCCCGGCGCGAGCGCTTTGGCCCCGCAGGGCCTCGCGAGCGCGAGCGCGAGCCCGAGCGCGAGCGCGCCGCCCGCGCCCCCGCCGCTCGTCGACGGCTGCCCGCCGGAGATGGCCCGCATCGCCAAGTACTGCGTGGACCGCTGGGAGGCGCACCTCGTCACGCGCGCCCCCGACGGCGGCGTCGTGCCTCACCCACACAACCACCGGCCCGACCAGGGCGTGCAGTACGAGGCGCGCAGCGAGGCCGGCGTCTATCCCCAGGCCTACATCAGTCGCGTCGAGTCCGAGGCGGCCTGCAAGAACGCCGGCAAGCGTCTGTGCACCTTCCCGGAGTGGCGCCGGGCCTGCCAGGGCACGCGCTGGGGGCGCTACCCTTACGCGGGTCGCGCGCGCGGCACCGTCTGCAACAGCGGCAAGGACCACCTGCTCACACGCTTCTTCGGACCGAACGCGAACCGCTGGAAATACGAGGAGAACTTCAACGCCCCGGAGCTCGACGTCGAGCCCGGGTTCCTCGGCAAGACCGGCGAGCACGCGGGCTGCGTGAGCACCGAGGGGGCCTACGACCTCGTCGGCAACCTGCACGAGTGGGTGAGCGGCTTCGTGGACGAGCGGTTCATGGAGATCCTCGAGCGCGACGACGTCGAGCGCAAGAAGCAGCACTGGAACACGGGCAACGGCATCTTCATGGGCGGCTTCTTCTCCACCACCGACCAGCTCGGTCCGGGCTGTCTCTACACCACCGTCGCGCACGAGCCGCGCTACCACGACTACTCGACGGGCTTCCGCTGCTGCGCCAAGGCCGTGGTCGAGGAGCCGCCGAAGCCACCGCCCGCCGCCAAGAAGCCGCCGGCCAAGCCGAAGCCCAAGCCCAAGCCCGCGGCCTCGGCCGCGGCCCCCGTCCCTGCGTCGCCGGGCAAGCCGTAGGCTCGAGGATGACGCGGACCGAAGCCGCCGCCCCGGTCGCTGCACCCCGTCGGGTCGCGGCGCGCACCTGGCTCGGCGCCGCCTTCGACGGCCTCGCCATCGCGCTCGCGCTCGCGCTCGTCGTCGACACGAGCCGTGCCTGGTTCACGGCCGGCGGCTCGCTGCTCGGGACGCTCGTGTCCCTCCCCGGCGGTCACCCGCTGCCGTCGCTCGATGCGCTCGTGCTCGCGCTCGCGCTCCTCTTGCGGGGCCGCGTCGCCGCCACGGTGCTCGGCGCCCACGCGCTCCTCGCCCTCGCCAACGCGGTCGAGTTCTACCTGCTCCGCGTCCGGGGCCTGCCGGGCGGCGTCCTGCCGTTCTCGCTCCTCGTGGCGGGGATCTTCGCCGTCGCGGCGCTCCGCGCGCCGGGCTTGCGGCGCCGCGGCCGGGTGGTCGCCCGCCTCGCCGGAGCGGTCGTCGGCTCGGTCGCGCTCCTGCTCGCGCACCTCGCCTCCTTCGGCGCGACCGACTACGCGCGCCCGGCGGAGGCCATCGTCGTGTTCGGTGCCCGCGTCTACGCCGACGGCACGGCGTCCCTGTCGCTCGCCGACCGCGTGGCCCACGGCGTCCACCTCTACGAGCAGGGGCTCGCACCGGTGCTGATCCTCTCCGGCGCCGCGGACGAGGTGCCGGTCATGCGTCGCCTCGCGCTCGCGGCCGGGGTGCCGGAGTCCGCCCTCGAGCTCGACCTGCGCGGTGTCAACACCCACGCGACCGTCGCCAACCTGCGCTACCGCCGCGTGCTCGCGGTGAGCCACTACTACCACCTGGCGCGCATCAAGCTCGCCGCCGAGGCGCGTGGCCTCACGGTGTACACGTCCCCGTGCCCGATGACGCGCAGGTTGGCGCGCGAGCCGTACTTCGTGGCGCGGGAGTGCGCGGCCCTCGTCGCCTACTACCTCGCCGCAGGCTGACGTCGAGGGCGCGAGCGCCCGCCCGCTCGGCCACCGCGAGTGGCAAGGCGCGCGCGGCGGGACTAGGGTTGCCGCGATGACAGAGCTCACCGCGATCGTCCTCGCCGCCGGCCAAGGCACGCGCATGAAGAGCCGTCGCGCCAAGGTGCTGCACGAGCTGTGCGGGCGCCCCATGATCGACTTCCCCGTGCGCGCGGCCCTGGCCGCCGGTGCGCGCGAGGTCGTGGTGGTCGTGGGACGCGATCGCGACGAGGTGACCGCCCACCTCGCGCGCACCTTCGGCGCCGCGGTGCGGACGGCGATCCAGGCCGAGCAGCGCGGCACCGGCGACGCGGTGCGCGCCGCCTTGCCGGCCGTGCCCGGCGACGCCACGGCGGCGCTCGTGCTCTACGGCGACACGCCCCTCGTGCCCGCGCCCGTGCTCGCCGAGCTCGCCGCCGAGCGCGCCCGCGGCGACCGGCGCCTCGCCCTGCTCACCTTCGAGGTCGCCGACCCGACGGGCTACGGCCGCATCCTGCGCGGCGCGTCCGGCGAGGTGCGCGCCGTGCGCGAGCACCGCGATGCGAGCGCCGCCGAGCGCGCCATCCGCGAGTGCAACGCGGGCATGTACTGCGCGCGGCTCGACTTCCTGCGCGCCGCCATCGGGGCCCTCGGGACCGACAACGCCCAGGGCGAGCTCTACCTCACCGACGTCGTCGGCGCCGCCGACGGCGACGCCGCCTCGCTCCGCGCCGACGCCACGAGCCTCGCCGGCGTGAACGATCGCGCCCAGCTCGCGGCCGTCGAGGCCGAGCTCTACCGGCGCATCGCCGACGACTGGCGCAAGGCCGGCGTCACGGTGCGCGAGAGCGCCCGCATCGACGCCGGCGTCGAGCTCGAGCCCGACGCGACGATCGAGCACGGCGTCGCCCTGCGCGGCTCGACCCGCATCGGGCGCGGCGCGCGCATCGACGTCGGCGCGGTGCTCGTCGACACCGAGGTCGCCGAGGGCGCCC
>JACRDA010000355.1 GCA_016212965.1 Myxococcales bacterium
ATGCGGCAACTGCATCAACGCTACCCACTGCCGCACCTCCCTGTGCTCCGCCCGCTACATGGCTAGCTTAGCGAACCCCCCACTCGAAGAGCCGGATGCGGTAGTTCCGCACGTCCGGATCCGTGGGGGCCCCGGGCGGGCCACCGCCCGGGGCTACCCGACTTTCATCCTCCGCTCTCGCGCGGCGGCGCGGTCACTCGCCCCCCCGAGCTCCGTGGTTCGGGCCTCGGCCCCCGAGGATGCCGCAAGGCCTGCCACCGCTTGCCGCCGAGCCGCCCGTGGCGCTACCGTCATGGACGCTGGCTCCTCGTGCCGGGTGTGCGAGCAGTCGACGGCAAACGGTTTCTTGCCCAGCATCGGATCCAACAGCATGGCCTCCACGAAGCTCGTCCGGCGTTCGGTGTCGCTGCGCCGCTCGCTCCTCCGCGTCGGCGTCCTCGCGGTGTCCTCGCTCCTGCTCGCCAACGCCTGCGAGCCCGAGATCGACGGGACGGCGTGCGGCGACGGTCTCGTCGGCGCCGCCGAGCAGTGCGACGGCAGCGACTTTGGCGGGGCCACCTGCGCGAGCCAAGGTTTCGACGAAGGCTCGCTCGGCTGCTTCAACAGCTGCACCGTCGACACGAGCGGCTGCCTCATCCTCGACGCCGACGCCGACGGCGCCGACATCCACGAGGAGCAGGCTGCGGGCTCCGACCCCGAGAACCCGGACAGCGACGGCGACGGCTTCCTCGACGGCGAGGAGCTCGACGCGGCGGCGAGCCCGCTCGACATCGCGTCGTGGCCCTACGACAGCGGCCGGTGGCCCAACCGCCTGCCCGCTGCCCTGGCCGACGGCGTGCCTCCCGGCGCCTGGAGCGCGTTCGGGTCCCCGCCGGTGGGCGCCATGATGCCCGACTACCTCGTCACCGATCAGCACGGCGCACCGGTGCAACTGCACCAGTTCTACGGCTACAAGATCATGCTGAGCATCGGGGCGGTGTGGTGCGGCCCGTGCAACCTCGCCGCCGAGAGCTCGCCCGCGCTCTGGGAGAGCCACAAGACCGAGGGCGTCATCTTCCTCGAGGTCCTCGTGGAGTCGACCTCGGTGGGCCAGCCCTCGAAGCAGAGCGACGCCACCAACTGGGCGAGCCACTACGGCCTCGCGTACCCCGTCGGCTGGGGCCCGGACCGCCTGCACCCGTCCTCGATTCCGACGTACTACTTCCTCCACAGCGATCTCACGATCGCCGAGGTGCAGGAGGGTTACGGCGACGACGCCTCGCTCGCGACGGCGCTCGCGAAGTTGCACTGACCCGGCCGTTCGCGCCGCGGGCGAGGCTCCGAGCGACCCCGCCCTACGCCGCTGCTTCGCCGCTGGCCCGCAGCTCGGCCAGGGCCTGGAGGGGCACGGGCACGTCTCCGGCAAGGGTGGGGTCCGAGCCGAAGAAGCGCGGCGCGTCGGCCAGCACCATGGTCATGCTCGCCGGCAGGCCGGTCGCGATGAGCTTGCGCGCCACTCGGATGTACTCGTCGCGCACCATCTGCAGGAACTTCGGCATGCTGCGCTCCTCGTCCGGCAGCTCGCGAAAGTCGAAGTACTCGCCGGCGTCCTGCGGCGGCTTCAAGATCAGCATGGGCTGTTTCGCCTCGTCCTCTTCGATCCGGCCGCGCACGGTGGTGCGGAACAGCATGGGCGAGAGATCCTCGTGCGCGAGATCCCAGAGCGGCTCGTAGGGCCGGTGCGTGAAGGCATCGACGCGCATGGCGGGCGACACCGCGATCGCGAACAAGCTGCCGGGGTGCTGGGCCTTGCTGGTGCGGAAGTCGTCGAGCAGGAGCTCCCCGAACGGGCGCTCCGGCGCGGAGCCGAGCGCGCCGGTCGCGGTCGCAGTCGTGGTGGCGGTCGCAGGCGCGGTCGCCGCTGCCGCTGCGGCCTCGGGCCGTGCGCCCGGCTCGGTCGCCCCCGTCGCGGCGCCGGGCGAGCTGCCGGTGGGTGCGCGCGCGGCGCCCGGTGACGAGCCGTCGGCGTCGATGCGCGCGAGCTTCGGCAACAAGTCCGTCTCGCCGGGTGCGCTCTTGCGCGGCGGCGGAGCGACCCCGAGCAAGCGCGGGAACCGCACCGTGATGGTGGTCCCCTCGCCGATGCGGCTGTCGATCGTGAGCTCTCCGCCGAAGTCGGCGACCGTCTGCCGCACGAACACGAAGCCGAGCGAGTGCAGCTCGCCGTCGAGCGACACCGTCTCGCGCATCAGGTGGGCGACCTTCTCGGGCGTCATGCCCTCGCCATCGTCCCGCACGCGCAAGACCGCCTCGTTCCCCTCGACGACCTCGCTGACCCGGAGCACGCCGACGCGCTTCTCGCTCATGGCGTCGACGGCGTTCATCACGAGGTTGAAGTACATGCGGTGGAAGCGGGGGAGGTTGCCGAAGGCGACGGCCGGCTCGAGCGGGCCGACCTGCAGCTCCACCTTGGCGCGGCCGGTCTCGGCGACGTAGCCCTGGATGACGTTGCGGGTGAAGGCCTCGATCTCGCCGGCGATGTCGAACTGCTCGCGCAGATCGCGGCTCGCGTCCTGCTCGGCGAGGAACGCCAGGATGCGGGCGCGTACGCCCCGGATCCAGGCGACGCAGTTGCGGTAGTGGTTGCGGGCCTGCACCGAGCGCGACGTCGGAGGCAGGAAGACGAGCACCTGGTCCGAGCGCCCCCAGAGCGGGTTGAGGACGAGGTCGCAGATGCCGAGGATCGTGTCGACGTACTTGCGACCGGTGCGCAGGATGGTCTGATCCGGCGAGAAGTTGCGGACCGCGTTCGAGTACTCGCGGAAGGCCTTACGCAACGAGACGGCGAGATCCTTGAGCGAGGCGAGATCCTCGCCGTGAATCGCTTGAGCCTGCTCGATGCCGTGGAGCTCGAGATCGGTGTTGAGCGTGACGTGGAAGTGGATGACCTCGTTGATGAACGGCTCCACGCGCAGATCGTGGATGAGGAACTTGATCTCGGCGACGTGGCGCTTCGAGCCCTGCCGGTAGTCATGCGTCGCGACGGTCATGGTGGCCGGCGCATTATCGGAGCCGGACCGCCCCACGTCGAGGCGCAAGTGGCGCTCCCGGGTGCCGCAAATTGCGCGCCGAGGACGCGCTTTTTGCGCCGCCACGAGGGCCGCGAATAGCGCTGATTTCCGGCACTTAGCGCGCGAAACTGTGCCAGTATCCGCGTCGCCCAACGCTACCGTTCGCGTTCCCAAGGAGGCCGTTCATGTCCACGTTGAAGGAGAAACTGCAGCAGAAGATCGTCGCCGAGCGCCCGCGGGTCCAGAAGCTCACGCGCGAGTACTCCGACGTCGTCGTCGACCACGTGAACATCGGCCAGGTCATCGGAGGCGCCCGCGACATCAAGTCGCTGGTCACGGACATCTCCTACCTGGATCCGCAGGAGGGGATTCGTTTCCGCGGCAAGAACATTCCCGAGACCTTCGCGGCCCTGCCCAAGCGGGCCGGCGCCGAGTACCCGACGGTCGAGTCGTTCTGGTACTTCATGCTCACGGGCGACATCCCGACGGCCGCCGAGGCCGACGAGGTCCACAAGGACTTCGCCGAGCGCGCCAAGGTGCCCGGCTACGTGTTCGATGTGCTCCGCGCCATGCCGGCCGACAGCCACCCGATGGCGATGTTCTCGGCCGCGGTGGTCTCCATGCAGAAGGAGAGCAAGTTCACCGCGAAGTACCACCACGGGATGAAGAAGAACGACTACTGGGACCCGATGTACGAGGACGCGTGCGATCTGCTCGCGAAGCTCCCCGAGATCGCGGCCTTCATCTATCGGCACAAGTACAAGGGCGGCAAGATCATCCCCTCCGACCGCAGCCTCGACTTCGGCGCGAACTTCGCTCAAATGATGGGCATCGCGAAGCCCTATGACGACGTGGCGCGGATGTACTTCATCCTCCACAGCGATCACGAGAGCGGCAACGTCAGCGCGCACACGACCCACCTGGTCGCCTCGGCGCTGTCGGATGCGTACTACGCCTTCAGCGCGGGTCTGAACGGGCTCGCCGGCCCGCTCCACGGCCTGGCGAACCAGGAGGTGCTCGGCTGGATCAAGGACTTCCAGAAGAAGATGGGCGGCGCCGAGCCGACGCCCGAGAACGTCAAGAAGGCGCTCTGGGACACGCTCAACGCCGGCCAGGTGATCCCGGGCTACGGCCACGCCGTCCTGCGCAAGACCGACCCGCGCTACACGTCGCAGATGGAGTTCTGCCTGAAGCACCTGCCGAACGACCCGCTCTTCAAGCTCGTCAACATGATCTACCAGGTCGCCCCGGGCGTGCTCACCGAGCACGGCAAGACCAAGAACCCCTGGCCGAACGTCGACGCGCAGAGCGGCGTCATCCAGTGGTACTACGGGCTCGTCGAGGAGGACTTCTACACGGTGCTCTTCGGCGTGGGCCGCGCCATCGGCGTGCTCGCCAACATCGTGTGGGACCGCGCGCTCGGCTACCCGCTCGAGCGTCCGAAGTCCGTGACGCTGGCCATGCTCGAGCAGTGGGCCGCCGCCGGCGGTCGCAAGTAGCTCCGCATCCGTAGCGTCACGCCGCCGGCCCCGAGCGCCGGCGGTCGAAGGGCGCGTGCTCGCCTGCCTCGGCAGGCCGGGCGCGCGCCCTTTCTCGTGCCGCGGGGGGGCGAGCATGCGCGAGCATGCCTCGAACGTTTGCTTCGACAGGCAACCTGCTAAGCTTCGCCGGGTGACTCCGAAGCCTCTGATTTCACGCTGGTCCCGCGCCCTCGAGCGGCGTGCGTTGCCGCTCGGGGCGCTCGCCGGGGCCGCCGTGGCGGGGCTGGTCGCGTTCGGCTCCCGGGCCGAGGCGGACTCTCCCTACCTCGAGCTTGCGGACGTGAAGCCCGGCATGAAGGGCTACGGCCTCACGGTCTTCTCGGGCTCGAAGCCGGAGCGCTTCGGGGTCGAGGTCATCGCGACCTTGCGCAACTTCAGGCCCAACCAGGACCTCATCATCATCAAGACCGACCACCCGCGCCTCGACGTCGCGCGCACCGTGGCGGGGATGAGCGGCAGCCCGATCTTCCTCGACGACAAGATGATCGGCGCCTACGCCTACGGCTGGTTCTTCGGGGCCGAGCCCATCGCGGGCGTGACGCCCATCCGCTCGATGCTCGAGGATCTCGCGCGGCCGCTGCCGCCGGTCATCGCGCCCTCGAACGGCGCGCAGCCGCTGCCGGGCGGCCCGAGCCCGGTCCCCCACGGCTCGCTCGGCGTGCGCAGCGGCGGCAACCTCTACGCGGGGGGCTCGCCCCTCGGCTACGATCTGCGCCGCCACGCGGCCTCCATGGCCCAGCGCACCGCGCCGACGCTCGAGGCTCCCGCCGGCACCTCGCTCGCGCGCGCCTCGACGGCGGTCATGGTCGGCGGGCTCGCCCCCGGCGCCATGAAGGTGCTCGAGCAGGTGATGGGCCCGATCGGCTTCGACATGGTGCAGGCCGGCGGCGGCGCCACGGGCGGCGTCATCGATCCGGACGCCCCGACGAAGTACGAGGACGGCGGCGTCATCAACGTCGAGCTCGTCCGAGGCGACGTCTCGGTGAGCGGCCTCGGCACGGTCACGCACGTCGTCGGCGACAAGCTCGTCGCCTTCGGCCACCCGATGTTGCAGGGCGGTTACGAGAACCTGCCGACGGCGATCGGCAAGGTGCACTGGGTGCTCGCGACCCAGAACCGGAGCTTCAAGATCGGCGAGCCGGTGCGCCCGCTCGGTGCGCTCGTCAACGACCGGCAGGCGTCGATCGTGGTCGACACGTCGCGCAACGCCCCGGTCTTCCCGGTGCACGTCGACGTCACTGGGGCCATCGGCGCGCCCAAGACGTCCTGGGACATGGAGGTCTCGAGCGACCCGTTCATGGCGCCGCAGTTCGTGGCGGTCGGCATCGGCAGCGTCCTCGAGACCACGGCGGCCGAGCGGCTCGACATGACCTGGCGCGCGCGCTCGAAGCTCGCGGTCAAGGGGCTCGGCGTGCTCGACATCGAGGACTTCGGCGCCGGCCGCGAGTCGCCCATCGGCCCCGGCGACTTCATGCGCGCGCGGCTCGCCCGGGCGCTCGGCGTGCTGCTCAACAACCCGTGGCGGGACCTCGAGATCGAGCGCATCGACACCAAGGTCGACGTGGTGATGCGCCGGGACACGATGGATCTGCGCGGCGCGCAGGTCGTCGACCCCGAGGTCGAGCCCGGCGAGGCCGCGCGCATCCGCCTCACGCTCACGCACTACTACGGCGAGACCGAGACGCGCACCATCGAGGTCCCCATCCCGCGCGAGCTCGCGGGCGAGACGGTCGAGATCACCATCGGCCCGGGGTACACCGTCGACCGCATCCTGCCGGCGCCCGAGAGCGTGCCCGAGCTCATGAGCTACCTCGCGCGCCAGTACAACGACGCCGAGGCCATCGTGTGCACCTACCGCCTGCCCGAGGTCGGCGCCGCGTACCGCGGCAACGTCGTGAGCCGCCTGCCTCCCGGCATGGCCGACACGCTCCGGCCGACGACCGAGAGCAAGTCCCCCGAGATGTACCAGGCGGTGTTGCAGCACGTCATCCCGAGCCGCGGCTACCTCGTCGGCCAGGACACGGTCGAGGTGAAGGTGCGCGAGGTCGTGCGTTGACGCGCCGCGCCGCCGCACGCAGAGACTTCCCGATGCGCGAGCCGTCCGTGCGCGGCCCGCGTCCGCTGCCGGCGTCCCGGCACCCGCGCACCCTCTCGTAGAGCTCGCCAAGTCCAAGATGACCCGAACCATCCGCACCTCCGCGCTCTCCCTCCTGTCGCTCGCCTTCACCTTCGCCGCGGGCGACGCCGCCGCCGTGGGTACCCGCCAGCATGTGCTCGACAGCCTCAAGACCTTCGAGGGCGGCGACCTCACCGGCGTGAGCGTCGCCTCGAACGGCACCGTGCAGGCCGGGCTCACGCTCGGCGCGCTGCCCGTGCCCGACGCCACGAGCGTCTGGGCGGCGCTGCCGCTCGCGGACGGCGCCGTCCTGCTCGGCACCGGCAGCGACGGCAAGGCCTACCGCGTGCAGGGCGGCAAGGCGACCGTCGCGGCCGAGACGGGCACCATGGCCGTCAGCGCGCTCACCGTCGGCTGGAACGGCGAGGTCGTCGCGGGGACCTTCCCCGAGGGCGCGCTCTTCCGCTTCGCGCCGGGTGGCGCGACCGGCAAGCTCCAGCCCTTCGTCAAGCTGCCGGGCGCCGAGGACGTGTGGGCCGTCGTCTTCGACGACAAGACGAAGAGCCTCTACGCCGCGACCGGGCCCGAGGGGAAGATCTTCCGCGTCGCCGAGTCGGGCAAGGTCGACGAGTACTTCGACAGCGACGAGCCGCACATCGTGAGCCTGGCGCTCGCCCCGGACGGCAGCCTGCTCGCGGGCTCGAGCGGCGAGGCGCTGCTCTACCGGCTGAAGGGGCCGGCGCGCGCCGAGGTCGTGTTCGACTTCGAGGGCGACGACGTGCGGGCGATCGCCGTCGCGCCGAGCGGCACGGTCTACGCGGTCGCCAACAGCTACACCGAGACCTACAAGGGGCTCCGCCCCCGCGACAGCGGCGGCCCCGGCGGCGTGCCGCAGCCGACCAAGAGCTTGAAGCCCGGCAAGGGCCAGCTCTACCGCTTCGACCCGTCGGGTGCGGCCGAGCGCATGATGCGCGACGACGAGACCCACTACGTCGCGCTCGCCCTCGACGATCAGGGCGTGCCCTACGTGGGCACCGGCGCCGAGGGGCGCGTTTACACGGTCGACGACAGCCACGTGGTGCGCCTGGTGGCCGACACCGAGGAGCGCCAGATCGGGGCCATCGCCTTCGGGGGCGCGGCCGGCAAGGGGCTCCTCGTCGGCAGCGATCCCTGCGTGGTGCACGCCGTGACGGGCGTCGGGGGTCAGGACGCCGTGTGGACGAGCAAGGTGCTCGACGGCGGGATGCGCGCGCACTTCGGCCGGCTCGAGTGGCGCGCCGACGGGCAGCTCGAGCTCCAGACGCGCTCGGGCAACACCGAGAAGCCCGACAAGACCTGGAGCGACTGGTCGCCGGCCCTCGCGGCGCCGGGCGACGTGAAGAGCCCGGCCGCGCGCTACGTGCAGGTGCGCGCGCGCTGGGCCAAGGACCCGAAGGCCGTGCTGCGCGAGGTCGTGCTCGCGTTCGTCACCGACAACGCGCGCGCGCTCGTCACGTCGCTCAGCGTGGGCGAGCGCCCGCGGAGCTCGACCGGCTCGAGCGTGCCCGAGAGCGGCGGCCCGATGGACGAGGGCTCGAGCAAGGTCAAGATCAACTGGGACACGGACAACCCGGACGCCGACAAGCTGCGCTTCCGCATCTTCTACAAGCTGCTCGACGGCAAGGACTGGTACGCGATCGTGCCCGCCGACGAGATCCTGACCAAGAGCGAGTACAGCTGGGACGTCGCGGGGCTGCCCGAGGGCAAGTACCGCGTGCGCGTCGACGCGAGCGACGAGCTGTCGAATCCCCCCGACCGCGTCACCCGCCACACGCTCGAGTCGACGACCGTCGTGCTCGACACGACCGCGCCCGTGCTCGACAAGGTCGCCCTGCGCGCCAACCGCCTGAGCGGCGTCGCCACCGACGGGGCGAGCAACATCGCGCGCATCGAGATGCAGCTCGTCGGCGGCAGCACCTGGTTCCCGCTCTTCCCCACGGACGGCGTGCTCGACGAGCCGAGCGAGGCTTTCGACGCGGACGTCGCGACGCTGGTGCCGCCCGCGAAGCCCTTCGTGGTGGTGCGCGCCTTCGACGCCGCCGGCAACAGCATCACGCGCACGATCGCCGCGGGCACGCCGTAGGCGCGCCGCTCGCTCCGAGCGGCCCGCCCCGTATGACAGCGGCGTCATGCGCCCCTGCACGGGCGTGGCACGCCCCGCGCGCGCGCGCTGCCGTCGCGGGCCGGCGCGACCCCAAGACCGCGATTCGCTTGGCGGGGCAGCGCCCCTCGGGCCGCTCCGACCGCCGGCATGCTTTGTGTACTGGGTGACCCGCGATGCTACACTCGTAGCACTTGCCTTGTAGGGTCCGATGAAGCGTGCCGTCTTGCTCGTCATCTCCGCCGCGCTCGCCGCCGCCTCCGGCGGCGCGCTCGGCGCCGGCTGCTCGGCCGATCTCGCCATGAGCGCGCTCGGGGGCCACGGCGCGACCACGACGAGCTCGACCACGACGTCGGCCGGCGGGGGCAACCAGGGCGGGGATGCCGGCGTCGACGCCGACTTCGGCGGCGGCTCGTCGCCCGGCGGACCGGTGGACTACGCCGAGCTCTGCGGCGAGGGCTGCCTGCCCGGAACCGGCGTGAGCGCGCCCTGCGGCGCCGGTGGCGCCGGGGGCGGCGTGGCCGTCGGCGACGGCGTGCTCGCCTTCGACGAGGCGGCCGCCGAGGTGGGCGGCACCTGCGCCGAGCCCGGCCTCGGCGAGCTCGGCGCGCCCTGCCTGTCGACGGCCTACTGCGGTCCCGGGCTCGCGTGCGACGACGGCAGCTGCCGACCCTATTGCTGCGGGGCGCTCGAGGCCTGTCCCGCCGACACCTACTGCACGCCCCGGCCCGTCGACTCCGGCGACCTGCCTCCGAACCTGAGCCCGGTGCCCGAGGTGCCCCTGTGCGTGCCCGTCGTGCACTGCGAGCTCCTGAGCCCGAGCTCCTGCCCACCCGACCAGAGCTGCACCATCGTGCGGCTCGACGGCACCACGAGCTGCGTCGATCCGGGCTCGCACACCGCCGGGCAGGCCTGCCCCTGCGCGCCGGACCACTACTGCGCGGCGGCGCTCGACACCTGCTTCGCGCTCTGCCGCACCACGAGCAACACCGACTGCCCCGAGGGCTACACCTGCCAGGGTGGCACGCTGCCCTTCCCCGAGGGCTTCGGCATGTGCGTGAAGAACTGACGGCGTCGTCCGTCGTCGGTCATCGGCCCCCCGGCGACGGACGACTGCCCGCGGCGTCAGCCGCCCTTGATCGCGGCGAGCACCTGGGCGGCGTGCTCGGGCGGCGCCACCTCGAGCCAGACCTTCTCGAGCTTGCCGTCGGCGCCGACGAGGAAGCTCTGGCGCGCGGCGAAGCCGTTCTTCACGGGCACGTGGAAGGCACGGGCGATCGCACCGTCCACGTCGACGACGAGCGGGAAGGGCAACGTCTCCTTGTCGATGAAGGCCTGGTGCGAGGCTGCGTCCTGCGTCGAGACGCCGTACACGACGAGGCCGGCCGCCTGCACGTCCGGCCACTTGTCGCGCAGTCCCTGCGCCTCGATCCGGCAGCCGGGCGTGTCGTCCTTCGGGTAGAAGTAGACGAGCACACGCTTGCCGCGCAGCGACGAGAGCGCGACCTTCGAGCCGTCGTGCAGGGCGAGGGTCACGTCCGGCGCGGCGTCGCCGGCGGCGAGCGGGGTCGGGTGGTCGCTCGTGCTCGCGGCGCTCGTCGCGGTCGCGGTCGCCGGTGCGGTCGCCGCTGCGGTGGGCCGGACGCTCGCCCCGCTCCGGGCGCTCGTGGCGCCGGCCGGCGCAGTGGGCTCCGAGCCGCAGGCCGCGAGCGCGAGTGCGCCGCACACGAGTGTCATCGAGGCAAGGTGTCGCTTCATCCGGATCGTCCCTCCGTCCCGCGTGTCATGTCACGACCGGGACGACCGGTCACTGCCGGCCGAGCTGTGGCGCTGTCCGTCGGCGAGGTGCCCGGCGCCGTCCGGGTGCTCGCCCGCGGCGCGCTCGCGCTGCGCCTCGTGGCGCTCGTCGAGCCCGAGCACGGCGACCCCGTCGCCCGGCGCGAGCCCGAGGTGCTGCCAGGCGGCCTCCTCGACGAGCACGCCGTCGGGCGCGTCCCGCACGGCGGCGCGCACGGCGCGGAAGAAGGGCGGCAGCGGGCTCTCGACGGCGACGAGCGCGTGCACGTCCTCGCGCGCGGGCACGAGTGGTCCGCGCGCCGCCAGCCGGCGGGTGTGCGCGACGAGCGTGATCTCGTCGATGGGCGCCGTGAAGTGCGGGCCACCGTCGAAGGGATCGACCCGGTAGGCGTACCGGAAGCCGATGCGCCGCAGCATCTTCTCGACGCCCTTGGTCTGGGCGCCGACCTTGCCGATGACGGCCTGCGCGTCGGGCGACATCAGCGTCGCGTACATGACCTCGCGTGGAAACAGGCCCTTGATGAACTCCTTGTTCGACTTCGAGAGCAGATCGGCCTCGACGTAGCTCATGCCCGTGAAGCGACGGCCGAGCGCCTCCCAGAGGTGGCTCGTCCCGTCGGGCTCGAGCGGCGGCAGGAGCTCGGCCAGCACCTCGTCGCGGAAGCGGTCGCGGTGCATCGCCATGAAGAGGAAGCGCACGTACGACAGCATGAGCCCGAGCCGCTCGGGCACGCGCCGGTAGTCGGGCGACAAGACGAGGCCGCCGATCTCGGTCGGCCCGTTGTACGAGTAGCCGATGCGCAGGAGCGTGTGGTGGAAGTGCAGATCGAGCGTGCCGGCGTACTTTTCTTCGTCGAGCACGTCGAGGAAGATGTAGGGCGCGCCGCGCTGCCCGAGCTGCGCGATGATCATCGAGGTGCCGATGATGCGCGACGCCTCGCGGTCGACGAGCACGAACAGGTAGCGGGCGTCGAGCGGGCTCGCGAGCGCGCCGCGGAAGCTCTGGTCGGACAGCGCCACCGTCTCGGCGATCGCCGCGCGGTCGTGCGGCAGGTTCACGGTGTTGAGGTGGCGCGCCACCGACAGCAGCTCTGTCTCGTCGCCGGGGTGCGATGCGCGGATCTCGTAGCGAGGCATGGGGGTCGGCGTCCGGTGCCCGCGGCGGGGCGGGCGCGAAGGGCAGGGGAGCTTAAGCTACGTGCGCATTGTGTGCTACACCGGCGCGCATGAGCGATTTCCCGCGTTTTCGTGGGACCGCGAGCTACCTCGCCGGGCCGGCGCTCGAGGCGGCGGTCAACTGCTCGCTCGCGCTCGAGCGGCCGCTGCTCGTCAAGGGCGAGCCCGGCACCGGCAAGACGCTGCTCGCGACCGCCATCGCCGAGGCGCTCGACCTCGAGCTCGTGCGCTGGAGCGTCAAGTCGACGAGCAAGGCGCAGGACGGCCTCTACGTCTACGACACCGTGCAGCGGCTCTACGACGCACGCTTCGGCGACGCTGACGTGAAGGACATTCGCCACTACATCAAGCCCGGTCCGCTCGGGCGCGCCTTCGGCTCCGCGTCACGCGTGGTCCTGCTCATCGACGAGATCGACAAGGCCGACATCGAGTTCCCGAACGACTTGCTCGATGAGCTCGATCGCATGCGCTACACGGTCGCCGAGACGGGCGACGAGGTCGTCGCGCGCCACCGGCCGGTCGTCGTGCTCACGAGCAACAACGAGAAGGAGCTACCGGACGCCTTCCTGCGGCGCTGCGTGTTCCACTTCATCGACTTCCCCGAGGCGGAGCACATGAAGCGCATCGTGCGCGTGCACCACCCGGCGCTCGACGAGGAGCTCGTCGACCAGGCGCTCAAGAGCTTCTACCGCATCCGCACGACCGACCGGCTGCGCAAGCGCCCGAGCACGAGCGAGCTCATCGACTGGCTGCTCGTGCTGGCGCGCGCCGAGGTGCAGGCCGAGCGCCTGCTGCGCGAGGTGCCGTTCCTCGGGGTCCTGCTGAAGAAGGAGCAGGATCACGGGGTGTTCGCGGAGGCGTACGGCGGCAGGCGGCGCGGGGGAGCGAGCTGAGTCGCCCGAGGTGAGGGCGGCGCGGGCCGTCGCCCGCGGGGAGGGGCGCGCGCGTGTGCCGTGCGCACCCCGAGCAACTACAGCTTCGGGCCGCGACCGCGGAGCGTGCTCCAGACGCTGTGGACCGTGACGACCTCCGCTTCCGCGTCCAGCGAGTAGTA
>JACRDA010000350.1 GCA_016212965.1 Myxococcales bacterium
CACCTGCGCGCCGAGGCCGCGCGCCTTGCGGCTCACATCCCGGCGCTCGAGCCCGCTCTCGTCGGGGCGCTCGACGACCCGAGCCCGCGCGTGCGCGAGGCCGCGCTCGGCGCGCTCGTCGCCGCCACCAGCCCGGCCGCCGGCCCGAAGGTGCTCGGCCTGCTCGCGACCGACCCCTGGACCTTCGTGCGCGCGGCCGCCGCGCAGGCCCTCGGGGCCCAGGCGCCGAGCCCCGACTCGGACGAGGCCCTGCTCGCCGCCCTCGGGGACGAGTCGCCGCTCGTGAAACGCGGGGCCCTGCGGGCGCTCGGACGGCGCCGCAGCGCGGCGACGATCGAGGCCGTGCGCGACTTCGCCGGCGACGCGCGCCAGGCCACCGAGGCGCGGGTCGCCGCGCTCGAGGCGCTCGGCGAGCTCTGCGACGCCGGCGCCGCCGACCTCTTGACCAAGCTCGCCCTCCGCTCGGGCGTGCCGCAGCTCGGCTACGACCAGCCGCTCGGCCTCGCGGCCCTGCGCGCGCTCGCCCTGCTGCACCCCCCCGATCTGGAGGAGCGGCTCGCCCCGCTGCTCGAGGATCACCGCGTGCCGCGCAGCGTGCTCGAGCTCACGAAGGCGGCGCTCGGCGCCGCGGCGCGCTGCACGCCGCCGTGAGCCCGGCAGGGGCTGGTGGCTCGCCGTCGCCAAGCCCACGCTGTGAGGTCCCGCCGGTGAGGTAGCCCTCGAGCATCGCGGTGAGCTCGCGGGCCAGGGCGGCGGGAGGCAGCGCCGCCCGCGGATGCGCCGCGAAGCGGTGCGCCAGCGCCTCGACGGTCTCGAGCGCGATGGCGGCCGCTACCTGCACGTTCGGGTGACGGACCTCTCGATAGGCGCGCATGAGACCGGCGAGCCGCTGCGCCGCCCGTGTCTCCCATGCGTGCAGCGCGTCGTGCAGTCGAGGCGGCAGGCGTGTCTCCTCGAAGAGCACGTGGTGCAAGCGAGGCCGATCGGCGTGCAGCGCCAACGCTTGCTCGACGAAGAAGCGCAGCGTCTCGCCGAGCGGGCGCGGCTCGGCGACCAGGGTGGCGATCCAGGCGTCGAGGCGCCGCGCGGCGTCCGCGATGTGGCGCTCGAGCAGCGCCACCGCCACGGCCTCCTTGTTCGGGAAGTACTGGTACAAAGAGCCGACCGAGACGCCGGCGCGGGCTGCGATGCGGTTGGTGGTGCCGGAGGCGAAGCCGTGCTCCTCGAAAACGCGAGCAGCCGCCTCGAGGAGCTGATCGACCGTCAGGCGCGAGCGCCGCTGGGACGGCCGCTTTCTGGACTCCAGACGCGCGGCGGCGGGCGGCGGACGGCGCTTGGGAATGCGAGTAGCCACAACGCGAGCAATTACTCAGAATAGCTCCAGACACAACGGAGGTCGGCCATGCTCCTCGTCGCTCTCGTCCTCTACGTCGTTGCCGCGTTCTTGTGGCCTATCGTACGCGTCTGGCGGCGCACCGGCATCTGGCCGGTCGCCTTCGCGCGCGAAGCCGCGCCGATGCAGCGTGTCTTCGGCGTGATGACCGGGGCCTTGCTCTTCGTGGTCGTCGGCGGCGCGGCGCTTGCGTCCCGCCTTGGACCCGAGGCGCTCGGCGTCGTCGGCCTGCCGGGCGTCGCCGCGACCGTCGGCTGGGGGCTGTTCGCGGCGGGGGCGGCGCTGACCGTCGTCGCGCAATGGCAGATGGGGTCCTCGTGGCGCATGGGCATCGACGCGCGTCCGACCGAGCTCGTCACGCGCGGCGTCTTCGCCGCCGTGCGCAACCCGATCTTCACGGGGCTGCTCATGGTGCTCACGGCCTACGCGCTCCTGCTGCCCGCCTGGTGGTCGGTGGCGGTGCTCGCGCTCGCAGCCGTCGCGTTGCGCGGGCAGATCGGCTTCGAGGAGCGACACCTCACCGCGCTCCACGGCGAGCGCTACCTCGCCTATGCATCGCGCGTCGGACGCCTCGTGCCGGGCCTCGGGCGGCTCGCCGCGCCGGTCGTCTCCAGCACCTTCGTGCCGGGCGTGCACGGGCGCGACATCATCGGCTTTCTCCTGCGCTGCGACGACGCGAGCTACCAGCGCTGGTGGCCGGGGACGCACCTACGGATGCACACCGAGGTGCGCCGGCCAGGGGACGTCGGCAACGTCGTCTACATGGACGAGCTCGTCGGGGCGCGGCGCCTGCGCGCGCGTGGCGTCATCACCGCGCTCGAGCCCGAGCGGCGGATCGAGTGGTCGCTGAGGCCCTTGGGCCTGACGCTGCTGCGGCTCGTCGTCGAGACTCGCGACGCCGATGGCGGCACACAGCTCACGCACACCATCGACGCCGTCCCGGCGCTCTGGCGCTGGTGGCTGTCGGGCAGCTTCAGGGACGACATGCACCGGCACTGCGAGGAGGAGTTTCGCCGCCTCGGGGAGCTCCTGCGGGGCTAGGTAGCCTGTCGGCCCCGACCCTCTCAGGCCGCCTCGTGCCGCCCGCGCCCCTTCGGCCGGTGCCGCGCTGCGCGCGCACCCGCTCGCTTTCGGAGCGCATGCCACAGGTCGTGGTCGACCTGGAGCCCCATCCACATCTCCGGCGAGGTGTCGAGCGCCTCGGAAAGCACGATGGCCGTCTCGGCGGTAATGCCGCGCTTGCCATCGACGATGGTGTTGACCCGCTGGATGGGCACCCCCATGCGCGCCGCCAGTTCCACCTGCGTGAGGCCCCTCGGCTTCGGGTACTCCTCCAGCAGCATCTCGCCAGGCGGGGTCGGTGGGCGGTTCTTGGGCAGCATGGCGGCATTCCTCAGTGACTTGGTCGGCCGCTTCGTTGACGGGTGGCCCGCACGCAACGGGGTCCACGTCCACGTCCACGGTCTCCGCAGCCCGCCGGCGGCGGGTGCTTCTCTGGACGGCTCCTCAGGCCGGCGGCGGCGGGATCTCGGCCGGCTTCGGCGGGATGAGGAAGTACACCGAGCGGGAGTCGAGCGGCGAGCCGTCGCCCCGCACGGTGAGGATTGCCCGGTAGAGCTGCGGCACGTCCGTGGGCTGCACGGTCGTGTTCTGCGGCACCGGGTTTACGTCCCAGCAGACGGGCGTGCCGCCGAGCAGCGCCGGGAACTCGTCGTCGTGCCCGTCGGCGTTGCTGTCCGCGACCGGGCTCACGTTGGTGCAGGTGCCGCCGCTCAGGTTCACCTCGAGGAAGGCGATGAACTGCAGGGCGTCGACGGCGTCGGCCGGGTCGTCGGTCGCGTCGATGGTGACGTCGAGCGGCACGCCGCGCACGATGTCGAGCACGGCCTGCACGGTGGCGCCCACGACCGCGGCGTCGAGCGCCGGGTAGATGAACGGGTTGTTGCTCTGGTCCACCGTGCCGGACGCGACGCCGATCTGGCTGGCGCAGGACTGCGTCGTCGTGCACAGCGTCGAGCAGCTCGGGGTCGTGCCGTTGTTGCAGTCGTCGCCCGTACCGTAAAGGCTGACGAACTTGATGTCGGCCGCCTGCAGCGCGTCGCCGCTCGCCTGCACGGTCGGCACCGTGCCGCCGCACACGCCGCCCTGGTTGTCGGCGTCGGTGATCTGGACGAGGAGTCGCACCGCCTCGGGGCGGTAGCCCGGACAGCCGACCGGGCCGACCACGGTCGGATCGGCGCTGCACTGGTTGTTGTTGGTGCAGAGCGTCTCGTTCGCCACGCAGGCCGCGGCCTGCACCACGGCCTCGGCGCTGCCGCCGCCGGTGGTGGTCGGGATCGCGGCCGCGGTGACGGCCGGACTGGCCTGCACGTGCTGCAGGTTGAGGTAGGTGTTGCAGTTGTCGAAGCGCCCCGCACCGGTCCACATGTCGGGGATGCAGCCCGCACCGGCGTTGGCGACGAGCGGATCGTCGACGCAGGCGCCCGTGAAGCACACGTAGTTGGTCGGGCAGTCCGAATCGATGGCGCACGTCGTGCTCGCCGGATCCGGCTTGCATTGCAGGGTGTCGATGATGGCCGGGACACCGGTCGCCGCGTTCGACATGGCGGTGAGCTCGGCGCTCATCGAGCCCGTCGTGTCGAAGCTGAAGTAGATGTCGGCGAACTGCACGCTGGTGCGGAAGTGCAGCGTGTCCTTCGGCGGGGTCGTGGGCTGCTGATAGGGCACGATGAAGACGAAGTTGCCGTGCGCCTGGGGGTTGTCGGCCGGGTCGTTGGGGTCCGTGCCCGCCGCGACCTCGACGAGATCGCTCACGCCGTCGTTGTCGCTGTCGGCCTGGGTCGGATCCGAGCCCGCGCCGTGCTCGAGCAGATCGCTCACGCCGTCGTTGTCGGAGTCGGGGTCGAGGTAGTTCGGCGTGCCGTCCTGGTCGGAGTCGATGGGCGGCGTGAGGAGATCGGCGTCGCCCGCCTCTTCGGCATCGGTGAAACCGTCGTTGTCCGAGTCGAGATCGTAGCGATCGAGGAAGGCGTCCTGGTCGGTGTCGACGCCGCCCTCCTGGCCGTCGGCGATGGTGTCCCCGTCGGAGTCGAGGTCGAGGTAGTTCGGCGTGCCGTCACCGTCGCCGTCGGCCGGCTGGTCGGGGCTGCCGAGCGGGTCGGCGCTGCCGTTGCCGTCGACGTCCGAGCCGGCGCCCGCGATCTCGTCCACGTCCGGGACGAGGTCCCCGTCGTTGTCGAGGTCGGCGTAGCTGCCGGTGCCGTCGCCATCCAGGTCGTCGCCGCCCTCGAGCGCGTCGGCGATGCCGTTGTCGTCGGAGTCGAGATCGCGGAAGTCCGGCGTGCCGTCCGCGTCGCTGTCCGCCGGGGGCGTGTGGGTGTCGGCGTCGCCCCCTTCGACGGCATCCGGGATCCCGTCGGCGTCGCTGTCGGTGTCGAGCGAGTCCGGCGTACCGTCGAGGTCGGTGTCGACGGCGCCGCCGCCCTCGTCGACGTCCGAGATCCCGTCGCCGTCGGCGTCGGGCTGCTGAGCGTTGCCGCCCCCGCCGCCGACCGCGCCGAAGCCACCACTGCCTGCGTCGTCGGTCCCGCTCTTGCAGGCCTGCGACTGGGCGAAGACCAGGACCAGGGGCACGGCCCACACGAGACTCCGTCGATAAGCAGTACGCATCCACGCCTCCGAGCTGCGGCCCGGCCGCAGCGCACATCCCCGGGCTACAGCCAGCCCGCACTTTGATGCTACCGGTGCAAGTGGCCCGTCCGCGAGCAAAATTGCGTCGGCCTGCGTTCACTCGTCCGCGGCGCCGTCCGCGGGCTCACCCGGCGCGGCGATGTAGCGCGGACACGGGCGCTCGCCCTCGGGCGGTGCGGCGCTCGGGCAGACGACCGCCACGCAGCGCGCGTAGCGCGAGCGCGCGAAGTCCTTCTCGATCGTCGCCGCGACTTCGCAGGCGCGCGCGCCGTCGCCCGCCGCCCGGGCGAGCAGGGCCTCCTGCCAGATGGCGTCGTCGGCGAGCAGCGAGCTCGGGTGCGTCTCGTACATGCGCCGGTACTCGCGCCGCGCGCCCTCCGGATCGTTCAGGCGGTCGCGGTGGAGCTCGGCGATGCGCATCTGCGCCATGGGCATGCGCGGTCGCTCGTAGCTCTGCCCCCCGAGCGCGACCTCGCGCACGGCGAGCAGGGCGCGGAGGTCCGCGATGGCGAGCTCGTAACGCCCCATGCGCTCGGCGAGCTCGCTCGCGCGGTAGAGCGCGTCATCGTGGAGCGAGCCATGGGGGTACGGGTGCTCGCGCGCCACGCGCAGGTACGCGGCGTGCGCCTCGTCGAGCGACCCCCCGCGCTCGAAGGAGCGCGCGAGCCCGTACTTGGCCTGCTCCTCGGCCTCGCTCCCGGCGAAGCCGGGCAGGCGCGCCTCGAGCCAGGCGCGGACGGCGGTCTCGCCCTCGGTCTCGGCGCGGTGGTCGCAGATCCGCGTCAGCGCCACGCGCGCCGAGCCGTGGCTCGGATGGGCGACGAGCGCCTCCTCGAGCTCGCGCCAGCCGAGCGCCGCGTCGCCGTGGTCGATGTCGAGCTCGGCGATGTCGAACAGGGCACGCGCCGCGCGCGGCCCGGTCGGCGTCGCGGCCGCGAGCGCCACGTAGGCGGCGCGCGCCTGCTCGTGGCGCCCGAGCTTCAGCGCGCTGCGCGCTTGCATGAAACGCGCCTCGTCCCGGTCCTTCACGCGCGTGGCAAGGCGCGCGGCGCGCTCGAACTCGCCGCCGGCCTCGTCCCAGCGGCCGGCCTCGTACGCGCGCTCGCCGGCGCGGAAAGCGAGGAGATAGTCCGCCCCGTACGCCGGACCGCACGCCGGCAGCGCCGGGACCGCGACCGCGAGGAGCGCGGCCGCGGCGAGGGCACCGCGCGCCCACCCGTGGCCGCGGCTCATCCTTCTGCCCCGTCGCTCACGGCCCCCCGCGCGCGAGCTCGCGCTCGAAGGCCGCCCGGAGCGCCGCGATGCACGCGGCAAAGCGGGGCCCCGAGACGTCGAGGTGCGTCACGAGGCGCAGGTTCCACGGCCCGAACGCCGACACGAGCACCCCGGCCTCGCGTGCGGCGGCGACGAAGAGCGCGGCGTCGTGGGGCACGGTGACCATCACGATGTTGGTCTCGACCGGGGCGACGCCGAGCCCCGGCACCTCCGCGAGGGCCTCGCCGAGCGCACGGGCGGCCTCGTGATCCTCGACCAGGCGCGCGTGGTGATGCTCGAGCGCGTGGAGCGCCCCGGCCGCCAGGATGCCGACCTGCCGCATGCCACCGCCGAGCATCTTGCGGAAGCGCAGAGCTGCCTCCACGAGCGCGCGGCTGCCGCAGAGGGCCGAGCCCACGGGCGCGCCGAGACCCTTCGAGAACGCCACGGCCACGCTGTCGGCCGGCGCGGCGAGCGCGTGCACGGGTCGCCCGGTGGCCGCCGCGGCATGCCACAGCCGGGCGCCGTCCATGTGCAGGGCGAGCCCGAGCTCGCGACACGTGGCCGCGATGGCCGCGACGTCCGCCTCCGGGAACACGCGACCGCCGGCGCGGTTGTGGGTGTTCTCGACCACCACGAGGCTCGTGCGCGGGCAGTAGTAGGCGCGCGGCTTGACGCCGGCGCGCACGTCGTCCGCGCCGAACAGGCCCCCCCGCCCCACGGTCTGGAACTGCACGCCGCTCCACGCCGGCGCCGCACCCGACTCGTAGAAGGCGCAGTGCGTCCCCTCGCCGACCACGACCTCGTCGCCGGGCCGGCAGTGACACAACAGGGCCACCTGGTTCGCCATGGTGCCGCTCGGCACGAACAGCGCGGCCTCCGTGCCGACGAGCTCGGCCACGCGCTCCTCGAGCCGGCGCGTCGTCGGGTCCTCGCGGTACACGTCGTCGCCGACCTCCGCCTCGGCCATGGCGCGGCGCATCGCCGCGCTCGGGCGCGTGACGGTGTCGCTGCGCAGATCGAAGGGCTGGCCGGTGCCCGCGCTCATGCCCGTGCCACCGTCGCGAGCCGCTCCCGCAGGCGCCAGGCGCTCTGGGTCGCCACGCTCATGATGGGCACCTGCGAGTTCACGCCGATGCTCGTCGGCAGCACCGAGCCGTCGAGCACGAACGCGCCCGGCAGCTCGAACACTTCGGCGTTCTCGTCGACCACACCGCGGCGCGCGTCGTTCGCCATGCGCGCGCTGCCGAGCGGGTGGAAGGCGAGGCACTCGATGCGCCGCGCGTCGATGGGGTCGGTCTCGAGCGCGCGGGCGTCGGCGCGGGTCCGCACGGGCGCGAGCCCGAAGATCGGCGGATAGACCTCCTCGGCCCCGCCCTCGAGCGCCATCTCGCACAGGATGCGCATGGTGCGGCGCAGGCGCACGAGGTCGCCCGGGGCCATGCGATAGGTGAGCGCCGGCTCGCGCCCCGGGGTGTTGTGGACGGTGCCGCCGCCCTCGTCGTGGACCATGCCGCCGAAGACGCCGGTGCGCGGCAGCTCGCGCACGCGCCGCGCGAGCTCGGGTCCCACGCCCGGCAGCCCGGCCGCCAGGATGTTCACCGCCGTGTACACACCCACGAGCTTGATGCCGTCGGCGTCGAAGCGGTCGGCGTAGACCGCCTGCAGCGCGCCGTCCCAGCCGTTCAGCACTTCGGGGAAGCGCGCCACGACGCGCACCGACGGGTGCAGCGTGATGCCGCGGCCGAGGTGGGGCGAGCGCACGCCGGCGCGGGCGAGCAGCCCGGGCGTGTGGATCGTGCCGCACGCCAGGACGACGACCCGCGCGTGGACGCGGAAGCGGTGCGAGGGGTCGCCGAAGCGGCCCCCGAGCAGGCGGCCCTCGACCCCGACGGCGCGCCCGTCGCGGACGATGAGCCCTTCGACGAGCGCGTCGGACACGAGGCGCGCACCGGCCGCGAGCGCGTCGGGGAGGTAGGCCACGTCGACCCCGCGCTTGGCGCCGGCGGGACAGCCGAAGTTGCAGCGCCCGTTGCCCTCGCAGTCGTCGCCCGTGTTGCGGCGCGTCGGATGGATCGGGATGTCGAGCCGCTCGGCGCCGCGCACGAACGCGTTGGTCGACGCCGAGCGCATCTCGACCGGCACCGGACGCACGTCGATGCGGCGCTCGACGTCCTCGTAGGCGCGCTCGAGCGCGCGCTCGCCGAGCCCCGGCAGGCCGAGCTCCTGCTCCCAGTGGGCGTGCACCTCGCTCGGCACGCGGAAGCACACCCCGCCCGTGAGCACCGAGGAGCCGCCGACCACGCGCCCCACGGTGAGCGCGATGAGCGGCGTCTGGCCGAGACCGAGGGCCGTGAGCATGCCGGCCTCGCGCAGCATGCGCCGCACGGACTCGGTCGGCTGGAAGCGCTGGTAGTCCTCGCGCCGGATGTAGGGCCCCTCCTCGAGCACGATCACGCGCTTCCCGGCCTGGGCGAGGTGGAGAGCAGCCGTCGCGCCGCCCGCGCCGGAGCCGACGACGACGACGTCGCACGCGACGTCGAAGCCGCGCCGGAGCCCACGTCCGTGGACGACGGGCTCGCCCGCGCCGAGGTCGGCGCCGCGCCGGCTCACGGGCGCCCCCGCGAAGCGAGCGGGTCGCCGGGCCCCGTCCCACCCGTCGCAGCCGGCGCGCGGCCAGCCCCGGTCTCGATGCGCTGCAGGATGGGCAGCTTGCCACGACGCTCCGCCAGGCTCGCGCGGTCGAAGCCCGTCTGGCGCAGCGCCTCACCCTCTTCGTAGGCCGCGATCGTGAGCGGGATCTTCACCGCCACGAGGAGCATGTTGAAGAGCGGGAAGCTCGAGGTCTCGAGCGCCTCGAGATAGGCCACCCGCGCCTGCAGCGGCAGGTGGCTCGCCCGCGAGGCGCGCCCCCCGACGACGGGCGGCAGCCACTCGACGAGCCACAAGAGCGCGCGCAGGCCGACGCGCACCGTGGGGCTGCACGCGCCGAGCGACCGGTCGAGCCCGTCGACCGAGCGCTCGCACATCTCGGCCGGCGCGACGAGGCCGTCACCCCGGTCGTCGCAGAGCAGGGCCTCCGCCACGGCGCGCGCGACGCGCCGCGCACGCGCCGAGAGCCCCGGACGCTCCCAGTCCGGCGCCGACGCGACACCCAGGCAGAGCTCCCTGTGCTTGTACTCTTCAACCTTCGCCATCGCCGAACATCCCAAGCGTGCCGCTGCGGCACGCGACCACGAAGCGCCTCGGACCGGCCGGCACGACCGCCAGCGGGCGCGAGCAGAAGCGCGTGCTCGCGTCGTGAACGGCGCCGTGCTCGTCCACCACGGCCACGCGGCCGGAGCCGCGCACGAACGCGACGCGCCCGGCGGGATCGACCACGAGAGGCGGGCTCTCGCGCAGATCGCCGCGCAGGAAGAACGGCGCACCGCCGTCGACGTCGAAGCCGACGATGCCCGGGTCGAGCGCCAGGCGCCGGACGGGCGCGCCGCGCAGATCGAGCGCGAACAGCTCGCCGCCGAGCGTCGTCACGACGAGCTCGCCGCCGGGGGCGAGCGCGGGCGGACCCTCGAAGTGCCGCAGGACGTCGCCGCTGCCGCCCAGGATCTCGACGAGCCCGCTCGGCAGGTCGAGGGCGAGGAGCACGCCGTCGGCTACCCCGACCAGCGTGCGCGGCGTGGCGAGCACCGCGCCGCCCGACACGTTCGCGCCGAAGGTGCCGACCGGACGGGGTGCGCCGGGTGCGCGCCACGCGAGCACCGCACCGCCCACCGCCGTGACGAGCGTGCCGCCGTTCCACGCGAGCAGCCCGCCGCTCGGTCGCTCGTCGAGCGCGGCGCGCGCGACCACGCGCCCCTCGCCGTCCACGTGCACGAGCTCGTCCTCGGTGGCGAGCACCACGCCGCCGTCGTCGCGCGCGAGCGGCGCGGCGTCGGCCCGGCGTGCGTTCGGGCCGAGCTCGAGCGCGAACCGCACGGTACCCGACGGGGACAGCGACCACAGGCGGTTGTCGTTGGCGAGCACGAAGATCGCCCCGTCGCTCGCCTGCACGGGCGGGACCACGGCCGACGCGTTGCCGAGCTTCTGCCGCCACAGCTCGCGGCCGTCGGGCGCGAGTTTCACGACCTCCGAGCTCGTCAGGGCGACCACGACCGCGCCCTGCGCGTCCACGACCGGCGCCGCTTCGAGACCGGCGTCGAGCTCGACCCGCCACAGCGCGACGGGCGCGCGCGGCAGGTCCGTCGCGGAGCGGCCGCTGCGCTCCGGCGTGAGCCGGTCACAGGGACCGCTGCCCGCGGCGCCGACGACGAGCACCACCGGAGCCTGCGGGTCGAACGCCGCCGCGACACCCAGACAGGCCAAGCTCCCGAGCGCTCCCAGCCCGGCGGCCCGCAGCCAGCGGGGCGGACGCCACGCGCGCGGGCGCGCGCCTTCGGTAGCGCGGCGTCGGGGGGGAGCCACGGACTCTTCATAGCGCAATCCGCGCGGCGCAAGTTGTCAGTCGTCAGGGGTCAGTCGTCAGTTCTCGGGCCGAGACGGCTCCCTCGGCGCCACTTGCGGCCGGGCCACCCGTCCACGACGCGGCCGACCAAGTCCACGCAGACGTCGCCGTCAAGGTCCACGCCCACGTCCACGTCCACGACTACGCCAACGGCAACGAGCTCCGGGACTGACGACTGACAACTGACAACTGACGACCTCTGGAGCGGACGGCTCCCTCTCCGACTCGGGAGCCGCCGAAGTTGTCAGTGGTCAGTCGTCAGTTCTCAACCCCGAGATGGCACCGGAGGAAGAGCGGACGGCTCCCTCTCCGACTCGCGGCTGACAACTGACAACTGACAACTGACCACTTCACCGGTCGGCGCTCGGCTCGAGGATCACCCGGTACGGGGTGGGATCGACGAGCGGCGGCTCGCGCGGATCGACCCACGGGTCGGCAGCGAGCCGGACGCGCAGGCAATGCTCGCCCGTCGCCCCGAAGGTGGGGCTCCGCCAGGGGCTCGTGACGTCCGCCTCGAGGCGCGGGCGGCCCATGGGCGCGGCGCCCGCGCCGTGGACCCGGACGACCGGCCCCGTCTCGAGGGCGAGCCCGCCGTTCTGGCCCGCGGGTGCGTCCGACGCGAGCGGCGTCGCCTCGAGCGTCGTGCCCGGTCGCCTGCTCGGGTCCTCGACGCGCCAGCGGAGGGCTCGCTCCGTGCCCGGCTCGGAGCAGAACACGTCCTCGTCACCGGCCCAGCCGAGCGCCGCGTCGACGTGCGCCCCCGGGGCGAGACGCAGCGCCGCGCTCGGCAGGTCGTTCGGCTCGAGCTCGGTCGCGGCGTCGGGCTCGACGCGGTCCACGGTGAGCCGGTAGGTGTCCGAGACGTTCTCGTAGACGAACGGGCGGCGCCCCGAGCCGTACGGGTCGCGGTCCTGCATGACGGCGACGAAGTAGCGCCCTGGCTCGGCGGGCCACGCGGCCACGGCGAGGTCCTGGCCGGGCCTGCCGGTGCAGAACTGCGCCAGCGGATCGGACGAGCTCGAGCCGTACAGCAGCAGGCAGGTCGGGATGTTCGGCAGAGCGCCGAGGCGCAGCGTCAGCAGCGAGGGCGCGCGGCGCTCGCTCGGCGGCGCTTCGGACGGTGGCAAGTCGAGGACGAAGAAGTCCCGATCTCCGGTGTCGGCGTCGATGCGCCGGCCCAGGTTGCCCCGGACGGTCGCGCCGAGCGGAACCTGGGTGGCCTGCGCGGCCTGGTCGTTGGGCTCCGCCTCCACGCCCGTGAAGACCGCGCGCTGGCCGTGGACGACCGCGACGTAGGTCCCGGCTGCCCCACCCGCGAGCGGCAGCGTCGCCAGCCCGAGCCACAGCCCGTAGCGCTTGCGACGCAGCTTCCGCTCGTACGCCTCGACCTGGTCGCGCGTGGCGATCTGGCTCTTCAGCATGCGGTCCGGGCGGGCCGGCAAGGGCGTGAGCGCGACGGCCGCCGCGTCCTCGTTCCAGCCGCGCGCCTCGCGGCGCTGGCTGTCGCCGAGCAGCAGCCGGTCGCTGCTGCCGAGCCCGAGGAGATCGAGCTCCTTCATCAGCTCGGCGCGCACGTCGTCGACCGTCTGGAGGCGGTCGGCGGGCGCCTTCTGCATGCAGCGGTGCACGAGGGCGCTGACGCCCGCCGGAATGTGGAGCTCGGGCACTCGCTCGGCCGCAAGCGGGGGCGGCTCGGTGAGGTGCTTCGTGAACATGCCCATGGGGCTACCGGCCGTGAACGGGTAGGTGCCCGTGAGCGCGCGGAACATGACGCCGCCGAGCGAGTAGATGTCGCTGCGCCCGTCGACCTGCTCGCCGAGCACCTGCTCGGGCGACATGTAGTACGGGGTGCCGATCACGGCGCCCTGGGTCGTCACCTCGTTGAGCTCGTGCCCCTCGCGCAGCTTCGCGAGGCCGAAGTCGAGCACCTTGGCGAGCTCGGTCCCCCCGGGGGCGTCGAGCACCATGATGTTCTCGGGCTTGATGTCGCGGTGCACGATGCCCTTCTTGTGGGCCTCCGACAGCGAGGAGCAGACCTGCACCATCAGGCGGCCGAGCCGCTCGAAGGGCAGCGGACCGTCGCGGCGCACCAGGCGGCCGAGGTCGCGCCCCTCGACGAGCTCCATGACGAGGTAGGTCATGTGCTGCCAGACGCCGTAGTCGAACACCTGGACGGTGTGCGCGCTCGACAGCTTCGAGACCGTGAGCGCCTCCTGCTTGAAGCGCCGCACGATCTCCTTGTTGGCGCTGAGCTCGCCGGCGAGCAGCTTCATCGCGAGGAGCTTGCCGATGCGCACGTGCTCGACCCGGTACACGATGCCCATGCCGCCGCGGCCGAGCAGGTTCACGATCCGATAGCGGTCGGCGACCACCATGCCGATGAGCGGGTCGGCGCGCGGCCCCTTCTGACTGTCGCCGAGGGAGCGCCGCGCACGGGGCGCCGCGACGCCGGGCTCGGTGGCGGCGAGCGCGGTGTCGCGCTGCGCTCCGGGCAGCGCGTCCTCGGGCTCGGACGGGTCGCCGGAGCGGGGCTCCGACAGGCGCGCCTCGAGCTGCTCGTCGGAGGGCGCCCCCTCGTCGGACGGAAGCTCGGCCGCGGCCGCCTGGCGTGCGACCGCGGCACGCGCCCCGCGCCGGCGGATGCGGCGCCGCACGAGATGGCTCGGCGGCGCCTCGGGGGGCAGCTCCTCGCGCCCGGGCTCGGCGAGCGAGCTCGCCCCGGACGGGTCGTCGGCGAGCGCGAGCGGCCGGCTCGAGCGACCGTCCTCGTCGCCGGAGTGCGGGGAGGGCTCGCTCGGCGGTGGCCCCGGCTCCGACGCGGGGCCCGATGCACCCGAGCTCAGGATGGGCACCTCGGTGCGCTCGGGCCCCGGCGGCTGCGACGCGGGCGGGCGGTCGCTCACGGGTGTCCCATCCCGGCGCCCGGTCCCCGGTGCGGAGCGCGCCGACCGCCGAGCCGGCCGCGCGATCGGCCGCCCGCGCCCGTCGCGCGCCGCGCCCTGTGCGTCGGAAGCCTTGCTCGCATGCCTGCGGGCGCGCGGGACGAGGTCGTTCGTCCGCGCCCCCGACGAGCATACACGAGGCGCCGGCCCCGGGCGGCGCAACTCGCCCGCCGCAGCCGCGCCCGCCGCGACCGCGGCGTTCTTGGCCGGTCCGGCGCGCCTGGGATATGCGCGGAGCGCGGAGGCCAGCTTGACCATCGAGCACGTGTCGTTGACCGAGGTGATTCGCGCTGCGCAGGCACGCGCGACCTCGCTCGTCCCAGAGTCGTCGGGCTACCACGTGCTCGCCGTCGCCAAGGCGCTCGGCGGAGCTGCGCGCCGGCTCGACGCCGACGAGGTGCTGCTGAGCACCGAGGGGAGCGTGGCCCTCGCCGGGCCCCGGCGCGCCTGCGAGCCGCGCGCCGCGGCCACCGAGCTCCGGTGCCTCTTCCGGCAGCTGCTCGAGCACGCCAAGGGGAACATGCCCGCGCTCGCCGCCGCCGCGCAACCGCGCCCCGAGCGCGACGTCGCGCGCCTCGTCCAGGAGGTGGCGACCGCGCTCATCCCGATCAATCACGGGGCGGCCCGGCGCGCGCTCGCGCGCATGGCGCGCGAAACGCTCCGGGCGCGCGAGCGCGGTCAGCTCGCTCTGCGGCCGCACGCGCCGGAGCCGGCGCCGACGACCGCACCCGCGCAGCGCGACGTGCCCGAGGGCCCCGA
>JACRDA010000352.1 GCA_016212965.1 Myxococcales bacterium
CGTCGGGCCGACCGCGCCGGCGGCGCCGGCGGGGCCCTGGGGCCCGGTCGGGCCGACCGCGCCGGCGGCGCCGGCGGGGCCCTGGGGCCCGGTCGCGCCCTTGGCTCCCGCAGGGCCCGTCGGCCCGATGGCGCCGGTCGGACCGACGAGGCCGCTCGAGGGGCCTACCCAGGCTCCCGTGCCGTCGATCACCGTCGTGCCGTTGACGACGACCGAGCTCGGGTGGATGGCGCCCGTCACGTCGCCGGCGAGGATCGCGTAGGGCACGCTGTGGACCTCGGCGCGCGGTACCATCTCGGGATCGGTGTCGACCTTGATGCCGAGGTAGCGCACGGAGCCGTCGAAGACCGAGGTGTCGAGCGGGTCGGTCCCCCCGAGCGTGACCGAGAAGTAACCCTCGTCGAACGTGATGGAATGCGTCTCGGTCCAGATCGAGGTCGCGGCGCCTGCGCTGCTGTAGATCGAGAACACGACGTCGCGCGCGCCCGTGACCGGCTGTCCGTTGCCGTCGTAGAGCCGCCCCTGCTGGGTGATGCTCTGCGGCACCTGCGCCGCAGCGGTCGCGGTCCAACCCGTCGCGACGAGGGCTGCACCCGCGCCGACCCACCGACTCCATGTCCTGTTCTTCATGGCAAGCTCCCGTTTGCGCCGATGATGCCGCCCTGCAGGCGGTAGCCGGCAGACTGGTGCGTGTCCTGAGCGGGTGACGACTGTCCGAGCGTGAACACCATCCGGTAGTTGGCGCTCTCGGCCACCTGCCCGCCGTTCACGATCTCGGTGGCGGCGTTGCTCGCCAGCGCCTGTCCACCCCCGCCGGTCGCTCCCGCTCCCCCGGTGCCGCCCGTCGCGCCCGCGCCGCCGGCACCCGTTGCGCCCGTACCGGTCGTCGTGTTCACCGGCCCGGTGGTCTCGTCGCTGCCGCCACACGCGAGGGCGGCGAGCGGTGCCAGCAGGCCCACGAGCATCCAGATCTTCATGTGTTCGCCCCTGGGGCCGAGCCCATCGCCAGACAGGACCTCATTGAACCACCACCGGTCGCCGGGGCGCAACCGCCGCGCACGGTCGGACGCGCGCACGACGCGCGCCGCATCTGCTAGAAGAGGCCGCCCGGGCCCGGATGGGGGCTCGGGGCAGGGCGCGGACGGCGCCCGGCGGTGGTGTCCGCTGGGGGCACTGCCGACGGCGCGGCGCGCACCAGCGGAGAACGAGAGGGAGTGATGGCGAAGCGCATCTGCATCGTGGGCGGCGGGATCGGTGGGCTCGGGGCCGCGTGGGCGTTGCACCAGCACCCGGACCAGTTCGACTTCGAGGTGTGGGAGAAGAACGACCGGCTCGGCGGCAACGCGATGACGGTCGACATCCCGCAGACGGAGGGGCCGCCCATCCCGATCGACGTGTCGGTGACGGCGTTCATCCCGTCGGTCTACCAGAACTACCTCGAGCTGCTCGATCGCTACGGCATCGAGCAGCTGCCGACGCGCTTCAGCTACACCGTCCACTACGGCGACGGCGTGTACGCGCACGACTTCGAGTCGGCGCTCCGGGACGAGCTGCGGGGGGAGATCGAGAAGTTCCAGAAGCTCCTGCGCTTCCTGAGCCGCTTCAACTTCCTCAACAAGCGCCCTTCGCTCCTCACGAGCTTCGTCAACCCGTTCAACTACGTGACGATGAAGCGCGTGCTCGACGTGGCCGGCATCTCGACCGCGTTCCGCTACAAGATCCTGAAGCCGCTCTTCGTCAACTTCGTCCTCGCGACGAACGTGTTCGACATGCCGGCCTCGATGTTCGCGCGCTACCTCGAGTTCTTCGACATCGAGCGCGCGACCCCGATGGTGACGTGGAACCAGGGCACGCGGAACATCTACACGAAGATGACGGCCGCCTTCCGCGACCGCATCCACCTCGGCCGCGGCGTGGCGCGCATCGTCCGCGACCGTGACGGCGTCCGCGTCCGCGACGACCAGGGGCGCGAGGAGCGCTTCGACGAGGTCATCCTGGCGTGCAACGCCAACCAGGCCCTCATGATGCTCGAGCCCGCGACGGCGCCCGAGCGCTGGGTGCTCGGCGCCGTGCGCTACGAGAGCGAGCTCCACAACCACGCCGTCATCCACACCGACGCGTCGGTGCTGCCGAAGGACGCGACCGAGGCGCTCGACACGCGCTCGAACTTCATCGTCCAGTACGGCGCGCGCCCGGACAACTACGAGATCACGTACATCATGCACAACCAGCAGCCGTGGGCGAAGCGCTCCGACCGGCCGTGCCTCGTGACCTACAACCCGATCCAGAAGATCGACGAGTCGAAGGTCGTCAAGCGCTGGTGGTTTCAGCACGTCGTGCACGACGTGTTCCACACCGTGGTGCTCCTCAACGCGTTTCCGTTCCTGCAGGGCAAGCAGCACACCTGGTTCTGCGGCGCGCACACGGTCGTCAACAGCCAGGAGCACTGCTTCATCTCGGGCCTCGCCGTCGCCCGGCAGCTCGGCGCGGACTACCCGTTCGCGCACAACCGCGAAGCGGCCGAGTGGTTCAACTTCTACGGCCGCCTCATGCACGGCCCGAGCTTCCGCCGCGCCTGAGCCTGGCGGCCGCGGTGCGGGGCCCGCGCCGCCGAAGCGCGCTGCCCGCTCAGCGCGCGGCGGCGGCGGCGGCCCGTCCGGCCTCGAGGCCCGTGGCGACCGCGTGCAGCAGCGTGCGCGGGCGGTCGGCGAGCGCGTCGCCCGCGCCGAAGATCCCGGGCGCGAGCTCGAGGTGCGCGCCCGCGCGCAGGCCGACCGACTCGAGCAGGCTCGGGGCGGCCGACGTGGGCCAGCCCTCCTCGTCGAGGGACGGGCCGAGCGTCGAGCTCGTGATGTCGAGGTCCGCGCCGCGCACGCCGAGGCGCACCGGCGCCTCGAGCGACAGCTCGAACGGGACGCGCGCCCGTGCCGGGGCGCCTCGCGGCGCGTCCTGCTCGGCCGGCACGTAGCGGATGCCGCCGCCGGCGAGGCCGCCGGTCGCGAGGACGACCGCAGCGGCGTGCGTGGGCGCGCCGTCACCGGCCCGCGAGCTCGGCGCGGTGCGCACGACGAGCTCGCCGTCGGCGCGAGCCACGGAGCGGACCCGTGCCGGGACGACGTCGACCCGTGGCCCGAGCAGGCGGGCGCGCGCGGCCTCGAGGCGGAGGCCCGGGGCGCCGCCGAGCGTGGCCAAGACCTCGCCGACGGAGAGCCCGAGTCGCTCGCCGAGCTCGCCCGCCCGTGCCTGCCGTGCGCCGAGCCAGGAACCGAGCAAGAGGGCGTCCACGCGCCTGCCGCCGCGGCGCTCGGCGGCGACCACGCGGTCGAGGCGCGCGCCGAGGAAGGCGAGCCGCTCGGGCTCGTCGTGGCGCGCCGCGAGGTCCGCGGCCGGGATGCGCTCCTCGCCGTGCAGGCGCAGGAGATCCGCGTCCGCGGCGTCGAGCTCGAGCCCGAGCTCGCGCGCCGCCGGATCGGCCGCGAGGGCGCGCGCGAGGGCGTCGGCGTCCCACTCGGCGCGCTGCACCCGCGGCAGCACCACGCGTGCCCCGCGCGGCAGGCCCGCGAGCGAGAGGAGCGCGCGGTCGTGCCCGCGCGCGCTGCGCAGCCGCCCGCTCTCGGTCGCGAGCCAGGCCGGCGGCCCGCCGGCCGGCACGAGCTGCCAGCACCCGAGTGCGGTCGCGAAGGCCTCGACCTCGGCCGGCAGGGGCTCGGCCACGAGCGTGACCCCGAGCGTCGCGGCGGCCGCGGCGCGCTGTTCCCAGGGGGTGGCGTCGACCGCGCCGGTCGAGAGCGAGGTCGCGCCCGGGCCGCCGTCGAAGAGCACCACCGCGGCGCCGGCCGCGTGCGCGGCGTAGCAGGCGGCCGTGCCCGCGGCGCCCGCCCCGACGACGACGACGACGCGCGCCGGCGCCTTCACGGGCCCGACTCGTCGCGCGCGATGCCGAGCTGCGCGCGGACGGCGGCGATGCCGAGCGCCTCCTGCCGGGCCTGCTCCGGCCCGAGGCCCACGACCCGCGTGCGCGCCTGGTGCAGCAGGAACTCGAGCGCCTGCCGTGCTCCGGCGGCCGGAGCGAGCTCGCGCTCCTCGGCCACGATGGCACCGCAGCGCGCCGCACACCGCACGCCGCCGCACGGGCCGAGGCCCAGGCGCGTGCGGCGCGCCACGTCGCCGACCGTGCGCGCGAACTCGTGCCGCACCACGTGGCGCACCTCGGCCTCGGTCACGGGCTCGCAGGTGCAGACCGCGAGCGCCTCGCGCGGGCGGCGCGCGATGCGCTCCGCGATGCGCTCGGCGCGGGCGCCGTGGCGGTACACGAGGCGGCGCGCCGCGACGGCGTCGACGCCGATCCGCTCGGCGAGCGCGAAGGGGCTCACCTCGGCCTCGCCGCCGGGCAGGGGGCTACGGTGGGTGGTGCAGCGGCTGGACAGGGAGAAGCGCCGTCCCAGGACGTCGGTCATCTCCTCGGCGAAGAGCCGGTAGCTCGCGAGCTTGCCGCCGATCATCGAGTACAGTCCCGGCGCGCCGTGCGCCGCGTGGTCGATGATCTCGTGCTCGCGCGACAGCTGGTCCTCGAGCTTGCCCCAGGCGTGCAGCGTCGGCCGGACGCCGGCGTAGGTGCCGATGATGCGCGCCGACCGGATCGAAGGCAGCACGCGGGCGATGCCCTCGACGAGGTAACGCACCTCCTCGGTCGTGGCCGAGACCCGGTCGAGGTCGCCGTAGTAGTCGTCGTCCGTCGTGCCGATGATGCTGACGTTCTGCCACGGCTCGACGAAGATCGCGCGGCGGTCGATGGACTCCGCCATCACGGCGTAGTTCGAGACGCGCCGGTCGAGGACCACGTGGATGCCTTTGCCCGGCCGCACGCGGGCGTGCACCGGGGCGAGCGCGCCGAGCGAGGCCGTGATCGGCGCCCAGGCCCCGGTCGCGTTCACGACGACGTGCGTCGTGAGCCTCCCGCCGCGACCATCGTGGCGATCGCGGTAGCGGACGGCGGTGACCGTGCCCTCGGCGTCGCGCTCGATGTGCTCCACCGTGACGCCGACGTGCACTTGGGCGCCGCGCTCCGCGGCGTCGAGCGCGTTCGCCGCGCACAGCCGGCCGCCGTCGATGCCCCACTCGTCGAAGGTCATGGCCGCGACGATGTCGCCCTCGATGCCGGGCTCGAGCTGGCGCAGCTCCTCGGGCGTCAGCCGCGTGTGGCGCTTGCCGCGCTTGAGCGGCTGGTAGCGATCGTAGGCGGCGAAGAAGGCGTCCATCAGGACGGCCAGGATCCGCGCGTGACGGCGCCGCGGCACGGGCATCAGGAACGGGATGCGGAACAGGAGGTGCGGGGCGATGGCCTGGATGTGGCCGGAGTCGCGGCAGCTCTTCTCGGTCACCTCGGGGTCGTAGGTGAGGTAGCGGACGCCCCCGTGGATCATGCCGCTGCTGTTGCCGCTGGCGCCGAACGCGAGGTCGTTGCGCTCGAACAGGGCGACCCGCAGCCCGCGCATCGCGGCGTCGCGCGCGACCCCCGTACCGTTGACGCCGCCGCCGATGATCACGACGTCCACGTCGCGCGGGCTTTCGGCGCTCGTCACGGCGAGGGCGCGCGGCGCCCGCGCGAGGGCGGCTCGGGGCTCCTTCACGGTCTGCGTATAGCAGAGGCGACGCACTGCGTTGCGGGCAATCCGGCGGGGGCCTCGGGGTGCCGGCGACCGCGTCGCACGGCGCCTCGGAGGGGCGTCGCGAACTTGGCCCCACGAGCGCCGCCGTGGTCGCTGTGGCGCGATGTCGAAGGCAAGCGCCACGAGACAGCCCGAGCCGCCGCCGTCGAGCTCGGGCAGGCGACCCGCGAACAACCTGCGCACCGCCGAGCCGCGCCCGATCGCCTTGCGGCGGACCCGGGGTACGGCCGGCCACACCCTGCGCTGGGGCGTGCGCGGCGACGGCCCCTCTGCGGCGCCGGGGCAGAGCCCCACGCCACCGCCGGTCGCCGTGCGCGTGGGGCGTTCGCCCGGGAGC
>JACRDA010000353.1 GCA_016212965.1 Myxococcales bacterium
GAGGAGATGAACAGGAAGGCGGGAAGCCGGGAAGACGGGAAGGAGAGGTCCTGTTGGATTTCCCAGAGGATTCACAAGAAGAACAGAAGGGAAGAAGGCGGCGCTGGGGACAGCGCCGCGGTGACGGCACGCTTGGCTTCTGGTCCTCTGGTCTTCTGGTCTTCTTGTGACCCCTGCTCCTGCCTGCGGGGCCGAGTCTTCACTTGCTCGTGGCGGCGGCCGCCCGCCCTACCGGCCCGTTCGAATTCTCCTAAGGAAACGCAGCAACTCGCCTCACGTGGTGCCCGTGAACCGGTACGGCGGAACATGCGATCGATGATGAGCCCGTAGCCTGAAGCCACGCGTGTTTCGCCCGAAAGGGCGAAACACGCGTCAGCGCCGGCGTCGGTCCTTGTCTTCGCGCCGCGCGTTGCGCCGCGCCACGCGCTCGGCGTGGCGATCGCGGCTCGCCTCTGCGAGCGCCGCTTCGAGCTCCGCCTCGACCTCCGCCTCGACCTCGGCCGCGGTGTCGTCGGCGGCGCGGTCCTCGGGGCGGCCGGTACCCGACGGGGGCGGCGTCGGCGGCGCGATGCGCACCCGGGGGTCGGCGGCCTGCCCGAGGCGCCCGGCCTTCTGCTCGATGCGCCCCACCTTCTGCTCGATGCGCCGGCGGATGAGCTCGCCCGTGTGACGCAGCGCCGAGGCGCCCTCCTCGATGGCGCGCTCGACCGCCGCCTCGCGCAGGCGCTTCTTCTTCTCGTGCTTCTCGCGGGCGGCGAGCGCGTCGCGGTAGTCGTCCTCGTCGGCCGTGAAGGTCTTGACGGCGTGCATGCCGAGGCCGATCGCCCACCAGAGGGCGGGCTGCATCGTGCCGAAGAGCGCGCCCGTGGCCAGCCCGAGGACGAGAAAGGCGGCGTTCACGAGCAGGTAGCTCGCCAGGTGGCGGTAGAAGTTGCGCCGCTTGCGCCGGCGCCAGGCCTCGAAGCCGGGCTCGGGCGTGCGCGCGGCGCTCGCGGCCCGGAGCTCGCGGCTCGCCTCGCGCAGGGTCCCCTCCTCGACGCCCACCTCGCGCGCCGCGGCCACCAGGTCCTCGAAGCCGAGCCGCGCGTCGCCGCGCTTTTCTTCCTCCTGCTCGACGGCGCGCGCCAGGATGTCGCGCACCTGCTGCGAGGAGTAGCGCTCGAGCGAGGTCGTGCTCGCCGGCCGGCCCGCCGGCCCGGAGGCCTCGGGGGCCGGGGCCGGCGCGCGCTCGCCGGGCAGCACCGGCTCGGGCAGGGGCTCGCCCTTCTGCGCCGCGTCGAGCGCGCGCAGGAGCTCGTCCATCGACGCGAAGCGCTCGTCGGGGTCGCGCGCAAGGCAGCGCGCGAGCACCGTGCGCACCGGGGCCGGCACGCCCGCGGCCTCGAGCGCGGCGACGTCGGGCTTGCCGGTGAGGATCGCCGCCACGACCGCGAGCGGATCGCCCGGATCCTTCCACGGCAGCCGGCCGGTCAGGATCTCGAAGGCGAGCACGCCCCACGAGAACTGGTCCGCGCGCCCGTCGAGCGGCTCGCCGCGCACCTGTTCGGGCGCCATGTAGAGCGGCGTGCCGATCTTGATGCCCTCCTTCGTGAGGGTCGGCAGCGCGGGCCCCTGGGTCGGGCCCGTGGGGTCGACGTCGCTGCGCGCCCGGCGCGCGATGCCGAAGTCGAGCACCTTCACGACGCCGTCGTCGCGCACCATCACGTTCTCGGGCTTGATGTCGCGGTGCACGAGCCCGCGCTTGTGCGCCGCGGCAAGGGCGCGCGCGGCGTCGGCGAGCCACGACAGGCGCGTCGCCTGCGGCACCGAGCCGACGACGGCCTCGCGCAGCGTCCGGCCCGACACGAGCTCCATCACGATGTAGGGCGAGCCGTCGAGCTCGCCCACGTCGAAGATCGACACGGCGTTCGGGTGATCGAGGGCCGCCGCCGCGCGCGCCTCGCGCAACAGGCGCGCGTCGGCGTCCTCGCCCGCGAGGCCCTCGGAGATCACCTTGAGGGCGACGCGCCGCTCGAGGCGCGAGTCGAGCGCGCGGTACACGGTGCCCATGCCGCCCTGACCGAGCACGGACTCGACGGTGTAGCGCTCGAAGCTGTCGCCCGGCTGGAGCATGGCCCAGGCAGCGTAGTGGATTTTCGCCGCCGCCGACGGCTCTTCGACCGCGACCGCGCGCTACGCCGGGACCTCGGCCGCGGTGAGCGGCCGCGCCACGACGAGCTGCTTCGGCGAGCTCGAGCCGAAGGGCGTGCGGTCGTAGTGGCCCCACTTGTGCACGACGGCGAAACCGCCGAGCTCGAACAGGGCGTCGAGCTCCTGCGGGAAGACGATGCGCATCGCGAGCTCGTCGCGCTCCCGGTCGGGCTCGCCCGCCACCTCGTAGGACCAGAGGATGCGGTTCACCTGCGTCGCCGGGTCGTAGTGGTTCTCCTCGAACAGCCGCACCTCGACGTCCCGGTACGGGTCGCGGTAGCGCAGCACCTGGCGCCGCTCACCCGGCGCGCCGCCGAGGAACGCGAGGCTCGGCTGGAAGGCGTCGACCACGAGCCAGCCGTCGTCGGCGAGGTGCTGGCGCGCCTGGCGGAAGAAGGCCTTGATCGAGGCGCGATCGAGCAGGTGGTGAAAGACGTGGTAGGGCGCGATGACGAGGCGGTAGCGCCGGCCGAGATCGAAATCGCGCACATCGCCCGCCGCGAGCGCGACCGACAGGCCGCGCTCGCGGGCGCGCGCCCGCGCCCACTCGAGCAGCGCGAGGGACCGGTCGAGGCCCGTCACGTCGTGGCCGCCCTCGGCGAGCGCGAGCGCCACGCGCCCGGTCCCCACACCGAGCTCGAGCACCGGGCCACCGTGCTCGGCCGCGAGCCCGCGCCAGAAGGCGAGGTCGTCGGGCGCGGTCATGCTCGCGAGCAGCTCGTAGCGCACGGGGTCGCGGTACACCGCGGGCAGGCCCTCGGCGAGCGCGAGGGCGAGCGTGCGGGCGTCGTCGTCGCCGAGATCGGTCACGGTCGGAGCATCGCACGCGGCCCTGGCCTGTTCTAGAACGACGAGCGGGTCGAGTCCGTCGCGAAATCCACGAGGTTTCGTGAGGTTCGGGTCGCACGGACCGGAGGACGACGGAGGCGTACTCGCCGTACGTCGAGGAGTCCGGAGGGAGTACGGCGCGAAGATCGCGGAAGATCGGGGATTGCAGCAGGACTCGAGCCGTTGGTCGTTCTAGCATCGCGCCATGCCGCGCATCGTCCTCGACGCCCGCTACCTGCGTGGCCAGCACGGCGGCGTCGCGACGTACACGGCCGCCCTCGTGGAGCACCTGCCGGCGCTGCTCCCGCGCGAGCACTTCGTGCTCCTGCGGCACCCCGCCGCACCGCGGCGACTGTCCGAGGCGCCCAACGTCGAGGAGTGGCCGCTCGGGGGCGATCCCAACCACCCGTGGACGCTGCTCGGCATGGGGCGCTGGCTCGCGCGGCGGCTCGGCCAGGGCGATCTCTACCACGCGCCCTACCGCATGCTGCCCCTCGATCCGCCTCGGCTCAGCGTCCTCACGATGCACGACGCGATGCAGATCGTGTGCCCCGAGCTCGTGCTGCCGAGCCCCGTGCTCCGCTTGGCGCTGTCGCGTTACTGGCGCGCGGCGGTGGTGCGCTCGCTCCGGCGGGCGGGTCGGGTCATCGCCGTCAGCGAGCACAGCGCCCGGGACAGCATCGCGGTCGAGCCCAGCTGCGCCCCGCGCACGCGCGTCACGCTGCTCGGCGTGGCGCCCGGCTTCCGGCGCCTGGACGAGGCCGAGGCCCTGCGCCTGAGCGCCGCGATCGTGCCGCCGGGCCGGCGCTTCCTGCTCCTGCTCGGCGGCGGCTACCGGAACAAGAACCACGAGGGCGGGGTGCGGGCGTTCGCCGCGGCGGTGCGCCCCGAGGACGACGTCCACCTCGTCGTCATCCAGCGCGAGCGCGAGCTCGCGGGCGGGCTCGCGGCCCTCGCGGCGCGTCGCGGCCTCGCCGCGCGCGTCCACGTCCGGGGCGGCGTCGCGAGCGCGGCCCTCGTCGCCCTCTACAACCGCGCACTCGCGCTCGTCTTCCCCTCGCTCTACGAGGGCTTCGGCCTGCCCGTGCTCGAGGCGATGGCGTCGGGCTGTCCGGTCGTGTGCTCGAACCTGACCTCGCTCCCCGAGGTGGCCGGCGACGCCGCCCTGTCCTGCGACCCGCGCGACGAGGCCGCGCTCGCGGCGGCGGTGCGGCGCATCGTCGACGACGCGGAGCTGCGGGGCGACCTCGCGCGGCGCGGCCTCGCCCGGGCGGCGCGCTTCTCGTGGCTCGACACGGCGCGCGCGACCGTCGCCGTCTACCGCGAGCTCGCGCCCTGGATCGGCGCACCGGCCGGCGAAGGACCGGTGCTATAAGCAGCCGCATGCCCCCGCCCGAGGAGGCCCCCGTGCCGCGCTCCGAGCCCCGCCCGCCGACCGACCTTGCGCCGTCCTCGGGCGGCGCGGCGCGCCGGGGCCCGGTGGGGCGGGCGATCGACCGGCTGGCGCGCTTGCAGGACCGGCACCCGTTCATCCTGCTCTTCGTCGCAGCCTTGACCGTCGCGGGCTGCATGTTCCTCGTCCTGCGCCTCAAGCTCAAGGCGAGCCTCGGCGAGCTCTTGCCGAGCAGCAAGGAGAGCGTCGTCATCGCGGACCGCGTGGCCGAGCGCATGCCGTCGCTGTCGCTGCTCATCGTGGTCGCCGAGGGCAGCGACAACGAGGGCCTTCAACGCTTCGTCGACGCCGCGGCGCCGGAGCTGCGCAAGATCGACCCGAAGCTCGTCGCGCAGGTCGACTTTGGCGTGAAGGAGGCGGCCCAGTTCTTCGAGGACAACCGCTTTCTGTACGCGCCGCTCGACCTCGTGCAGGAGGTCCACGACGAGGTCCTCGATCGCTACGACTACGAGGTGATGAAGCGCGCCGACGTGCTGCTCGACGAGCCGGAGCCGCCGCCGATCACCGAGGAGTCCATCAAGAAGCGCATCGAGGAGCGCACGAAGAAGTCGGCCGGCGCGGCCCCCGGCGGGACGGAGTACCCGGACGGCTACTACCTCGACCCCCAGGCTCACGCGATCGCCATCCTCCTGCGCACGCCGCTGTCGAGCGGCGACGTCGACGAGTCGCGCCAGCTGCAAAAAGAGGTGCGGGAGGCGCTCGATCGCATCGAGCCCACGCGCTTCGACCCCACGATCCGCATCGGCTTCACGGGCGGCCTCATCATCGGCGCCGAGGACTACGAGCAGATCAAGAACGACCTCGCGCACATCGGCGTCTGGGGCGTGGCGCTCATCCTCGGGGTCGTTCTCCTCTACTACATGCGCCTGCGCACCGTGCTCGCGATGATGTTCACCGTCGGCGTCGGCTCGGTGTGGACGTTCGCGCTCGCCTACCTGCTCGTCGGCTACCTGAACAACTCGAGCGGGCTCCTGTTCAGCATCGTCGTCGGCAACGGCATCAACTTCGGCATCATCTACATGGCGCGCTACATGGAGGCGCGCCGCACCGAGACCGCGGCGCACGCCATCCGCACGGCCCACGCGCGCACCTGGCTGTCGACGCTGGCAGCAGCCGCCGCGGCCGCGACGGCCTACGGCTCGCTCGTCGTCACCGATTTCCGCGGCTTCAAGCACTTCGGCATCATCGGCGGCACCGGCATGCTCCTCTGCTGGCTCGCGACCAGCCTCTGTCTGCCGGCGATCCTGGTCGTGAGCGAGCGCATCTGGCCCCTGGGCCACGGCGTGCGGGACGTGCTGCGCCGGTGGTACGCCTGGCTCGCGCGGCGTGAGCTCCCGAAGGTCGTCGAGCGACCGCAGCCGGGCGACGCCCTGCGCGCGCTCTACGGTCGGCCGTTCGCGTGGATCGTCGAGCGCGCCCCGCGCACCGTGACGGTGATCGGCGTCGCCATCGGCGTCGCCGCGCTCGTGCTCGCGTGCCGCTTCGTAGCGAGCAACCCCATCGACTACGACCTCTACAACATCCGCACCGCCCCGAAGACGGGCGAGTCCGAGGCGCGGCGCCTCAACCGCGTCGTCGGCGAGTTCGTCTCGCGCCAGGAGCGCAACGGCCTCGCGGTCGTCACCGACCGGCTCGACCAGGTGCTGCCGCTCAAGGCGGCGCTCGAGGCGCGCCGGGACCAGGCGCCGCCGGACAAGCTGCCCTTCAGCGACGTGGTCACGATCCACGATCTCTTGCCGAAGGACCAGGCGACGAAGATCCGGCTGGTCGGCGAGGTGCTGGACCGCATCGAGAACGCCCACAAGAAGCGCTTCATCACCGAGGAGGAGTACGACAAGGTCCGCAAGTACCTGCCGAAGAAGGCGCTCACCCCGGTCGGCATCGCCGAGCTGCCCGAGCAGCTGGCGCGCAACTTCGAGGAGAAGGACGGCACGCGCGGCCGGCTCGTCTACATCGTACCGACGGGCGGGCGCAGCATCTGGGACGCCCATTACCTGGTCGAGTGGGCCGACAGCATCCGCGCGACCAGCTTGCCCGACGGCTCGGTCGTCAAGGCGAGCGGCTCGCAGGTGATCTTCGCCGACATGTTCCTCGCCGTGCTCGAGGACGCCCCGAAGGCCATCGTCGTCTCGCTGCTCGCGACCCTGGCGCTCGTCGTGGTGACCTTCCGCGGCCGGCGCTCCGCCCTGTGGGTGCTCGGCACGCTCGGTCTCGGCCTCGCCTGCATGGTTGCCGTCCTCGCCCTCTGGCCGTCTCCGAGCGAGGAGCCGGACGTGGCCCGCGGGCTGCGCCTCAACTTCCTGAACTTCATCGCCCTGCCGATCACGATCGGGGTCGGGGCCGACTACGCCATCAACATCGTGCAGCGCTACCTGCTCGACCGCCGCCACCCGACGCAGCCCGCGCCGGGCGCGTCGGACACCCGCGACGACGGCCGGAGCACGATCGCACGCGCCGTCGCGGAGACCGGCGGCGCGGTCGTGCTCTGCTCGCTCACGACCACGCTCGGCTACCTGGCGCTCACGCTCAGCGTGAACCTCGCCGTCCGGAGCTTCGGCATCGCCGCGGCGGTCGGCGAGGTGAGCTGCCTCGTCGCGGCCGTGGTGGTGTTGCCGGCGGCCCTCGCGTGGCGCGAGGCCCGTCGGCGGCGCGCCGCCCACGCGAGCGCCGCCGTCTCGCGGTCGGGATCATGAGCTCGGACGTCCTCTTCGACCTGACCGCCCTCGACACACCGATCCGCTTCGGCGGGACGGGGCGCTACATCCAGGAGCTCGGCGCGGCCCTCGACGCGCTCGACGACCGCGAGCGCGAGGGCCTCGTCATCCGCGGCCTGCAGCGCATCGACGGCGACGAGGAGGGTCTCGTCTGGCCGGCCGAGCCGCGCGAGCCACGCACGGCGAGCGAGACCCGCTACGTGATGCAGCGACGCCTCCGGCTGCCGCGCACCCTGCGGCGCCTCGGCCCGGCGCTCTTCCACGCGCCCTTCCGGGTCGGGACCCCGCGCGGCAGCGGCGTGCCGCGCGTCGTCACCTGCCTCGACCTCGTGCCCTTCGTCCTGCCCGAGGAGTACTTCGGGAACCGCTGGGCGTACCGGCGCCTCCACATGGCCGCCGAGGCCGCGCGCTACCACACGGCGGCGCGCGTGCTGTGCATCTCGCAGCACACGGCCGACGACCTCATGCGTGTGCTCCGCGTGCCGGCCCGCAAGATCGACGTGGCCCTGCTCGGGGTCGATCTCGCGCGCTACCGCGTCTTTTCGGGGGCGGAGGCCACGGCCGCGGCCGCCGTGCGCGCGCGCCACGGCCTGCGGGACCAAGGCTACGTCTTTTACATGGGCCGCGCGGACCCGCGCAAAAACGTCGACGTGCTCGTGGCGGCCTTCGCGCGCGCCCGGGTGCCCGATCTCGAGCTCGTCATCCTCGGCCACGTACGCCCCTCGGACGAGCAGGCCTACGAGCGCGCGCTCGCGGCGGCCGGGCGCCCCGCGGGCGTGCGCTTCCTCGGCTTCGTGCCCGAGGAGGATCTGCCGGCCATCCTCGGCGGCGCGCTCGGCTTCGTCTTCTGCTCGACCTACGAGGGCTTCGGCAACGTGCCCATCGAGGCGGCGGCCTGCGGCTGTCCCGTCATCACGACCGGCGTCACCTCGATGCGCGAGACCATCGCCGACGTGGCGCTCACGGTGCCGCCGCGGGACGTCGAGGCCACCGCGGCGGCCATTCGCCGCCTCGCGACGGAGCCGAGCTTGCGCCGCGACCTCTGCGAGGCCGGCCTGCGCCGCGCGGCGAGCTTCAGCTGGCGCAACACGGCGCTCGGCACGGTCGCCTGCTACGCGCGCGCCCTGCGCGGCCTCGGCGCCCGCGGGTCGGGCGCCGCCTGAGCGAGCGCGACGACCGATGGAGCGGCCCCCCGACCTCGAGCCCGCGCCGTCCCCGGGCCGCGTGCGCCTGGCGGCGGCGCTCTGCCTCGTGGCGCTCGTCGCGCTCTTCGTGCCGACGCTCCTGCGGCTGACGAGCGAGGCGCGCTACCCGGCGACGCCGCCGCGGCCACCGGCCCTGCGGCCGCTCGCCCCGCGCGTCGTGCTCGTCGTCGTGGACAGCCTGCGCCACGACTTCGCGACCGACCCCGAGCGCGCGCCCCACTTCGCGCGCGCCATGCGGGAGCACGCGAGCGGCATCGTGTGGGCGGGGCGCATCACCATGACCGCCGCCGCGGTCCTGTCCTTCGGGACCGGCACGCGCGGGACCTTCAGCCAGGTGCTGCTCAACATCGACGCCGCGCGCGCCAGCGCCAACGGCATCTTCGCCAACGCGCACGCGGCCGGCCTCACGACGGGCATCTTCGGTGACCCGGTGTGGACGCAGTCCTACGCCGACTTCGACCTCGAGCACCTCAGCATCCAGCACCTCGCGCTCGACGCCGACGACACCCCCGAGCTCCTCGCCGAGGCACGGCGCGTCGTGGAGCAGGGCACGCTGCCGGATCTGACCGTCCTGCACTTCTTCGCGAGCGACCACATGGCGCACGTGCACGGCGTGCAGAGCTCCGCCTACGCGACCTTCCTCCGGCGGCTCGACGAGAACCTGGCGCGCTTCCTCGAGCTCCTGCCGCGCGACACGGCGGTCCTCGCGCTCTCCGACCACGGCTCGCTCGACAACGGCAACCACGGCGTCGACTCCGAGCTCGAGCGCAAGAGCCCCTTCTTCGCGTACGGGCCCGGCATTCGACCGGGCGCGCGGCTCGAGCTCGATCAGGTGGACGTCGCGCCCACCCTCGCCGCGCTGCTCGGCATCGCGAGCCCCGCCCACGGCGTGGGTGCCCCGGCCACGGAGCTGCTCGCGCTCGACGCGGACGAGAGCGCACGCCTCCTGTGCCGCGAGGCCGAGCGGGTCCAGGCGCTCCGCGGGGACGACGCGGGCGAGGGTGGGGCCGCCCTGCCGGGCTGCGATGCCGCGACGCCACCGGCCGCGCGGGTGGCCGCGGCGCGCGACTTCGTCCGCGCTTGGGACGCGCACGAGCAGGAGCGCGCCGCGCGGGCGGGCGTGTTCGGTTTCGCCTGGTCGCTCGGCGTGCTCGGGCTGCTCGGCCTCCTCCTGCCGATCGCGCTCGGGCGGCTCCGGCCCGGACGCGTGCTCGGTGCAGGCCTGGCGCTCGCGGGGCTCGCCGCCACGACCGTGGGCCTCACGGCGCTCGTCGACCACCTGTGGGACCTCACGCGCGCGCTCGTGACCTGGGTCGCGACCGCCGTCTGCGCGTTCCTGCTCTTCGCCCCGCGCTCGGCCGAGCGCGTGCTCGGGCGCCTCGGGCTCCCAACCCTCGCCGTCGCCCCCGGGATGCTTCTCGCGTCGTTCCCCATCGAGACCCAGTTCCAGGGCGGCCTCGTCGCCATCGTGTGTCTCACCGCGGCGCTCGTCGCTGCGGCGCGCTCGGGCGTCCCGCGGCGGAGCCTGCTCGGGCCCCTCGCGCTCGGCGCCCTCGGCGCGCTCGTCGTCCACCGGCTCGCGACCGTGCGCGAGGACCCCTTCGCCGCGTTCACCGCGCAGGGTGTGCTCGGGGCGGGGGCCGCGCTCGGGATCGTGTGGCTGGGCGCGGCGGCGCTCTTCGCACCGCGCGCGCCGGCGCGCCTGCGCCGGGCGCTCGAGCTCGCGCTCGGGCTCGCCCTCGTGCTCTCGGCGCTCGTGCCGAAGCCGTGGCTCCCGGCACCGCTCGCGCTCGGCGCCCTCGCGGGCCTGCCGGTCGCAGCGCTCGTCCTCTTCCGCCGCGGGGCGCCCGTCCTCGGGCGCGCGAGCCTCTTCGCGGCCTACGGGCTCGTGTCGCGACCGATCGAGCTGCCGGCCCTGTGCGGCGTCCTCGTGCTCGCCGAGGTCGTGGGTCACGCGCTCGCGCGTGCCGAGCGGGCGACCAGCCGCGCGGCGGGTCGCCGTCCCGTGGTGGGCGAGCGCTGGCTCGCGCTCGCCGCCGCCACCGCCGCCTTCGCCCTCGCCTACGCAGCGCGCATCGGCCTGCAGCGCGGCCTCGACTTCGAGAACATGGACTGGAACGCGGGCAGCTTCGACAGCGGCATCGTGTCGCACGCGCGCATCGGCGCGTGCCTCGTCGCCAAGTACGCCCTCGGCGCGGCGCTGGTCGGCCACGCCCTCGTCGCGCGCCTGTCGGCCGAGCCGCGCCGCACGGCGCTCGGCCTGCTCGCGGTCGGGCTCGTGCTGCGCTTCGGCACCATGTGCGCCATGCTCGCCGCACCGGGCGCCTCGTTCTGGGCGCGCTTCCGCATGGTGGGCGAGCTCGCGCCCGACGCCATCATGGCGCTCGTCGCGGCGCTCGTGCTGCTCGTCGCCGCGGCCGGCCGCCGGCCTGCGCGGGCGGGGGCGGCAGAGCTCTGGGGCCGAGGCATCCCCGGCGGCGCCGCGCACGGGACCGACCCCACCCTTGCGGACGCTCGCCAGCCGCCGTAGTTCCCGTCGGTGCGCCGGCGCGTGCGCCGGCCGGCGGCCGACCCCCCATGCGTTTCCTCCACCCCGAGCACGACTCCGCGCTCGAGCTGTCGCTCGACGACGTCTTCATCGTTCCCGCCTACTTCGCGGGCGGCTCGCGCCTCGAGGTCGATCTCGCGCCCGTCGACGGCCTCGGAGGCTCGCACCCGATCGTGTCGGCGAACATGAACGCCGTGACGGGCAAGCGCATGGCCGAGACGATGGCGCGCCTGGGCGGGCTCGGTGTGCTGCCCCAGGACATGGAGCTCCGCACCGTCGAGCGCATCGTGCGCCACGTGAAGTCCGCCCCGACGCGCCACGACACGGCGCTCGTCGTGAGCCCACGCGCCACCTTGCGCGACGTCGTGGGCATCCTGCGCAAGCGCTCGCACGACATGGTGCTCGTGGCCGACGACGACGGCCGCCTCCTCGGCCTCATCACGTCGGTCGATCTGCGCGATCAGGACCAGTACACGCCGGCCGAGCGCATCATGTCGCGTACGCCGGTCAGCGTGTCGCCCGAGACCACCAACCGCGCGGCGTTCCTGCTCATGGACCGCAACCGCGTCAAGGCGGTGCCCGTGGTCGACGCCGACGGGCGCGTGCTCGGTGTCCTGACGCGCGACGACGCCGTCCGCGGCGAGCTCCTGCGGCCGGCGCTCGACGCCGCGGGCAAGCTCATGGTCGCCGCGGCGCTCGGCATCTCGGCGCGGGCGCGCGAGCAGGCCCAGGCGCTCTGCGCCGCGGGCGTGGACGTGCTCGTGCTCGACACCGCCCACGGCCACCAGCGCCAGATGCTCGAGGCGGTCGCCGAGGTGCGCGCCGCCGTCGGCGCCGCGGTCCCGCTCGTCGCCGGCAACGTGTGCACCGCCGAGGGCACGCGCGATCTGCTCACGGCCGGCGCGGACATCGCGAAGGTGAACGTCGGGCCGGGCGCCATGTGCACGACGCGCATGCAGACCGGCGCCGGCCGGCCTACCTTCAGCGCCGTCCTGGCGTGCGCCGAGGCGGCGCGGGCGCTCGGCAAGCACGTCTGGGCCGACGGCGGCGTGCGCTACCCGCGCGACGTCGCGCTCTACCTCGCGGCCGGCGCGGCGCGCGTCATGATCGGCACCCTGCTCGCCGGCACGCACGAGAGCCCGGGCGACATCAAGCAGGCGCCCGACGGGCGGCTCTACAAGGAGAGCTGGGGCATGGCCTCGAGCCGCGCCGTCGGCGAGCGCACGGCGGAGCTCGACGCCTTCGACCGCGCCAAGAAGGGCTTCTTCCGCGAGGGCATCTCGACCTCGCGCATCTACCTCGAGCCCGGGCGCGAGGGCGTGGGCGACCTCGTCACCGAGATCATCACCGGCCTGCAGTCGACCTTCAGCTACGTCGGGGCCGCGAACGCGACCGAGCTCTACCAGAAGGTCGTCGTGGGCGTGCAGTCGCCCGGGGGCTACCACGAGGGCAAGCCGCGCCCCGGCGGTTGAGCCGATGAGCGTGCGCGCCCCGACGAGCGAAGCCGTCCCCGACGCCCCCCGCGCGGCGCCGCGCGGCTTCTTCTCGCTCGAGCTGCTCGACAACCGCTACCCGGGCCTGCACGGCCTGCGCGTGCTCGCCATCGTCAGCGTCGTCCAGTACCACGTCACCTGGATCCTGTGGGGCGAGCAGGGCGTGCCCCTCGACCGGCGCTTCGTCGACGGCTCGCTGTCCGTGTTCTTCGGGATGGACCTGTTCTTCGTCCTGTCGGGCTTCCTCATCGGCTCGATCCTGCTGCGCTCGCTACGCCAGAGCGGCACGCAGGACCTGCGGCGCTTCTACGTGCGCCGCATCTTCCGCACCTTCCCGTCCTACTACGTGGTGCTCACCATCCTGGCGCTCACCCTGCCGCTCACCGCCCTGCAGCGCCAGCACCTCGTCTTCGAGTACACCTACCTCACGAACTTCCTGCCGCTGCACCGTCCCCAGGTGATCATGTTCTGGGGCTGGTCGCTCGCGCTCGAGGAGCAGTTCTACCTGGCGGTGCCGATCCTCTTCTTCGTGCTCCACCGCATGAAGAGCGAGCGGGCGCGCATCGTCCTGCTCGTCGTCCTGTGGGCGGCGGCGCTCGTCGTGCGGCTGTCGATCTACTTCGCCTTCCGGCCGTGGAACGACTTCATCCTCTACGGGGCGGTCTACTTCCGGACGTACACGCGCTTCGACACCCTCGTCATGGGCATCCTGCTCGCCTTCGTGGAGCAGCGCTACCGGAGCGAGATCGGTGCGTGGCTGCGCCACCCCTTGCACCGCGCGATCCTCGGTGTGACCGCCCTCACGTGCCTGTGGCTGCTGCTGCGGCCCGGCATCTTCGGCCCGAACCACGTGCAGCTCGTGCACATCTTCACCTGGGGCACCGTCACGAGCGTCATGTACTTCTGCCTGCTGCTCTTGCTCCTGCACGGCGACGGCTGGGTGCACCGCGCGCTCGCGCTCCCGGTCTTCCGGCGCACCGCGACGCTCGGCTACGGCGTGTACCTCGTCCACATCCCGCTCATCGACCAGGTCCTCGTGCCCGTGGCGCATTGGGCGGTCGAGCGCGGCGTGTCGCTCACGCTCTTCTGGCCCGTGGCGCTCGCCGCCGTCCTCGCCGCGTCCTTCGCCATCGGTTACGCGCTGCACGTGCTCGTCGAGAAGCCGTCGCTGCGCCTGCGCGAGCGATTGTCGGCGTGACGAGGACGGTTGATCGGCACGCGCTCGCCCGGATAGGCTGACCCGTGGCGGGGACGGGCGCTCGGGCCGAGCCTCGCCGCTGACTTACCTCGGAAGGAGCGCGGCCTCGGCCGCGACCACCATGCGCACTACCCTCTTCGCTTGTGGCGCTCTGGCGACCCTCACCCTCGTCGGCACCGTGCTCGCCCCCGGCTGCGACGGCGGCGGCGCGTACACCGGCACGACGTCGAGCACGACCCACACGACGACCGGCAGCGGGGCCGCCGGCGGGGCCGCCGGGGCCGGCCAGGGGGGCGCGGGCAACGGCGGCGCGGGCGGCCACGGCGTCGGCGTGAAGGGCGTCGGCGAGGCGTGCACCGGCGACGGCGAGTGCCGCCCGGGCCTGCTCTGCGTGAACGACGTGTGCGAGCCGGGCCACACCCTGCCCGAGGGCTCGGACTGCATCCTCGGCGCCGAGTGCCAGGCGGGCCTCTACTGCGCCGGAGGCGTGTGCACCACGGCGGGGAGCGGCACCGCGGGCGACGCGTGCACGAGCGACGCCGACTGCGCGGCGGGCTTTCGCTGCGGCATCGTGGGCCTCGCCGCCCAGTGCGTCGCGGAGGGCACGAACGACGTCGGCGGCGCCTGCGTCACGGGCGCCGACTGCTACGGCGGTCTCGCCTGCATCGGCGGCGCCTGCGCGCCCGCACCGCCGGGAACGCCGCCCTGGGGCCTGCCCTGGGCCGGCGTCGACTGCCCGGCGGAGAACGGGCCGGTCGAGGCGTACTTCCGCGTGCCGCGCGGCGTCGACGACGGCGACTTCTTCCGCCTGCCCTTCCCGAACGACGTGCGCCTCGACGCCGGGGTGCCCGATCTTTCCGGCTTCCCCACGCCCGGCCCGGGCGTGCTCGGCTTCGACGTCGTCGACCGCTACGCGCGCGCCTTCGAGCAGGGCAACGACGGCTGGGGCCTGTACGCGCCGATCCTCTTCCGCTTCTCGGGGGCCATCGACTTCCCCTCGATCAACGGCAACATCGCGCTCGTCGACCTCACGACCGGTCAGGGGCTCGGCTTTTATTACACGTACCACGGCGGCCGGAACAAATACGTCTGCTCCCACTGGGTCGCGATGCGCCGCGCGCAGGGACGCACCTTCACCCCCGGCCACACCTACGCCGCGTACCTGCTCACGGGCGTCCAGGTCGCCGGCGGCGGCAACGTCGCTCGACCCGCCGACCTCGTGGCGCTGCTCGGCGCGAGCGCGCCGGCCGATCCCGCGCTCGCGCCCGAGTGGCCGAAGTACGCGCCGCTGCGCGGTTACCTGAGCGCGAGCTTCATCGACCCCAACACCGTGCTCGACGCCACGGTGTTCACGGCGGGCCATCCGCGCCTGCCGCTCGAGGGCCTGCAGGCGACGCTGAACGCGGCGCCCGCCCCGGCGGTGAGCGCGTTCACGCGCTGCGACAGCGGCGTCGCGTCGCCCTGCCCCGACGCCACGGGCGAGCGCGCGTGCCAGGCGGCGGACCCCGACTTCGACGAGCTGCACGCCCTCGTCACGCTGCCCGTCTACCAGCAGGGCACGGCGCCCTACCTCGACCCCGCGGACGGCGGCGGCTTCGCGCTCGATGTCAACGGCGCTCCGGTCATGGTGCGCACCGAGGACGTGTGCCTGTCGCTCACCGTCCCGAAGGGGGCGCCGCCGCTCGGCGGCTGGCCCACGGTCGTGTTCGCGCACGGCACGGGCGGACACTTCCGCGACCACGTCGTCGACGGGCTCGCGGGCGAGCTCGCGCTCGGCGTCGACGACGGCACCGGCAACGTCGTGCGCGCGGCCGTGCTCGGCATCGATCAGGTGGCGCACGGACCACGCCGCGGCGGGAGCACGCTCGCGCCCGACGACCTGTTCTTCAACTTCGGCAACCCCGCCGCCGCGCGCGGCAACACCGCGCAGGGAGCCGCCGATCAGATGGCGCTGCTCCGCCTCGTGCCCAGCATCGCGGTGCCCGCGGGCGTCACCGGCACGGCCTTCACGCTCGGCACCTCGGTCGCGCTCTGGGGCCACTCGCAGGGAGCGACGGAGGGCGCCATCGCCCTGCCCTACGGCGCCTGGGCCGGCGCCGTCCTCACGGGTGCCGGCGCGAGCCTGCGCGACGCCCTGCTCACGAAGACGAGCCCGCAGAACGTCGCCGCCATCGCCCCCTGGGTGCTCGGCGACGCCGCGGCCGACGGGACGCTTTCGGGCGGGGTCGACCACCCCGCCCTCGCCCTCGTGCAGATGTTCATGGACGGCTCCGACCCGGTCGCCTACGGCGCGCTCGCCGCGATCGCGCCGCCCCCCGGCGTCGCGGCCCACCACCTGCTCCAGATCTACGGGCTCGCGGACAGCTACGCGCCGAGCGTCGTGCAGGCGACCTACGCCCTCACCGCGCAGCTCGGGCTCGTGGTCCACGACGCCTCGGTCGCGACGCCGGAGCCGATCGGGAGCCTCGCGGAGCTGCCCGTGCCCGCGAGCGGCAACCTCGTCGTCGGCGGCAAGACCGTGAGCGCCTACGTGCGCGAGTACGCGCCGACGGCGCCCGCGGACGGGCACTTCGTCGCCTTCGACGTGCCGCAGGCGCGCGCCGACGCCGAGCGCTTCCTCGCGCGCGCGCTCGCGGGCGGCGTGCCGCGCGTCGGTCCCTGACTCGACTTTCGCCCTTTCGGGCGAAGTCTCGCGGCTACAGGGATCAGACTTCAGGCTTCAGGCACGAGACGCGAGGGAGCGAGTCAGATGCCACCGAAAGAGCCGGTGGCCCGGGGAAGGCCCGTCCGAACGGGCCATCGTGTCGCCGCACTCGCTCGACCACAGCCGGCTCCTACCGCGCCCAACTGTAGCCTGAAGCCCGTAGCCTGAAGCCACGAGTGTTGCGCCCGAAAGGGCGCAACGCGAGCCTGAGCCGCGCGAGCGCGGGGGCCCGCGCGCTACGGGTCGAAGGGCTTGCCGTAACCGGGCTCCGGCAGCTCGGCCTCGGGAAAGCCCGCGGCGCCCTCGGTGAGCCACGCCAGGGCGGGGTCGTCCCAGTCGCGGTCGAGCTCGTAGCGGGCCGCGCGCGGACCGCGGCGCCCCACCTCGAGCACCGTGACGCGCACCCCCGGCACCGTGTACACGCTGCCGGGCGCGAGCGGGTCGCGCCAGTCGCGGAACAGGTTGCCGGGCTCCGAGGGGAACAGGCCCTGATCCTCCGGCACCACGAGATCGAAGGTGCGCCGGTCGCGCGCGAGCACGAGCACGTGCCCGGTGTGCGACAGCGCGCGCCAGCGCCACGGCGGCGTGCCCCGAGGGTCGAGCGCGAAGGGCAGGAAGAACGACGCGCCGGCCGCACGCAGCACCATGACCTGCTTGCCCTCGTGCGCGCCGATGCGCGCGCGGAGATCGTCCGCGTGGCCGCGGAACTCGGCCGAGAAGCGCCGGAAGCGCTCGCCGACGAGGAGCGAGGTGAAGGGGCCGTGCACGAGGTGCGCGAAGCCGAGCCCGAGCGCGGCGAGCGTGGCGAGCTCGCGCGCGAGACGCGGGCCCTGTGGGGCGCCGGCCACCGGGAACCACACCTGGTCGAGCAGCGTGCCGACCGCCGCCGCGATGCCGATCATGCTCGCGCCGAGCAGGCGCGGCGCGGGCATGGTCGCGAGCATCGGCGGCAGGGCCAGGAACGAGCCGAGCAGGAGCACGCCGAGCGCGCGCCGCCGCTCGGGCTCGAGCGCGAGCAGCGCGCGACGCAGCGGCAGCGCGAGCACGGTGACCACCCCGAGCGCGAGCAGCGCCACGACCCAGCCCGGCGTCGCCGACACGAGCGTGTCGTCGTCGAGGGAGAGCCAGCCCTCGGTGATCAGCGTGGCGAGGCGGCGCGGGACGTCGCGCAGAAAGCCGAGCGGCTCGCGGAACGGGTCGGCGTAGAAGCCCGAGCCGTAGGTGCCGTAGCCGAGCGCCGCGCGCACGCCGAGGTACGCGGCGGCCGGCACGGCAAAGGGCAGGACGCCGGCGATCCGCCGCCACGCTGGCTCGCCCCGCGCGACGAGCTCGCGCGCGAGCACGTAGCCCCCGAGGGCGATCGCGTACTCACCGCCGAGCAGGGCGAGCGCGAAGAGCACGGTGGCGAGCGCGGCGTCGCGCCACGTGCCCCCGCGCTCCCGGAAGCGCAGGTGGGCCAGGAGCGCGGCCGAGCCGAGCGCCAGGGACACGAGCGCCTCGCGATTCGCCAGCCAGGCGAGCGGCATCGTGTGGCAGGGCGCGAGCGCGAAGACGAAGGCGGCGAGCGCCGCGGCGCGCGGCGCGAGCGAGCGCCGCAGCAGCGTGTGCACCGCGAGCACCGCGAGCGCCCACCACGCGAAGGAGTGCAGGTGGGCCGGGAAGGGCGCGTTGCCGAAGGCGTGGTGGTCGACCCAGCGGAGCGCGCTCGACAGCGGGCGAAAGAAGCGCACCTTGAGCTCGGGGTGCGTCCACCACGGCAGCATCCCGCGCTCGACGAGCGCCGGGCGGTCGTGGTCGTTGATGAAGTCGTAGAGGTCGAAGGGCCCCCGCTCGACGGGGTAGGTGCCCTCGAGCATCGAGGCATGCAGGTAGTCGTCGAGCAGGAACGGCGTGCGCAGGCTCGGCAGGAACACGGCGAAGCCGACGAGCACGAGCGCGAGGGCGTAGAGCCAGACGCGCCGCACGCCGCGCGTGTGCGCGTGGCGCGGAGGGTCGGGGTCGCCGGCCGTCGGCCGTTCCGACGGGGGCGGATTCTTGGGGTCTGACGGCTCTTCTGCGCGGCCGGACGGCTGGGATTGTGGATCGCCCGGCATCGGAGTATCTTTCCACCACATAGCCGTGAAATTCGCCAGCGTCGCTTGGGGCATGTTGTTGGCCGGGACCACCGTCTACGTGGCCTGCGCTTCGGGCTCGTCGGACTTCGAGGGAGTCGCGGGTGGCAACACCACGACGTCCGGAACGGGGGCCGGCGGGACGGGCGGAGCCGGCGGCTCCGGGCCGGAGTGCACGGTGCAGTGCTTCGCCGACACGGACTGCCAGAACACCTGCCCGGACGCGCCCGTCGGCTCGTCGAACTGCTGCGACGAGCAGACCCTGCACTGCTACGTGTCGAACATGTCCACGTGCCCGGCGACGTCGACCGGCGGCAACGGTCAGGGCGGCTCGGCGTACTGAGCACCTCGCTCCCGGCCGCTCGGCCCGCGTGAGGGAGCAGGGGCCGTCGAGGTCGCCCTGCTCGCGCGCGGCGCTACTCCCGGCGGCGTGCGTCGCGGCGCGCCCGGCGGCGCGACGCGAAGGTGAGCAGGCCGCCGAGGAGCGCGACCGAGGCGATGCGGACGTTCCCGGCGCCCCCGGCGCTGCCGGTCAGGCCGCAGGCGCAGCCACGCTTCGGCGGCGGGGCCTCCGGCCCCGGTGCGGGCGACGAAGTGACGGGCGGCGGAGCGGCGGCGGAGCCGGTCGGGCCGGGGACCGCCTCCGAGGCGGCAGCGCTCGGGGCGGCCGTGCTGCCCGCGGCCGTCGAGCTGCTCGCCGCGGCCGTGGCCGACGCGCTCGGCGCGGGCGCGTCGGCGACCTCGCGCGCGCCGCCGTTGTCCATGGGCTCGAGGTGGAAGCCGTCCGTCACGCACTTGTGACCGTAGAGGTACTCCCGGTGCTTGCCGGCCGGACACGAGGGCGGCGGTCCCACATCCGCGGCGGCGGGTGCGACGTGGAGGACGGCTGCGGCGAGCAGCACGGCAGCGGTGGCGAGCGAGCGCATCATCGGGGCGATTCTAGTCCGCGAGCGCGCCATGTCGACGGCCTTGCCGCGTCATGTGCCTCCGCGCACGACGACGACCTCGCGCCCGCGGTCGACGCGCAGGGCGAAGCTCGCCTCGAGCGGGAGCGTGCCGTGCTCCCGCGCCGGCGCGGGCTCCGTCCCCCATTGCCCCACGTCCGTCACGTCGCTCGAGCGCAGCGCCGTGCCGTCGGCGCCGCCGCGCCAGTAGGCGAGCACGCGGCCAGCCGCCACCGCGAGCTGCACCTCGGACACGAGCTCGGGGCGGCTCGCCCACCACGGGTGCTGCTCGGGCCGCCCGCCCGGGTCGAGCGTGACGAGCGACAGGCGCGTCTGCTCGGGACTCGAGCTCGTGAAGTAGAGCGCGAGGTGGTAGCCGCGCCCGTCGTGCGCGAGCGCGGCGACGGCCCAGGGCACCTCGACCACGTGGGCGGGCTCGAGCCAGCGGCCGTCCGATCCGATGCGACCGAAGTAGGTGCGCGCGTCGGGGCGGTCGGACGAGAGGACGAGCTCCTGCCAGAGAACGGTGAAGCCCGTCGGGTCGGGGCACGCGAGGACAGCCGTCGGCACGCCGTCGCGGCCGGTGCGGAGGGCGGTCGCGTCGAGCGTCTTGGGCGCTCCCACGGGGGCGCCTCCGGCGTCGAGCGCGACGACGGCGAAGCGCACGAAGGTGCTCGCCCCGCCGCGCACGAGCGCGACGAGCGCGGCGCCCTCGCGCACGGCGAGCGCGCTCCGGGCGTCGACGCCCTCGTGCACGACCACGCTCGGCCCGAGCGGCGCCTGCGCGGGCCCGAGCGCGGCGAGCGAGACGCGCACCCGGTCCGCGCCGGCGTCGTCGGTCTGCAGGCGCAGGCCGTGGTCCGACGTGAAGCGCAGCTCGCGCGCGAGCACGCCGCCCCCGGCGGGCTGCGCCGCGGCCGTGGCGGCGACGACGAGTGCACAGGCGCAGACCACGAGACCGAACCAAGGGCGCCGAGTGGGCATCGGAAGCTCCTCCCTTTCCTCGTGGCGCCGAGCGGCCCGTTCGTGACCAAGAAAAAGAACGGCCCGCGGGCGCGGAGCCGGGCAGGGCGCGGTTTGCCCGCGGGGCGCGGACGTGCTTGTCCATGGCCATGGCGCCGGCAGACGACAGGCTCTTCGACCCCGCGCACATCCGCGCGCGGCTCGAGGCCCGCACGGTCGCCCGGCTGCGCGGGACGGTGACCCGGCACGCAGCCGTCGCCGCGGTCGTGCGCTACGTGCGCGAGCCCGAGGTGCTGCTCATCCGCCGCACCGAGCACCCCGGCGATCCGTGGAGCGGGCACATGGCCTTCCCCGGCGGGCGCCACGAGCAGGGCGACCCCGATCTCCGCGCGACGGCCGTGCGCGAGACGCGCGAGGAGGTCGGGGTGGATCTCGCGGCGCACGCCGAGCCGCTCGGGCAGCTCGACGAGTTCCAGGCGCTCGGCCGGGGCGCGCCCGTCGATCTCGCCATCGTGCCGTTCGTCTTCGCCCTGCACACCGAGGTCGCGCTCGCCCCGAACGACGAGGTGGCCGAGGCGATGTGGGCGCCGCTCGGCCCCATGCTGCGCGGCGAGGTGGCCGCGGTCCGGCCCTACGTGTGGCACGGCAAGGAGGTGGCGCTGCCGGCCTTCCGCGTCGGCGAGCACCTCGTCTGGGGCCTGACCTACCGCATGCTCGAGACGCTCTTCGAGGCCGTGGCCGACCGGCCGCCGGCCGCGAGCGCCGTTGAGGCGGCCCCCGTTCTCCGCTAGTGCTGCGCCGTGGAAAAGCTGGTCACGATGCTCTCGGCCGAGCAGGTCGCCACGCGGGTGCGTGAGCTCGGCGCACAGATCTCGCACGACTACCACGGCCGCAAGCTGGTGCTCGTGTGCGTGCTGAAGGGCAGCTTCATCTTCATGGCGGACCTCATCCGCGCCATCCAGGGCGTGCCGCTGCGCGTCTAGTTTCTGGGCGTGCGCTCCTACGGCGAGGGCACGCAGTCGACCGGCGTCGTGCAAATCACGCACGACCTCGGCCGCTCCGTCGAGGACGAGGACGTGCTCTTCGTGGAGGACATCGTCGACACGGGCCTCACCATCGCGCACCTGCTCGATCTGATGCGCACGCGCCGCCCCGCGAGCGTCAAGGTGTGCGCGCTCTTGCACAAGCCGGCGCGCCGCCGCATCGAGGTGCCGATCGACTACCTGGGCTTCACCATCGAAGACAAGTTCGTGGTCGGCTACGGCCTCGACTGGGGCGAGCGCTACCGCGAGGTCCCCTACATCGGCGTCGTCGAGCACGCCGACCTGGCGCACTGATCGGAGCGAACATGGCCTCGGAGAAGCGCCTGGCGGTGCTCGAAAGCATGACGGCGAGCGGCAAGGCCGACTCGTTCGGCTGGTACGCGCTGGCGCTCGAGTACAAGGGGCTCGGGCGCCACCCCGAAGCGCTCGCGACCTTTGCCAAGCTGCGCGAGCGCGACCCCGGCTACGTCGCGATGTACCTCATGTGCGGCACCATGCTCGCCGGCCTGGGCCGGCCGCTCGAGGCGCGCGAGTGGCTCGAGAGCGGCATCGTGGCCGCGCGCGCGGCCGCCAACGGCCACGCCGCGAGCGAGCTCGAGCAGGCGCTCGAGGCGCTGCCGCCGCCGCAGAGCCTGCCCTGAGAGCCTGAGCAGGAATTGGCGTGCGAACCGGTCGTTGTGAAGTCTGTGATCGAGGGGACGAGGTTGAGCTTGGTTGGAGACGAGCCCGAGCGAGCCCTGGACCCTTGCCGAAGCAGCAGTCCGCATCCGGACCGAAACTGTTGCCCTCACCCCCCGGCCCCCTCTCCCGGAGGAGAGGGGGTGGTCCAAGTTGGGGACTCCGCCGCGGACTGTCGGCTCGCATCCCCCCTCTCCCCCGGGTGAGGGTACAATCCTCGGTCCGGATGCCGCCGGCTGAGAGGCCAAGGATCCAGGGCTGGCTCGGGCCCGTCTCCAAGTCCTCGCGCTGCGCCGCTCAATGCCCGAGCGCCGAGCTCCTTGTCAGCGTGTGCGGCGAGCAACTCGCACGCGGTTCGGTCGATGGACAAGCATGGCTCGCCTCCGCCGACCCGAGACGCACCGCGCCCGGACGCTGCGCCGCGCCTCCA
>JACRDA010000354.1 GCA_016212965.1 Myxococcales bacterium
AGGCCGCGCGCCGCGCCCCGCCCGCGACACCGGGGCTCGCGGGGGCCGAGCCCCTCGCGCGGGCGAGCGTGCGCGAGCTTGGGGCGCGGCTGCTCGTCGAGCCGAGCACCGCCGGGCGCGCGCTCTACGCGGCGACGCTCGAGCTCCGGGCCGGGCCGGTGTCGAGCCTGGCCCTGCGCGCGCACGAGCGGCGCCTCGAGGCGGAGGCGGAGCTCGCTCGCGGCGTCGTCGCGCCCGAGCCCGAGCTCGCCGGCGCGCCGCCGGGCGCCGTGGCGACCCTGTGCGACGAGCTCCTCGCGGCGACCGAGCCGTGGCGCGAGCTCCTTCTCGCCGAGAGCGCGCGCGCGTGCGGGCCCGGGTGGCACGGTGTCCTCGGCGCCGCCCTCGGGCGCGACGCGGGCGAGGGATGGCCGGCGCGGCTCGGCACGCGCTTTCTCGGCGAGGTGTTCGGCCGGAGCGGCTGGCTCGCGGGGCGCACCTTCGAGTGGCCGCGGCTGCCGGCGCCGCTCGGTGCCACGAGCTTCGTGCGCGCCTTCGCCGACCTCGGCCGCGCGCTCGTGGACGGCGCGGCCCAGGGCGCGCGCTCGTTCGCGTTCTTCGACGCGCCCGCGGGCGTGCGGCGCGAGGTGCGCGCCGGTCTCATGGCCGCGGTGGCGCTCGAGCGCCGCTTCCAGGAGCGCGTGCTCGGGCGTGGGCGCGAGCGTGCGCGCGCGCAGCAGCGGCGCCTCGGCGTCGCCGTCGCGCTCGCGCTGCGCATCGACCTCTGGCGGCTCGGCGTCGGGCTCGCCCTGCGGCGCGGCGGAGCGGCCGCCGCACGCGAGCGCTACCTCGAGCTCGGGGAGCGCGTGCTCGGGCAGCCGCCGCCCGTGTCCCTGTGCACCGTCCTGCCGCGCCTCGAGCCCGACGACGCCGTGGCCCCGCGCCTCGCGGGCCCCGTGCACGCGGCGCCGCGCCGGCGCGAGCTCCGCGAGCGTTTCGACGAGGACTGGTTTCGCAACCCACGGCTCGCCGAGCTCCTGCACGCCGAGGACCAGCAGGCCGGCGACGCGGCGGCCGCGGTGTCGGACCTCGGCGGCGCCGCGCGCGAGCTCGTCTCCGAGCTCGGGGCGCTGCTCGACTGAGAGCGAGCGCGCGCGGCTCAGCCGAGCGCGTCGGGGGCGACGATGTGCCCCGCGATGGCGCTCGCCGCGACGACGAGCGGGCTCGCGAGGTACACCTGCCCGGGGCCGCTGCGGCCCGGGAAGTTGCGGTTGATGGCCGAGACCGTGACCTCGTCCTTCGTGACCGAGACGCCCGGTCCGGCCTTGATGCAGGCGCCGCAGGAGGGGTCGACCAGCGTGACGCCGGCGCGCTCGAAGAGCGCGAGGTAGCCCTGGTCCTCGGCGTAGCGGCGGATGTCCTGCGAGCCGAACTGGATGTAGAGCCGGACCCCCGGGGCGACCTTGCGGCCGCTCCGGAGCGCGCGCTCGAGCACCGAGGCGTACAGATCCATGTCGTGCTTCTTGCCGCCGGTGCACGAGCCGCCGTAGGCGATGTCGATCTTCACGTCGCCGCCCGCCTTGTCGCGGAGCGCGCGCACGGGCACGCCGTTGCGCGGGTCGCCGGGGGTCGCGACCATGGGCTCGAGCGCGGCGAGGTCGACCTCGAAGCTGTGGGCGTAGCTCGCGCCCGGGTCGGCGCAGACGATGCGCGCGCGCACGGCCTCCGCGTCGAGGCCGCGCTGCCGCACGAGGTAGTCCGTCACGACCTCGTCCGCCTCGATGATGCCGGTGAAGCCGCCCGCCTCGACCGCCATGTTGGTGAGCGTGGCGCGCTCGTCGAGCGGCAGGGCCGCGATGCCCGGGCCGGCGAACTCGAGCACCTTGCCGATCCCCTGGCCGCCGCGCCAGAAGGGTTGCGACAGGATGTGCAACATCACGTCCTTGGCAGTCACCCCCGAAGGCAGCGTGCCGTGGAGCACGAAGCGCACCGTCTCGGGCACGGCGACCCGCACGTCGCGCGTGTACCAGGCGTTCGCCATGTCGGTCGAGCCGACGCCGAAGGCGAAGCAGCCGAGCGCGCCCGCCATGCAGGTGTGGGAATCGGTACCGCACACGACGTCGCCGGGCAGAGCGAGCTCCTCGATGACCTTGTTGTGGCAGATCGCCTCGGAGCCGACCGTCGCGCCGTCGCGCTCGACCTCGCCGAAGAGCTTGATCGACTGCGCGCTCGTGAAGCCCTCCTGCACGACCTTGAGCTTGCGCGCCGCCGCGTCGAGCCCCATCGCGACGTGCTCCTTCGACATCACGCTCTCGAGGAACGTGAGGTGGTCGCGGAACGCGAACACGGTCTCGGGCTCGGTGACCCGGGCGTCGTCGCCGAAGCCCGCGCGGAACAGGCCCTCGGCCTGCGGCGTCGTGTACTCGTGCGAGAAGCGCACGTCGGTGCGCACGAACAGGGCGTCGCCCGGGGCCACCGCCGGCACGCCGAGCGCGCCGCCGCGATCGCGCCGCGCGTCGGTGACGGCGTGGCGCGCGATGATCTTCTCGCAGAGGGTCATCGGCCGCGGCGCCGTCGTGATGCGCGGCGGGCTCACCTCGCCCGCGAGGCGCGCGCGGTTGTAGGCAAAGAGCCCGCCGTACGCGACGACCTCGGCGCTCACGGGGTCGAGGCCGCGCGTGAACTCGGCGATGGGGATCTCTTCGCCGCGGCGCACGCGCTCGAGCAGGCCGAAGTCGGTCGTCGTCAAGAGGCCGATGTTCTGGCAGTTCTGGCCGTAGATCTTCTCGATCGAGCGGGCCACGATCAAGCGCGCGCCCGTGACCATCTCGGCGTAGGGGGCGACCTCGCGCGAGGAGCCGCAGCCCTTGCTGCGCCCGCTGACGATGACGGTGAAGGCGCCGTTCCGGAGCGCGTCCTTCTCGACGACGCCGCCGCGCAGGCCGACGAGGCAGTACCGGCCGATCGTCTCGTCGTAGTAGTAGCAGGCCCACCCGGGGGTGATCTCGTCGGTCGAGATGTTGTCGATGAGCCGATCCGGGACGCTCGGCAGGTCCTCGCCCGCGAGCTGCCGGCGCAAGAGATCGGGATCCTCGGTGAGGTAGAGGATGCGACCCGAGAGCTTGACCGTCGTTCTGCGTTCGATTGCCATGATGGGGACCCGGTGTTCGTGTTCTCCCCCGGCCTCCGGGCTCGGTCGAGCCGGACGGTCTGCCAGGTCGGCGGCGCCAACCGGCATCCCTGGGCAGTTCCCGTAGCGCATGGCGAGCCCTCGCGAAATCCCCATCACCCGCCGACGAGCCTGACGCGCGAGCCTGACGCGCCGCGTCAGCTGTTGCCGGGTCACGCGCCATCATCTACCGTCGGCGGCTCGCGACTCCTCATGGGTGCAGCGACGACACAGAGCCGCGTCGAGGTGGCGATCGTGGGCGCCGGCCTGACGGGCATGGCCGCGGCCTATCACCTGCGGCAGGCGGGCGTCGGCGTGCGCTTGCTCGAGGCGCGCGACGTCGCGGGCGGCCACGCGGTGACCGTCGAGGAGCGGGGCTACCGCTTCGACCGCACCGGGCACCTCCTGCACGCCGCCGACCCCGAGACCCTCGGGCTCGCGCGTGCGTGGATCGGCCCCGGATGCCTCGAGATCGAGCGCCGCAGCAGGGTCTGGAGCCACGGCGCGTACACGCGCTACCCCTTCCAGGCGAACCTCCACGGCCTGCCGCCGGCGGTGGCCTACGAGTGCCTGATGGGCTTTCTCGCGGCCGCGCGCGGTCCGGCGGCGCCCGCGCCCGGCGAGAGCTTCGAGGCGTGGAGCCTGCGGCACTTCGGTGCCGGGATCTGCCGGCACTTCATGTTCCCGTACAACGGGCGGCTCTGGGGCGTGCCGCCGGGGGCGATCTCGGCCGAGTGGTGCGCGCGCTTCGTGCCCCTGCCCACGCTCGAGGACGTGGTCGCGGGCGCGGTCGGGCTCGCCGACCGCGAGCTCGGCTACAACGCGCGCTTCCTCTACCCGCGACGCGGCATCGGTGCCCTGTCCGAGGGCCTCGCCCGGGCCGCCGGCCCCATCGAGCTCGGCCGCGCGCCCGTCCTCGTCGATCTCGAGCGGCGCGAGCTCGTGTTGCCGGACGAGCGCATCGGCTTCGAGGTGCTCGTGTCGACGGCGCCGCTGCCCGAGCTCTTGCGCCTGTGCCGGCCGATCCCCGACGCCGTCGCTGCGGCGGGCGCGCGGCTCCGGAAGACCCACCTCTACTACCTCGACGTCGCGCTCCGCAGCCCGTGCCTCGTGCCCTACCACTGGATCTACGTGCCCGAGGCGCGCTACCCGTTCTACCGCGTGGGCTGCTACTCGAACTTCTCGGGCGAGATGGCGCCGCCCGGCGCGGCGAGCCTGTACGTCGAGCTCGCCGATCGCCGCGAGCCCGACCTCCGCGAGCTCTTGCCCACGGTCGCCGCGGGCCTGTGCGAGATGGGCGTGTGCCGGACCCCGGAGAGCGTGCTCTTCGCGCGCCTGCGGCGCATCGAGCACGCCTACGTGCTCTACGACGACGCCTACGGGCCGAGCCTCGCCGCGATCCGCCCCTTCCTGGCCGAGGCCCGGGTACTGTCGACCGGGCGCTACGGCGGCTGGAACTACTCGTCGATGGGCGACGCGCTCGGGTTCGGGCGCGACGCGGCCGAGGAGGCTCGCGCGCTGCTCGGCGCGCGCCCGCGCCCGGCCCCGGCCGCGGGCGGCGAGGCGGCGCCGTGAGCGACCGCGCCGAGGCGGCCATCGACCGGGACGCGCCCGAGGTCAGCATCGTCATCCCCGTGTACAACGAGGAGCGCATCCTGCGGGGGGCCGTGCTCGAGCTCCGCGAGCGGCTCGAGGACGCGGGCTTTGACTTCGAGATCGTGCTCGCCGAGAACGGCTCGCGCGACGGGACGGCGGCGGTCGCGGCCGAGCTCGCGCTCCGCCACCCCGAGGTGCGGACCTTCTCGGTCGGCGCGCCGAACTACGGGCGCGCGCTCCGCCTCGGCATCGAGCGCGCGCGCGGGCGCTTCGTCGTGTGCGAGGAGGTCGATCTCTGCGACGTCGACTTCCAGCGCCGCGCCGTCGCGATGCTCGAGCGCGACGAGGCGGACATGGTCATCGGCAGCAAGCTCGTGCGCGGCGCCGAGGACGAGCGCCCGCTCGGGCGCCACGCGGGGAGCCTCTTCTACAACGGCCTCTTGCGGATCACGCTCGGCTTCCGCGGCACCGACACCCACGGCCTCAAGGCCTTCCGCCGCGAGGCGCTCCTGCCCGTCGTGCGGGCGTGCGTGGTCGAGCGCGACGTGTTCGCGAGCGAGCTCGTCATCCGCGCCCACCGCGCGGGCCTGCGCGTCGCCGAGGTGCCCGTGAAGCTGCGCGAGAAGCGCCCGCCGTCGGTGCACCTGTGGCGGCGCGTGCCGAACGTGCTTCGGAACGTGGCGCGGCTCGTGTGGGTCATCCGGTTGCGGCGGGGGTGAGCGGGAGCGGGAGCGCCGATCAGACTACGCCACGTTGCAGCGCTGCGGCCACGCTCGCAAGGAGCTGCTCGCGGCTGAACGGCTTCTGCAACAGCTCGACTTGGTCCTTCGGAACGCCGGCGGGCGCATCGCCCGCATAGCCGGACATGAAGAGCGCGGGCAGTCCCGGGCGGTCTCGTTGAAGGCGCGCGGCGAGGTCGCGGCCGGACATCGTCGGCATGACGACGTCCGACAGCAGCAGGTCGATGGCATTGCGCTCGCAGATCAGGATGGCCTCTCCGGCGTTGGCCGCTTGCTCGACCCGATAGCCTGCGCGGAGCAGGATGCGGGCGGCGATGGCGCGCACCGCCTCGTCGTCCTCCACGACGAGAATCGTCTGCCCCGTGCCGGTCGGCGGCGAGGGCGGGGAGGCGAGCAGGGCCTGCGTGACCTCGCGCGTCGCCGCCGGCACGAGCATCTCGATCGTCGTCCCAACGCCCGGCACCGAGTGCAGGGTCACCTCGCCCCCGAGCTGCTTCACGATGCCGTAGACGATCGAGAGCCCGAGGCCGGTGCCCAAACCGGCCGCCTTGGTGGTGAAGAAGGGCTCGAAGGCGTGGGCGGCGACGTCGGGCGTCATGCCACAGCCGGAGTCCTGCACCTGCACCCTCACGTACCGGCCCGGCGCAGCGCCGAGCGGGGTGCGAGGCGCACCCTCGGGGACGACGTGGTTCTCGGTCGCGATGACGAACTGTCCGCCGTGCGGCATCGCGTCCCTCGCGTTCACCGCGAGGTTCGCCAGGATCTGCCCCATCTGCCCGGGACCGAGCTCCACCGGCCACAGCCCGGGGGCTGGCAGGGTGACGAGCTTCACGTCCTCGCCGAGCAGCCGGCGGAGCAGCTCCTCGAGCTCGGACACCGCCGCGTTGAGGTCGACGATCTCCGGCCGGACCATGTCCTTCCGGCTGAAGACGAGGAGCTGGCGTGCGATCGTCGCGCCGCGGCGCGCGGCGGCCTGGATCTGCTCGAGATCGGCGCGGAGCGGATCGGCCTGCGGCAGCCCTTCGCTCAGGAACTCGCTGAAGTTGAGGATCGCCGCCAGGACGTTGTTGAAGTCGTGGGCGACGCCGCCCGCGAGACGTCCCACGGCCTCCATCTTCTGCGCGTGCTCGAGCTGGGCCGAGAGGGCCCTGCGCTCCGAGATGTCACGAGCGGACGCGAAGTTGTACTCGTGGCCGCCGAACGCGACGTAGTTGGCGGTGATCTCCACGGGAACGTCCCGACCGTCCTTCGTTCGGTAGCTCGACTCGAGCCGCATGGTCCGGTGCGTCTTGAGGTGGGTCCACGCATCCGCCCAGCTCGCCTCGGGGAAGTTCGGATCGAGGACCGAGGCATGCATGCCGATGAGCTCGTCCCGCGAGTACCCCCCCACCTCGACGGCCTTCTCGTTGGCGTACAGGATCAGCCCCGTCGGGTCGAGCCACAGGACCATGTCGCCGGCGTGCTCGACGCAGTGCTGCGTGAGCTCGAGCAACTGGTCGCGCTTGCGACTCTCCGTGACGTCGCGTTGGACCGCGAGGAAACCGACGATCTCGCCGCCGCCGTCGACGATGGGCCCGGCGGAGCCGTCCACCCACACGAGCCGCCCGTCCTTGGTCCTGTTTGGGTACTCGGCCCGCAGGAACTCCTTGTCGAGGAGGCGCCGCCACAGACCCGCGTAGTACTCGTCCGGGGCCTGGCCGCTCTTGAGGATGCGGGGCGTGACGCGGCCGACCGTCTCGCCGGAGCTCCAGCCGTAGACCCTCGTGAACTCTGGGTTGACGTACGTGATGAGCCCGTCCCGATCCGTCAGGAACACGATCTCGCCCGACGACTCGACGGCCGCGCGGAGCTTGGCGAGCTCCTCCTGGGCCTGTCGGCGCTCGCTCATGTCGACGAAGACGACCTGGCTCGCCGGCCGGCCTTCGTAGACCACGGGCGACCCCGCGACCTCGCAGTGCACCGGGCACCCGTCGAGGCGACGCCAGGTGCTCGGCGCGATCGTGGTCCGGGTCCGGCCGGAGACGACCTGCTTCATCCGCGCCGCCGCCATCTGGTGGTCGCGCGGGTCGATGATGTCGAACATCGCCCTGCCGACCAGCTGCTGCGGCGCAGTGGCGCCGAGGATGCGCGCCCCTTCGGCGTTGATGAAGGCGACGCGATGGTCGACGTGGATCAGGATCCCGACCGGTGCGAGCTCCACGAGCTCCCGGTAGCGGTCTTCGCTGTGCTGGAGGCCCTCCGTCCGTGGCGCGCCGGTGGCCCCGTCCTGCGTCGCGGCCATCTCCGCGCGGAGGCCGCGCTCGACGCGCAGCGCCTCCTCGAGCTCCGCGTTGCGGCGCTCGAGCGTCTCCACCCGGGCCAGCAGCCGGTCGATCGGCGCACCGCGTGGCCCGTCGTTGCCTTCTGGTTGCATGGGTGCTCCTCCGTCTCGCCTCCAAGTACCCAGAAAGAGCCAACCACTGAGACACGGAGACACGGAGAGCTGCACGGAGCCGGCAGGGTTCAGAGGCACCTCCGTGTCGTGCTCCGTGCCGTGACTCCGTGGTTCCGCTCGCTCGTTCCCGGGCGCATCGAGTTACTGCCTTGGCCGGGCGGCGTGGCGCCCGCGCCGAGCTCCGAGGAGCCCGCCTCGGCTGACCGGATCGTACGGACTGCCCGTGCTCCCGTCGAGGCCCGATGATGCGCAACAGGGAGCCGGCGTGGGGGCGCGTCCGCTCGTCCGGCAGCTCGAGCGCGATGACGCCCGGCTCCCGCCAGGGGCGCGAACGGCCCCAGGGTGCGGGAGGGGGCGAGAGTGCCTGTGCGGGAGCGGGTGCGGGTGCGGGGGCGGGAGCGGGAGTGGGTGCGGGCGCGGCGGCGGTGCCTGCGCGCGAATCAGCGGTCGGCTCAGGGGGGGGTACGCCTGGAAGGCCGGGGCAAGGTTGGTGCGCACCTCCTCGGCGAAGGGCGCGAACGACTGGGGACACGTCGCCTCGAGCTCAGCCGTGTCGATGCATGCTGCGAGCCTCGTGTACAAGGCCACGAATCTCTCGTCGCGCGCGCGAAACGGGGCCAGGGCGTGCTCCAACCACGTCTTCGCGTAGCGCGGCGATCCGCGCCCTCCGGTCTCGCTCTCTGGATGCGACGGCAGGCCCGTCGGGACCGCGCCGAAGGTTCTTTCGAACGCCGCCCTGTCGCCGAACAGCCAGCTCTCCACCATCTCCTGCGCCACACCGAGCGCTGAAGGCGTGGGTACGGCCGCGTGTTCCCTTCCAGCTTTCAGCTGTTGGAGGCGCTTCGCCCCGCCGGGACCGTCGCGATCGACGACGACCACCACCGCCTCGGCCTCCTCTCGTTGGGCGTCTCGGAGCGCACGGGCCACCTTCTTGTCGTAGCCCCGCGTGGGCTCCTCCTGGTCGGCGCGCCCGTGAACGCGAGACAGGGGGCGCGCGACGATGTGCAGGCCGTCTTTGCCGAGGATCCGTTCGGTGAGGGCTCGCAGCGGTCCACCGATCGCGTCCGGCATGAACGCTTCCTCATCGCCAAGGTCTCGACCGCCCTCGCTGTACAGATAGAGGCTCATGGCGCCGGCGTTCGATGCGACAGCTCCCTCAGTCGCGTTTCGCCGTAGGCGGTCCAGAGCTCGCCAAGCCGGTAGTCCCCGAGCCGCTCCTCGATGCGATCCACGCTGGCGAAGCTCTCCGCCTGCGCGGCACCGGTCGCATCCCGATAGCAGAAGTACGCTTCGTCCGCGCGGATCTCGTCGAGGAGGTAGGGCGAGTGGGTCGTCATCACGATCTGCACAGCCGGGCGTGCGCCCTCGGCCTTCGTCAGGCGCCGCAGCAGCTTGACGATCTCCTGCAAACGCCCCGGATGCACGCCGTTCTCGGGCTCCTCGATCAACAGCAAGGGAGGTGGCGACGGGTGGTGCAGCAGCGTGAGAAAAGCGAGGAACAGCAAGGCGCCATCGCTCACCTCGGTCGCCTCGAGCTGCGCTCCCGTCGGGTTGAGGGCGAAGACCAGTCGCACTGCGGCCGCGCCCTCCACGCTCGTGGCGAGCGTCTGAAATCCACTGAGGGTCGGCACGGCGCGGACGAAAGCGTCCTCGATCGCGACGCGCAGACGCGGCGCCGCGCCCCCGATGATCTGCAGCGTCGTGGCGAGCCCCGCACCCGTGGGCTCGAGAATCGGCACGACCTCGCTGCTCGGGGCGAGGGAGGGAGCCCGAAGCGCGCCTGGATCGAGTCGGAAGATGCGCACCGACCGTAACCCTGCGCCGAGCTGGGCGTTGCGCTCGAACCAGGCTGCGCGTGGGTCCTTTGTCAGCGCGGCGAAGAACCCCAGGAGCCGACCACGTGCGCCAGCGCCGACACCTCCGGACATGGGAAACCTGATCGTGCGCGAGTCTCCGCGCCCCAGGTTCGCTTCCTCTCCGGCGACGGTCACCGCCTGATTCTCGAGCTCCCACCGGCCCGCCGCCGCGCTCAGGAGCGTGCTTTCGGCCCGCCACGCAAACGACCCGTACACCCCGTTGACGGCGATTCGCACCGCGTCACCGGGGGCCGCTCCGGCCCAGCGCAAGCGCGGCATCTCGAGCGCCTCCCCGAGCGACAGCGGCGAATCGGTGTCCTCTCGGTGTGCCAGCTCCGCCGTGGCGCGCAGCGCGCGAAGCAACACGCTCTTGCCCGAGTCGTTGAGCCCCACGAGCACGTTGAACATGCCGAGGTCGAGTGCGAGCTTCGGATAGCAGCCGAAGTTCTCGAGCTCGATGTGCTCGATGAACGGCTTGGCAGCTGCAGAAGGCGGCCCGGGTACCTCGATCGACATCGCGAGCGATCATAGACCTTCCTCGCGGCCTCGCCCAACTCCCAAGGCGACGCGCCTTGCGTCCGCCGACTCACCCCGTCGTCGCACGCCACCTCCGCCCGTCGCTCGCCTCGTACGCGAGCAGCATCCCGAGCGCCGCAAGGCTGTCGAGCACGAGCGCCGCGTCCTTCGCCTTCGCCCCCTTGAACGCCGCGGCGACCTCCTTGGCCGACCACACGCCGCCCGGTCGCCGCACGAGCTCTCGGATGGCAGCGATCTGCTCGGGGAGCTTCTTCGGCCACGCAGCGGCCACCGGCGCCGCGGGTGCTACAGGCGCGTCGTCGCCCTCGTCCGCCTCGCCGATGCCGGCCAGCGGCTCCTGGGTCGGCGCCCTGCTCTTCGGCGCCTGGAACTCGGGCCAGAGCCAGCGCACGAGGCCCCTCTTCTCCTCCTCGGCGCGCTCCGCGTTGAGGGCGACCAGTCGCTCGAGGATCTGCTCGTCCGTGAGGTCGCTCGGCCAGCCGTAGGCGTCGAAGACGGCAGCGCATGAGAAAGCGCGCGACGAGCTCCTGCGCGTGGCCGGCCTTCTCGAGCGCCCGGGCGAGGGCGGCGAGGTGGGTTGCGACGTCGCGGGTGACCTTCGCTGTGCGCCGCGCAGGATCGAGCGCGAGCGGGTCGAGGAAGACCTGCCGGAGCGTGGCCTTGTGCCGCTCGAGGTCGCTGAGGAAGAGGCGCGAGGCCTGCGGGTCCGGGAACTGCCGGTAGTCGCGCGTCCCGTCGAAGGCCGCGTAGAGATCGAAGCAGTAGCCGATGTCGCAGACGATGAGGAACGGCACGGGGTCAGCGAGGTTGCGCGCGTACCCGACGGCCTGGCCGTAGGCATCCTGCATCGCGATGTGCCACGCCGGCGTGCCGCGCTTCGCCGTGCCGACCTTCTTCGCGCCCGCGTCGGAGCCTTGCTTCGCCTCGAGGATGAACGCGCCGGCCTTGTAGAGGTCGATCTTCCCGACCGTCACGACCCCGCCCTCGTGGGGCGTCAGCGCGTCCTTCTCGAAGACGTACCGATCCTGCTCCGCGTCACCGGTCGTGGGCTCGGGACGCGGCACCTCGAGCACCTCGCAGAGGTCGATGAGGAACGCGTCCTTGTTCGCCCGCTCGGCCGCGTTCGACCGGCTCCACTTCTCGATGAACGGAGCGATCGGCGGCGCCATCGGAACCCCTGGGTCGGCGATGCCTACCGCGGCAGCATGGCGACGACGCGCTTGCGCTCGGCTTCGAGGAGCTCGATGGCGCGCCCGAGGCCGATCTCGGCGGCCACGGCGAGCAAGAGGCCGCCGACCTTGGAGCTCGCGCCGCTCTCTGGGCGCGCGCCGGCTCGCGCGCGGTCCTCGTCGCGCTCCTTGCGGGAGCGCGCCACAGAGCGAGTCGTGTAGATGTACTTCTCCGTCAGCGCGAACCCGGCGGCCTTGGCCTTGGCGACGATCTCTTTGGCCGACGCGTCGGGGTGCGCGAGGATGAAGTCGCTCTTGGTCTGGGGCTTGTTCGTAGTCTTCGCCATCGGTGGGGTGCTCCTTCGGGGCGAACCCTACCAGCAGCACCGCCTGTCTGTCAGTCGCCACGGTGGGTCCTGCGCGACCGGACCGCTCAGCCTCCGCCCGCTCCCGGCCCCATCCGCGCGGCGATGCGCGCGGCCGCGAGCCGCAGGGCCGCCGCGAGCTTGCGCGTGGCGGTCGCCTTGCTCACGCCCTCGCGGAGGGCGATCTCGTCGTGACCTCGGCCGAGGAACCAGCGCTGCACGAGGAGGCGCCGCGGCTCCTCGCCGAGCTCGCCGAGCACGCCTTGCACGACGGCGTTGGCGCGACGGCGATCGAGCTCGGCGGCGAGCGCGTTCTCGCCGCCGCGCCCGAGACCCTCCGCTGCGAAGCCGCAGAGCCACGCACCTGCGAGTGCGGCGAGCTCCGTGCGGAGCTCCGCGCCCGCTCGCTCGGGCGTGTCGGCCCAGACGTCCGCGGCATCCTCGATGCTGCCGCCGAGCTCGAGCGCCGCGACGGTCGCGAGCTCGGTTCGCAAGGCCTGCTCGCCGCGCTGGGCCGCAAGCGCCTTGCGCATCTCGAAGGTGATGTAGCGCCAGGCGAAGCGCTCGAAGGGAACCTCGTAGGCAGGGTCGAAGCGATCGGCCGCACGGAGCGCTGCCACGCGGCCGATCTGCACGAGGTCGTCGTAGTCGACGACGCCCGTCGCCATGCGCTTCAAGCTCCGCGCCGCCCACACCACGACCGGGGTCTCGGCGGCCAGCCGCCGCTTCTCGTCCTGGGTCAGCATCGCTCGGGCTAGCTCCCGCCCGGTGACTTGATGCCGCCTGCCGCCACCGCATCGGTCGGAGCCGCGTCTTCGCCGCCGCCCACGGTCTCGGTGCCGCTCGCCTGCTTCGCGGCGCGCGGGCGCGCGCGGGCCGCGAGCTCGCGCAGCACCGGGTGGGAGTCGAGCGCTAGGCGCAAGAGGGCGCTGAGCTCCGCAAGCGCGGGTGCGGGGAGCACCCCGCGATACGGTGCGAGCGTGCGCTCGACCTCCGCGTCGAGGAAGGTCTCGGCGTCGCGGGCGTGCGGTGAGTCGGGCGCGTCGGGCGCGTCGGGTCGCGCGCTATCGGGCGGCACACTGTCGGGCGGCGCAGTTTCGAGGCGCGCAGTGTCGGGCGGCGGCGTGTTCGGTGGGCGGGCGGTCATGGCGTCGTGCTCCTCGCGGCGGTCGCGCCGCCGTGGCGGCGCGAGCTCCACCCTACATTTCGCCGTTCGGGGTCACCCAGGCTCAAGAAAATGCGCCCCACGCGTTCGCAGCCGGAAGGCAAGACCACGGAGCCGTTGACTCCGTGGCCTTGTCCTTGTGCGTCTCCGGGTCGATTCACCCCGCCGGCGTCGGCACGACCGGCTCGTCGTCCGCCGCCGGATCGCTCGGCACGGCGTCGTCGAGCACCGGGAACACGAGGTCGCGCTTGCTGGTGTCGCCCGGGAAGGCCGTCCGCACCTGGCCGAGGAGCCGCTCGACCGCCAGGCGGTGCTCGTCGCGGAGCGCGAGCTCGGTCTGGAAGACATCGAGGAGGTCCTTGCGTGCGGCTTCGTAGGCGCCCGCGGCCGTCCGCAGCGCTGCGAGGCTCGCCTCGAGCTTCGGGCCCCATTCCGTCCTGAAGGCCTCGATCTGCGCGAGCTTGCTCTTCGTGATCCGGGCGACGAGCTCCTCGGTCGGCTTCACCTGGCGGGCGCCGCCCGGCGCGACCACGGGGGCGAGCCCGTCCGGGAAGGCCGCCGCGTGGATGGGCCCCCGCGACCCTCCGTCGGCGATCTCCGCGGCCCGCGACGCGCTGCGGATGAGCTGGTCCGTCTGCCAGTTCGCGAATCGAAGGGCGACTCGCGCCTTGACGAGCGGCTTGCGTTTGCCGAGGCGGGTGGCCGTCGCGGTCTCGAGCTCCTCGGTGACGGTCTCGAGCGCCGGCGCGAAGCCCGTGGTCTCGGCGAAGAGCCGGAGGCCCAACGCGAGCTCCCAGCCGTACTCGATGCGGATCTGCGACGACGCGGTGGAGCGATACTTCTTCATAGGTCTCCTTGACTACTGGTGGTGTGCAGGTGGGATAGGGTAGGCAGGTCGCTGCTCGCGGCCTGCGTCAGGGTGAGTAGATCCGAGGGTTTCCGAGCGACCAGGCACGATCCGAGCGCTTCGCGGGCCGCTGGTCGCGCCAGACCGTCGCGATCGGAGCGCCTCGACCGGCTCCGTCCGCCGCGTACCGCAGCGGTACGACCGGTGGGCCCGTGACAGGTCGTTGCGCACGCTGACGGTCGGCGCGGAGCGGTCGACCCCGGTCGTGCCGTACCGGAGCCTCCGGACCGCGCGGATCGTGACGTTGCGCCGCGCCCAGCGTGGGTGCAAGCGAGCGGCACGCTGCTCGGCGTGGCGCGCTGCTACCCGCGAGCCGGTCGGACCGCCACAGGTGCTGCCGTCCGAGGACTCCGAGGCGTGCGCGGTACCTTCCAGCGTGCGTCGCTCGAGCGCCATGGCGCGCCCTTACCCGAGGACGCCGAGCGATGTCCATTACACGGCATTACAGCGCCCTCGTGACGGGCGTCGGAGCGGGAGACCTCGCAGACACGCCGCCAGTACGTGGTAACGTCGGCGTGGAAACCATGAAGCTCACGGGCGACGACTACATCGGCGGTGCGGCCGAGCGCATCGGCGCCGCCGGCGTGATGTACCAGGCCGAGTTGTTCGCAGACGCCCTCTACCTGAGCGGCGTCGCCGTGGAATGTGTGCTTCGAGCCTTCGCGCGTGAAGAGGCCGACACGTTCGACGGGCGGCACGATCTGCAGCGGCTGATGAAGGCCGCCACGCTCGAGCGCTTCGTCGGCGAGAAGCAGCGGGAGGCGATGTCGGCCGCGCTCGGCGAGGTGTGGGCACGCTGGAAGAACACCTACCGGTACGCGCCGCAGGCGCGGCTACGCCGCGAGCTCAAGCGCCTCGACCTCGACCGCGGCATCCGCGGCGACGCGTTGAAAGAGAACGCACGCGTGGCCCTCGAGAACGCGCTGACGATCGTGAACAAGGGGACGTTCCAATGGAAGACGAAGTGACGCGCGCGCTGCTCGCGGCCGGGTTCACCCCCGCCGAGATCCACCTCGAGGTGACTCCGGGCGGCAACGTCGGGGGCTTCGTGATCGCGAAGCGGTTCGCGGGCCAGTCCCAGGTGGAGCGCCAGCAAGCGCTCTGGGCGCAGCTCCGTGCAGAGCTGCGGCCGGAAACGCTCCATCGCATCGTCTCGATTCTGACGATGACCCCTGACGAGGTGGACGACGATGTTCGCGCGGCGAACGGCTGAGCAGACCCCGGGGGCCGGGCGGGGGACGGGGGCGGTGGGCGCCGGCAGACCTCGACCGGCGCGCAGAATCCTGAGTACGCGCGCGCCACAGGCGGAACTGTAGGGGTGAGCGAGCGCCCGGGGGTCCCTCTCCGGCGCCGCCACCGAAGCCGATGGTCGACGTGGAAGAAGATCTCCTGGAGGGGACGCCCTACCGGTCGAAGGAGCCGCTCGGCAAGGGCGGGATGGGGCTCGTCGTGCTCGCCGAGCACCGCATGCTCGGCACCGAGCTCGTGGTCAAGCTGATGCACGACCGGCTCGCGGCGGATCCCTCGGCGCTCGAGCGCATGCGGGTCGAAGGGCAGGCGATGGCCCGCCTCTGCCGCCGCAGCCCCCACCTCGTCGAAGTGAAGGACTTCGGCATCACGCCCGCGGGCGTGCCGTACCTCGCCATGGAGCGGCTGGTGGGCCGCACGCTGCGCGCGGAGCTCACCGCGTGCGGGCCCCTTCCGGTCACGCGGGCGCTCGAGATCGTACGCGAGCTCTGCCGGGGCCTCGCGGTTCTCCACGCGGCGGGCATCGTCCACCGCGACGTGAAGCTCGACAACGTCATCCTGGCCGAGGACGGCGCGGGCGGGCGCGCGACGAAGCTCCTCGATTTCGGGATCGTCAAGGTCTTGAGCGCCGCGGCGGGCGTCGCGCCCACGCGCTACCCGACCGAGCAGGGCGCCTTCGTGGGGACGCCGCGCTGGAGCGCGCCCGAGCAGATCAAGGGTGCGAACGTCGACTGCCGAACGGACGTCTACGCGGTCGCGCTCGTGCTCTACACGCTCGTCTGCGGCCGTGGCCCCTTCGACCACCTCGAGAGCCCCGTCGACATCATGCGCGCGCACATCTTCGACGCGCCCGCGCCTCCGTCCGCGTACGCGAAAGAGCGCCTCCCGCCGGAGCTCGACGAGGTGGTGCTCCGCGCCCTCTCCAAGAGCCCGGACGAGCGGCCGGCCACCGCCGCGGAGCTCGAAGTGGAGCTCGGCGCGGTCGCGTCGAGCGCAGCCGCGTGGGCGGGGGGTGCGGACGGCGGTGCGGACACCCCGTCACCCGGATGGCTCGAGACCGAGATCATGGAGGTCGCGCGCGTGCCGCGCGTGGAGGAGGCGCCGGCTGTCCCGGAACCCCCGCGCGGAGGGCGCATCGGGCCGAACGATCCGACCCACGTCTCGCCCGGGGTCCCCAACGTGCGGCCGCGGCCGACACCGGGCGGGGCTCCCCCCGGGCGCGTCCGAACGGCGCCGCTCCCGACGCCGGTCACACCGGCGGCATCGACGGTCTCGACGGTGAGCGGAGCCGAGGATCCCACCGTGCTCGGCACACTCGGGCCGCCCACGGCACGCACGCCCGGCGCTCGCACAGGGACCGTCGTGAGCGGCGTGGTAGGAGCACACGGGCGCGGGCGAGCGGTCGACGCAGCTCCGCGCGCCGTTGCACCCGAGGTCCTGCCCAGGCGCGCCACCGTGCAGGCGGAGCCCCGCGTGGTGGAGCCCGTGGACCCCCCGCGCGCCGCGCACGCCGAGCCCCGGCCGTCGCGCGGTCTCGGCGTCCAGCTGTTGCTCCTCGTCCTCGTCGTGGCGGTCGCGGCAGGACTCACCCTGTTGCTGCTGCGGGGCACCGGCTGTGCATCGGCTGGAGCCCTGAGCCATGACCCTCGACCCGCCCTCCACCCTCCACCCTCGACCCCTCACGGCCCTCACGGCCTGGTAGCATCGCCGAGCGGATGACCGAACCTGTCGCGCATCGCCCCAAGGCGCCGCGGCGCCTCGCTGATCTCGTTCCTGGAGCGCGCTTCCAGGACTGGGAGATCGTGCGTCCGCTCGGCGCGGGCGGGCAGGCGGTCGTGTACCTCGCGCGGCACGTGCTGCTCGACCGGCTCGACGTCCTGAAGTTCCAGCGCGACCTCGCCGCGGACGACGTCGCTCGTGCGCGCCTGCGCGACGAGGCGAAGCTCCTCGCCGTCCTCGGGATGCACCCGAACCTGCCGAGCGTCTACACGATGAGCCTCTCGGAGGAGGGGCGCATCTTCATCGCGCTCGAGTATCTCGAGGGCAAGGACCTCCGCGACATCCTCGGGTTCTATCGGCGCCTCGAGCCGGTCGACGCCGTGTACATCGGCGCCGAGGCCTGCCGCGCGCTCGCGGCGGCGCACCGGCACGGCATCGTGCACCGCGACCTCAAACCCGAGAACGTGTTCGTGTGTCGTGCGCGCCGTCCGTCGGAGGGGACGGGCGGCAAGGCGCGCGTGCGCGTGCTCGACTTCGGAGCGGCCCTGCTCGTCGGCTCCGCGCGGCGCACGCGCGAGGGCCTCGTCGTCGGCACCGCCACCTACATGGCGCCCGAGCAAGCAGGCGGCGAGGTGGTCGACGCGCGCGCCGATCTCTATGCGCTCGGGGCGATCCTGTGGGAGTGCCTCGTCGGGCGGATCCTCTTCACGCGCGAGGGCGAGCGCCCGACGCCTCAAGAGATGGTGCTCGCGCACCTCGGGCGGGAGCCCGAGCGCGTCTCGGACCTCTGCCCGGAGGTGCCCCGCTGGCTCTCCGACCTCGTGGCGCGCTGCCTGGCGAAGCGCCCGATCGAGCGCTTCGCGTCCGCGGAGGAGCTCGGCTCGCTCCTGCGCGGTGGCCTTGCGCGGCTGCTCGAGCGCGGTGCGAAGAGCCGCCTCAGCGTCGACAAGGATCCGCGCACGCAACCGCAGCCGGAGGCGGTCGTCGCGCCCCCTTCGAGCGGTGGTGCTGCCGGGGCGGAGGGCGCCGACGGCGGAGGGGCGAATGGCGCGCGGCTTCGCGTCGTCGGGCCGCCGACCGACGCACCGGTGCCGGTGACGCCGGCTACGGCGACGAGGTACCTCGGTGCCGCGGCGGAGCCCGCGGCCGCCGAGCCGGAGGCTCCGCGCACGGTGATCGTCGGGACGCTGCCGTTCGACACGACGGCGGCCGAGCGCGCGCACGTCGGCTCGCCCGGCTCGCCCCATCCCATGGACGGGCGCCTGTTCACCGAGCGGATGCCGACCGAGGCTCCGGCCGAGTCCCCCGCGCCCCAGCCGCCCGCGCCCGTGCCCGCGCCCGCGCCCGAGCGCATGGCCGCGGTCGAGCGAAACCTCACGCCGACGGCCCCGCCTGTCCCGGCGCCTGGGCCCCTGCCGGCCGCGCCGGCCCGAGCGCCCCACGCCGAGAGCGCGCCGGCCCCGCGGTACGCGGAGGTGTTTCCGCAGCTCGTCGTCGCGCGCAGCACCGATCCGAGCCTGCCCGCTGGCACCGTGTTCGAGCTCTGCGGCGGGAGGTTCTGGCTCGGGTGGCATCCGAGCGCGCAGGTGCACCTCGTGTCGCGCCGGCACGATCCCATCGCGGCCGAGCTCGAGGTGACGGCGAGCGGCCTGCGGGTGCGACCGATGAAGTGGACGAGCGCCGCGCCCCCACCGAAGCTCGCCGCCGAGCTCTACCCGGACGGCAAGTCGTTCCTGTTGCATCACGGGGGCGGCTTCGAGCAGGCGGGTGTGGCGCTCCACTACGCCGAGCGGCGCGATGGGCGCTTCTACCCGCAGGGTGAGCCGCCGGTGCGCATCGCCGCCCCGGGGCTCGACATCATCGGCCACCCCTCGGTGCGACGCGCGATGCAGTGGCGTCTCGAGGCCCTCCCGGGCGGTGCGCGCTCGGAGCACGCACCCTGGCTCGTCCGCCTGCGCGCGGGCGTGGTCGAGCGGGAGCACGTCGCGGCGGCGGTCGGCGGAGCGACGCCGGGGCTCGTCGGCCCGGCCGGCGCGGTCGCCGCGGTCGAAATTGGGGTTGCTCTCAAGCGCCTCGGAGGGATCCCGCTCACCGCGCCGTTCGTGCTCCTCGGCCGCGACGAGGCGGCGGGCGTCGCGCTCCCCGACGAGCCGAGCGTGAGCGGCGTGCACGCGGATCTGCATGCGCGGGGCGGGCGCTATCACCTCTTCAACTGGAGCCTTTCGAACGGCACGACCGTCAACGGCCGCGAGGTCGAGACGGCGGTGCTGACGCACGGGGACGAGATCTCGCTCGGTGACTGCCGGCTCGTGTACGTCGAGCCCGCGAAGGGGCGCTTGCCGGCGCCGGCGCCGCCCTCGTCGGGCGCGCAGAGCGACCACGGGGTGAAAAAAACATGAGGACGCCCGACGCGCACACGGAACTGTTCGGAGGGAGCCTCGCTTCGAGCGGTCCGATGCCATGCAGCACGAGCGCCACCACGGAGCTCGGCACGGGCGCCAGGCCGCCCGGTTTGCCGGGCAGGGCGACTGACAGCGCCGCCGCGCGAGAGCGGAGGATGAACAGGAAGGCGGGAAGGCAGGAAGGCGTGAAGGAGAGGGGCTCCAGGGGCGCTCTCTGCGCCGTCCGAGACGAGCTCTGCGCTCACCGTGGCTCGGAGCCGGGCCCGCGGCATCGTCTTCGCGTGCGCGTGCTCTTGGTCTTCCTGTCTTCCCGCCTCCTACGAAAACAGCCACGTAAGCGGTGGAAAAGATTGAACAGGAAGGCGGGAAGCCGGGAAGGTCAGAAGTGGAGATCCCCAAACCTCTCCGCCTTCCCGCCTTCCCGCCTTCCGGTGAGCTCCGCTCCTGCCTGCGGGGCCGAGTTTTCACTTACTCGTGGCGGCGGCCGCCCGGCCTACCGCCTTCCTGTTGCCTCCTGCTGGCAGCGGCCAACGGCCCAGCGAAGGCACCATCGTGCTCTCCGGAGGCTGCACTCATGAGCCGCCTGTTCGAGGACGAAGATCTTCTGAGCGCGCTCGACAACCGCGCCGACGATGCGACGACGCGCAAGATGCTCGAGGATCCGAGCTTCGTCGACGCGCTGAACCGCGCCCGGGACTTTCTCGAGACCGGCGAGGATCCGCTGTTCTTGCGCGTGCGGGGCACGTCGCTCCGCATCGCGAGCGGACTCGTCGAGGCGGCGCGGATCAAGGGCGGCGCCGGTCCCGCGGGGGGCGCTGCGAGAGAACCACGGAGTCACGGAGGCACGGAGCGGGACACGGAGGTGCCTCTGATGCCCGCCGGCTCCGTGGAGCGCTCCGTGACGGAGCTGGGGCGAGTGGCGCCGACGCCGCCGTCGCTCGAGCGCGCGCGCGTCGCCGACGAGACGATGCCCCACGGCGTCGCTGTCGGCGCGCGCAAGCTCGGCGCGACGCACGTCAACGGGATCGTCCTCGGCGCCGGCGTCGTCCTCGGCTGCTTCGTCGTCGCGATGCTCCTGCTCGCGGTCCTGCACCGAAGCTCGCCCGCCGCGGACGGGTCCGCGAGCGCGGCCTCGGGCGCGCCGGCGCCGTCGGTATCGAGCGGGACGCCGAGCGGTGCGACGGCGGTCACCGCCGCCGTCCCGAGCGCCGCGACGAGCACGCCGAGCCCGAGCCCGAGCCTTCGCACCACCGCCAGCGCCGAGCCACCCGAGAGCGCGTCCGCGCCGCTTCTGCCGCCGACGAGGCCGCCTCCCCCTCCGCCGCCGCCCGCGAGCACCTCCGCCGCGCCGCCGCCTCCGCCCGCGACCTCGACGGCACCGGCCACCACCACCACGAGCTCGATCCGCATCATCGACTGACGAAGCCGTTGGCCGTTAGCCGTTAGCCGTTAGCTATTGGCCCAGAGAAATCGACTAGCGTTCGAAACATGAACCGCCGCGCCATCCTCTTGTTCTGTGCTCTCGCCGTTTCGGTGCCCGCGTCCCCCGCGCTCGGCGGCGGACCCGACAAGGCCCCGACGGTCGAAGATCTCCACCGCGCCGACGAGCTCTACCGGGAGGGCTCCGCGCTGCTCGATGCCGGCAAGCTCCCCGAGGCGCGCGCCAAGTACGCCGAGGCCTGGGAGCTCAAGCAGAGCTACGACATCGCCACCAACCTCGGTGCCGTCGAGCTCGCGCTCGGGGACAAGGCCGCGGCGGCGACGCATCTTCGATGGGGCATGCGGAACTTCCCGGTCAACGGCAACCCGGACACGCGCAAGGTGCTCGAGCAGCGGTATGCCGAGGCGAAGGCGGCGTCGGGGACGGTGATCCTGAACGTGAGCGTCGCGGGGTCGGACGTCACGGTGGACGGCAAGAGCGTCGGGCAGGCGCCGCTGCCGGACGAGGTGTACGTCGAGCCGGGCACGCGAAAGTTCGGGGCGACGGCGAAGGGGTACGAGGCCGCGAGCGAGGTGCGTGAGATCGCGGTGGGCGGGACGGTGGAAGTCGCGCTCACGCTCGTGGCGAGCGGGGCGGGTGGGGCGGGGGCGGGGCCGGGTGGAGACGCGAGCGACGGCGGCGTCGCGCGCTATGTGCCCGCCATCGCGCTCGGCGCGACGGCGATCGCCGCGGGGGCCATCGGGCTCGGGCTGCGCGCGGCTGCGAGCGGACGCGCGGACGACGCGGCGGCGCGGGGCGCCTTCCTTCAGTCGTCGACGGGCTCGCAGTCACCATGCGACCTCTCTGCGAACGCCAGCGAGTGCGATGCGCTCGATGCTGATCTCAGCGCGCATGATGACCTCACGCGCGCGAGTGTCGCGCTGTTCGTCGTCGGTGGCGCGAGCCTCGTTGGCGGCGCGGTGGCGCTCGGTGTCGCGGCGAGCACCGGTGGCGGAACCGCGGTCATCGTTCCCGCCTTCGGGCCCCGCACGGCGGGGCTCACGGTTGTCGGCAGCTTCTAGGTCTAGGTTTCGAAGGGGATCGTCAGCATGAAGTCACGAACGTTCCTTGTTCTCGGTGTGCTCGCGGGTGCCACGATGGGTGCGACCGGCTGCACGCTCTACGCCGAGGATTGCGACAAGCGCTTCCGATCGTGCGGGACCGGCGGCTCCGGAGCGACCGGCACCGGCGGCTCTGGCGGGTCGGTGGATCCGGGCTGTGTGCCGAGCGAGCTCACGCCGGGCACGGCGCTTCCGGATACTTGCACGGGTGTCTTCGTCTCGGGCACGAACGGCAACGACACGACGGGCGACGGCACGCGCGGAGCGCCGTACGCGAGCCTTGGCAAGGCGCTCGAGGGCGGTCCGACCGTCGTGTACGCGTGCGCGGTGCAGACAAGCGACACCGCGACCGTCACGGTGCCCGCGGGCACGGCGCTCTTCGGGGGGCTCGACTGCGCGGACTGGCAGTACACGGGGGACAAGACGCCGGTGAGTCCGGGCACGCCCATCGCGCTCGTGCTCTCGCCGGGCGCGGGCGCGAGCGCGCTCGAGGACCTCGACCTCATGAGCGGCCCTGGGGTCGCGCCGGGCGAGTCGAGCATCGCGGTGTTTGCGGACGGCGCGACGGCGACACTCGCGCGCACCGACCTGACGTCCGGGTCGGGGGCGCCGGGCGCGGACGCGCCTCCGGACCCCACGGACCTCGCGTTGAACGGTGCTCCCGGCGGGCCGGGGACCGACAACTGCGGGGGCGCTGGAGTCATAGGAGGAGGAGGAGGAGGTCAAAAAGTGTGCCAAGCGCTCGACGTGAGCGGCGGAGCCGGCGGGAGCGGGCTGAATGCGGCGACGGGCGGCCCGGGCGCACCGGGCAACGGGCCGGCGGGCCTCGCCACTGGCGGCGCGGGCGGTGTCGGCGAGGGTGCGCCAGGCAGCTGCAGCGGCGGTGACGGTGCGCCCGGCACCCCCGGCACGCCCGGCGCGGGCGCGAGCGGCACGGGCGCGCTGACGGCGGCCGGCTACGCGGGTGTCGTCGGCGCAGGTGGTGCCAGCTCTGGCACGCCGGCAGCGGGCGGCGGTGGCGGAGGTGGCGCGAATGCGTGTCCGGGCGCCGGTCCCTCGGGTGGCGGCGGAGGCAGCGGGGGCTGCGGCGGCGCGCCTGGCACGGGCGGCGGCGCCGGCGGCGCGTCCATCGCGCTCGTGAGTCGCAGCGCGAGCGTGACGCTCGCGACCGTGACGCTCGTTGCCGGCAACGGTGCGCCGGGCGGCACCGGGAGCGCGGGGCAGGACGGCGGGGGCGGTGGACAGGGCGGCCCGGCGGGCACCGGCGGCGACAACGGCGCGTGCGGTGGCGGCGCAGGGGGCAAGGGCGGTCGCGGAGGCGCAGCGGGCGGCGGCCTCGGCGGGCACTCGCTCGGCATCGCCTACTCAGGGACAGCCCCGAGCGAGACGAGCGTCGCCATCACGACGGGCTCGGCCGGACCTGGCGGCGCCGGTGGCGACGGCGGGCCCACCAACCAAGGCGGCACGGGCGACTCGGGGCAGAAGGCCGACCGGCTCGAGTTGCCGGCGAGCTGATGGGGTCGGGGTGCGGAGCGCGCGGGAGTTCGAGGAGCGTGACGATGGGTAGCTACCAGAGACTGCGGCGTCTTTTCGCGGCCCTCTCGCCGGCCGTGCTCGGCCTGGCGAGCGCGTGTGGGTCGGACTTCGAGGAACCGGCCAACGGCACCGGCGGCACCGGCGGGTCGGTCGATCCAGGCTGCGTGCCGTCCACCCTCCCGGCGGGGACACCGCTTCCGGAGACGTGCACGGGTGTCTTCGTCTCGGGCACGAACGGCTCCGACACGACGGGCGACGGCAGCCGCGCGGCGCCGTACGCCTCGCTCACGAAGGCCATCGCGGAGAGCGCGGCCGTCATCTACGCCTGCGCCGAGCCGACCGCGGACACGGCGACCGTGACCGTGCCCGGCGGCACGACCCTCTTCGGCGGCATCGACTGCGTGGACTTCACCTACTCCGGTACGAAGTCGACCCTCGCGCCCGCAGCGCCCATCGCGCTCGTGCTCGAGGCGGGCGGTGGCATCGACATCGAGGACTTCGACGTCGAGGCGGCTGCTGGAGCCACGCCAGGCGGGTCCTCTATCGGCATCCTCGCGAACGGCTCCACGGCGACGCTGCATCGTGTCGACGTGACCGCAGGTGCGGGCGCACCGGGTGAGAGCGGCACGACGCCGACCGACAACATCGGCCCCACGGACCCGACGGATGTCGCCATCAAGGGTGAGAACGGCAACCCGGCGAACACGACGACGCCTTCGAATCCCAATCCCGCGGGCGCGGGCACCGTGAACACGTTGTGTGATACGTCGATCGGCGGCAACGGCGGTCCTGGCGGAAGCGTCGCGGGCGCGACGGTCAACGACGCGGGCAACGGTGGCGACGGGGTACCCGCCGGCGCAGGTGGCACACACGGTCTCGGCGAGACATCGGCGGGCGGCTGGAACTGCATCCCCGGGCAAGGACTCGGCATCGCCGGCGCCAACGGCGCCCCCGGCACCGCCGGTACGGGTGGCGCCGCGCTCGGCACGCTCTCCGCAAACGGCTACGCCGGCACCGGCGGCATGCAGGGCGGCAAGGGCGATCCCGGCCAAGGCGGCGGAGGAGGCGGTGGCGCGCGTGGGCAGGACAACACCCCCGACATCCGCGGCGCCTCGGGCGGCGGTGGCGGCTCGGGTGGCTGCGGCGGCTACGGTGGACTCGGAGGTGGCGCGGCGGGCGCGTCGATCGCCATCGTGAGTCTCGGTGGGACGTGGACGTTCGCGACCGTGACGCTCGCGACCGCGGCGGGCGGGCAGGGCGGTGACGGTGGGATGGGGCAGGGCGGGGCGATCGGCGGCAACGGCGGCAACGGCGGCAACGGCATCAGCGGCACGCTCGCAGCATGCGATGGCGGCAAGGGCGGCCAAGGCGGCCAGGGCGGTCGTGGTGGTGGCGGGCGCGGCGGCCACTCGCTCGGCGTCGGCTTCACGGGGACCGCTCCCGACACGACGGGGGTGACGTTCCAGGTGGGCGCCGCCGGCCAAGGCGGGCTCGGCGCAGGACCGAGCGCCATCTCCGAGGCGCCCGTCAACGCGCGCTTCAAGCTGGTCGCGCGCCTGCGCACCGGCGCGGAGGTCACGCTGGTACCCAACATGCTGGCGCGCCAAGCACTGTACCTCGAGCAGGCCATCGAAGACGCGCTACACATCACCGATCGGCCCGACCAGATGTCGATCACCGCCCCGCCGGCCGACGAGCCCGCGTACGTCCTGCCGCCCACGCTCCCGCCACCCGAGGGATCATGAGTGCCCCGAGGGCACGCCGCGGCTCGGGCATCGAGCGCTCCGGTCCCGACGCCATGCGGATCGGCAGTCTGCTCAAGGCCCTCGGGACCACACCCGACGCGAAGCTCGCCACCTTCGCCGAGCAGAAATGCCCGAAGGCCGGAAAGGGCGACGCCGCGCGCGTCGGGCGCGCACGCGATCTGCTCGACGCCATCGGCGAGGCCCTCGAGTCGAGCGAGGAGGGGCCGTGGCTCCGCGTCGAGACCGCTTGGCGTGTGGCCATCGAAGGCACGAGCGAGATGCGTGCCGGCGCGGACCTCGCGAAGGCCGAGGCGGCCGCACGCGGTGTGCCCCGCGAGAGGCTCGCGCCGCCCGGCGTTCCGAGAGCGCCCGAAGCGGCGGGCGCCACTCGTGCGGAGGGACCGGCCAGCCCGCCCAAGCCCCCGTCGGTGTTCTCCCAGGAGCCTCTCGCCGACGCCGACACCCCGATGCCTGCGCGCCCACCGTCCCCCTGGGTGCACCCGACGGCCGCGACGCGGCGGGACGACAAGGTGGCACCGGTCGCGTTCGCGGCGGTCCCGAGCGTCGACGAGACGCAGGGTGTGGACGAGAACCGCCTCCTACTCGAGGCGCTTCCCTTCAAGGGCACCGCCGAGCCCCCGCCGCCGGGCGCGGCGCTCGCGGATCTGCCCCCGATACCCCCGGACGATCTCGACGGCACGAGCGTCATGGGGCGCGCGCTGTCGCTCGACGAGACGATTCCGTTCCTCGGTGCCCGCTCGCTCCGCAAGGAGCTCGCGGCCGAGGCTGCGCTCCGTGGGCGCACGCCCGCCGAGCCGGCCGCGCCGCCACCGGCCGCCGCGCCGGTCGCGCGCCCCGCGGAGGCTCGCGCCGCGGAGCCCGCCGAGCTCACCCTCGAGCAGTTCGCCGCCCTCTGTGCGACCTGCGAGATCGAGCCGGAGCGCACCGCCGCGGTCGAGCGCCAGTACGGCGTTCCGACGTCCGAGGCGCGGCGCGCCCTCGATGCGCGCTGGACCGCACGGTTCCGGGCGGACGGCGCCCTCTATCGCTCCTTCTACGCACGCTTTCACGAGTATCGCGGCTGGCTGCTCGCGCGGCGCGGACCGAGTCGCTGACGCGCGCGCTCGGTCCGGTTGGCACCGCGCACCACGCCCCCACGCCCTTGTCGAGCTCTTCCGAGGAATCATGAGCATGTCGGTTTCGTTCTCAGCGGGTCTCGAGGCCATCCCCGGGTTGGGCACCGATCCGGTGCCCTACCGTCTCGCCGTGTTCCCGTTCCCGCCCGGGCACTTCCAGGTTCACTCGTTCCGCGCGCGGGAAGCGCTCAGCAAGCCGTACGTGTTCGACATCACCGTCACGACGACGGCGCTCGTGGGCGAGGACATCGAGCGCCTGGCGCTCGGCCAGCGCGCCGCCTTCGTCATGACGCTCGATGGCGTCACGCGCGTCGTGCCGGGGGTCATCGCCAGCGTGCGCTCCCTTGGCGTGCGCCCGGCGAACGACGCGGCGCAGTATCGCCTGCGCCTGGTGCCGGCGCTGTGGCGGCTCGGGCGCACGAAGGGCTCGCGCATCTTCCAGAACCAGCGGGTCGACGAGGTGGTGGAGGCCGTGCTCGGTCTCCACCGGCTGCCGACCCGCTGGCAGCTCTCGCGGTCGTACCCAGCGCGCGCCTATTGCACGCAGTACGAGGAGTCCGACCTCGAGTTCGTCGAGCGCCTCCTGTCCGAGGCCGGCATCTTCTACTTCTTCACGGCGCCTGCGTCGGGGCTCGAGGGGTTGCTCCAGAGCGTGCTCGGCGCGGCGTCGCGCACGGCGGGCGATGCCCTCGCGTTCGCGTCGAGCGCGCTCGCGACGCTGGCCTTCCCCGAGGAGACGCTCGTCCTCTCCGACGATCCGGCGTGCTACGCGCCCGTGGCCATGGGTGGCGTGCTCGGCGCCCTCGAGGCCGTCGCCGGGGCCGTGGGGCTACCGGCCGGCGTCTCTTTGGGGCCGCTGAGCGTGTCCCTGCCCGCGCCGAGCTTGCGCTACCTCTCGGAGCACGGCTTCGCCGTCGGGCGCAGCGACAAGGTGACGTCTTTCGTGGCCGAGCGCAGCGTGCGCTCCAACGTCGCCGAGTACCGCGACTTCGATCCCGACCGGCCCCAAAGCCCCATCGTGGCGCGCGAGCCGCGCAAGAAGACGAGCGCGGCCGGTGGCGCCGTCGTTGAGGCGCTGGCCGGCGCGGCGGGCGCTGCGGTCGGCGCGAGCGCCAGCGTGGAGCTCGATCTCACGAGTGGGCCCTCGCTGTCCGCGAGTCTCGGCGCCGCGGCGATGGGCGCGCTCGGGGCTCTGCTCGAGCGCCGCGAGCTCGAGACCTACGAGCACCACGGCCGCGTTCTCTTTCCGAACTGGGCCGACTGCGACGACGAGCCCGGCCGCATGCGCCGGGAGCGCACCCGGCGCCAGGTGCTCGGGCGCGGCGCGAGCCTGTGCCACAACTTCGCTCCGGGGCATCGCTTCCATCTCACCGACCACCCGGTCGGCCCCTTCAACCGCGAGTACGTCGTGACGGCCGTGCGCCACTCCGGCAAGGTTGCGAGCGAGGCGGAGCTCTACGACAACGCCTTCGAGTGCGTGCCCGCGGCGGTCCCGTACCCGCCGACGCGGCGGCGCCGCACGACCTCGGTCGCGGCGCTGACCGCGACGGTCGCCGGCCCGTCGGGCGAGGAGATCTGGGTCGACGCCGCGGGGCGCATCAAGGTGCTGTTCCACTGGGACCGGCGCGGCCGGAACGACGAGCATGCGTCCTGCTGGGTGCGCCACGTCGAGCCGTGGGGCGGCGCGGGCTGGGGGCATCAGTTCGTGCCGCGCATCGGCATGGAGGTGATGGTGGTGTTCGAAGGGGGCGATCCCGACAAGCCCATCGTCACGGGGAGCCTCTACAACGGCACCCATCCCCCTGCCTTCCCCCTGCCGGAGCAGCGGACGCGAAGCGGCCTCCGCACGCGCTCGACGCCGCACGGAGCGGGCTACAACGAGCTCTCGTTCGAGGACGCGGCGGGCAAGGAGCAAGTGCTGCTCCGGGCGCAACGCGATCTCGACGAGCTCGTGCTCCGCAACCACACCTTGAGCGTGGAGCACGACGAGCTCGTCCGCGTCGGGGGCCTCCGCCGCGACGAGGTGGTCGAGGATCTCACCGAGGTGGTCGGCGGCTCGAAGGACGTCACCATCGAAGGGGACCAGACGAACGAGATCCGCGGCAGCCTGCTCGAGACCGTGGACAAGAACGCCGACTACCGCGTCCAGGGCCTGCGGCAGGTACGCATCGACGGAAGCGATCGCCTCGAAGTGGCGGGCGCGGCCGAGCAGCGCTTCGGGCGCGATCTGCTGACCCGCGTCGAGGGGAACCACACCGTCATCGTCGGCAAGAACGAGGCGAAGCGCTCCTTCACGCTGCGAGTCGAGGGGACGACCACGCTCTCGAGCGAGGACCGGATCGTGCTCGAGTGCCCCGGGGGGATCACCTTCGCTTGCGGGACGACCACCGCGCGCCTCGGTCCCGACGGCGTCGAGTTCTCCGGCGGCACCATCCGTGCGGCCGCGACCGGATCGAACGGCACGGCCCTCGAGCTCAGCGACGACGGCCTCACGATCCGCACCAGGGGCGCCTACGTCAGGCTCGACGACTCGGTCCACATCCAGACCGAAAAGGCGAGCCTCGCCATGGGCACCGACGTCCAGATCGACGGCGCGCACATCCTGCTCAACTCGCCCGATCGGGCCACGGACAAGCCGGCCGACCCGCCGCCGAAGCCCACGGTGATCGAGCTCACGGACCACGAGCAACGGCCGCTCGCCGCGCAGCGCTTCGTCATCGAGCTGCCCGACGGTTCCGAGCGCGTCGGCGCAACCGACAAGGACGGCAGGGCAACCATCGCCCTGCAGGACAGCGGCCGGATCAGCTTCCCCGGCATCACGCTCGCCGGAGTCGAGTCGCCCGGCCCGTTGACCGACGACGACTACGCGCCGTACGTCGTGTGCCAGGGCGAGCACCTGCGCAAGATCGCGTTCAACGTCGGACTCGACCCTGCCGCCATCTGGGATGATCCGAAGAACGAGGCGTTGAAGGACCTGCGCGGCAACGGGGACGTCCTGGCGCCCGGTGATCTGCTCATGATCCCGAAGAAGGTGGCACCGGGCTCGAAGCTCTACGCCGAATCGACCAATCGCTACCAGGCCAAGGTCCCCAGCATGCCGGTCAACGTGAGGCTCAGCGACCGCGATGGGCCGCTCGGCAACGAGCCCTATGTGCTGCGGGGGCTCCGACTCAGCGAGGGAGAGTCACCACCGCGCGGCACGACGGACGCCGAGGGTCGAGCCGAGCTCAGCGTTCCCGTCGACACGCGGGAAGTCGAGCTCTACCTCGAGGAGCGCCACCACGTCTTGCGGCTGCGCGTAGGCGTCATGGACCCGGTGACGGAGCGGAGCGGTGTCGTCAAGCGGCTGATCAACGCCGGGTTTCTCGATGAACGCACCGACACGAGCTCGATGGATCTCGCTGCTGCCCTGCGCGCATTCCAGCGAGCGCGAGGGCTGCCCGTGACCGGTCGCGTCGACACCGCGACCAAGGCCGCTCTCGGTGCCGCCGGGTAACACCCGCGATCACATCACCACCCCACCATCGCTCACCATCCCGTCACGATCAACGCCTTCACGAGTGGGCCATGTCGACCAAGAACCCGCATAGCATCGTCTACTTCTGGACCCGCATCGACCAGCTAGCCGTCGAGGCTCACCGGGCGTATGCGACCCCCTACAGCGTTCAGCTCAGCAGGATCCAAGACCCACCGAAACAGAAGGGCCAGCACATCGACCTCAAGCTCGCCTCGGTGTCGGACAGCTACGACACCTTCGTGACCAAGCGCTTTCTGCTGAACCAGCCCAAGAAATACGCGTGGCGCCCGCTGCCACCGAGCATTGCCGCGAAGGTTACGGGCTCGACCACGCTCGGGGAGCTCTGCGGAATGCTGGCGGAGAAGCCCGACCAGTTTCCTGCCGAATGGTACGACTGGGCGAAGCTCGACGCGCCGATGAAGAGCTGGTTTGCCAACGTGCTCGTCGACCACTGGGACAACTCCGAGTATCGGAGCGCACTCATGGACAAGTGGCCGTGCGGCGAGAAGCAGACGGTCGTGGGCCCCGTCGACGGCGTGCCGGTGGTCGTCGGCGCGACGAAGCTGACGACCGTGCTCGGTTTCCGTCCAATCGACCAGGCCCGCGACGTGCCCCCGGGGGACTCGGAGCACGAGGTCGAGACTTGGGACTACGACACCCTCGAACGCCGTGCGTCGGAGCTCGCGGGCAACGCGATGCGCGTCTTGGACCTCGTCGACAAGAGCGAGAAGCTCATGCGCGAGCGGCTCGCGGTCGTGGGCCTGCTCGAGGCCCTCGACACGCTGATGCGCGCCTACGCCACGAACATCAGCACACCCATGTCTCAGGCGCCCGAGATGCACACCCTCACCTCCGCCTTGCTCGAGCGCGGCCGGAAGCTCGCCTTCGAGACCCCCCTGCCGGAGGTCCGCGCCCAGCTCAGGAACTGCCCACCGGCACTAGCGGCGGCGATGGACGACGTGTTCGCGCACGTCGACGACATCGGGGTCGAGATCGCGCGCCTCTGTGAGGCGATCCGGGTCGATCTCTTCGAAAGCGCGGCCTTCCGGCAGTCGTGTCAGGCCATCTGCTCCGCCGAGATCGCGAGCCAGAGTCAGGACCGGCAGAGGTTCCAGTCCTTGTGCAACACGCTGCACGACGCCGCGGTCTGGGGGGCCGACGCGCTCGCCTATGCCACGCCGAAGGACTCGGACATCGGGATCCTCGAGGGGATCGCCGCGCGCATGGCTTCGACGCCTGCCAAGGCCGCCGCTGACGTAAAGGGCGAGACCGCCTTCGAGGTCATCGTGAGCGTGGTGGGCCCGAGGCCACGCAAGACGGCCGTCGACTTCAGTCTCGGCCTCTTGAAGCTCGCCAGCCGGGCTGACAGCCTGTCGATGGCGATGCTGCGGACGTACGCTGCCTGGGAACTCCCCAGGGCGGCGATGGCGGTGCTCGAAGGGCGCTCGGTCACGGCCATGGAGGACCTGGCGAAGAAGGTCCTCGACACCCTCGACAAGCATGCCGATTCCGCGGGCGCGGTACGTGCCGCGCTCGCCGCCGGGGACCCCGCCGCGATGCAGGCGGCGCTCTGGGACGTTCGGGACAAGTTCGCCAAGGACGTCTCCGACGCCGCCATGGATGCGCGTAGCCTGAAGGGGCCGTACGCGCTCCTCGAGCTGCTAGGCTTCATGGGTGCCATCTACGGCACGGTGAAGACACTTGGCAAGGACGGGAACGACTGGCTCACCGCGACGGTCAAGGTCACGAGCTTCGTGTCGGCCGCTGCCGAGTCGGTGAGGTTCGTGGCCGGGAACCTGGACAAGGTTCTGCGCGAGCTCGGCAACGTAGCAGCGGCAGCGAGGGTGAAGGTGGTCGGTGCGTTCGTGGGCCATATCACCCGGATCCTGGGTGTCTTCTCCGGTTTCCTCCGGCTCATGATCGACCCCAGCATCGTGACGATCTGCGATTTCATCGGAGGTTTCTTCTCGCTCTTCGGAGCCGGGTGCCTGGGCCTGCAGGCAATCCCGTTCCTCAACTACATCGGCCTCGGCCTTCAGATTCTTGGCGGCATCATCGTCTTCGTACAGCTCCTTGCTGGCGTGGGTCCACCTATCGAGAGCACGAACCAGGTCGCGCTCTGCGTCACCTCGGAGCTCGAGAAGCATCAGTTCTTCTACTCCGTGCTCATGAGCGACGACGCGCTCAAGAAGACCTACCACGAGCTGAAGGAGAGGCTGCCGAAGGCGCTGCTGCCGTTCGCGCAGAGCTACCAGCACGTGCGCGAGGGCCTGCGCGCGGCTGGATTCGACCAGGCGACGGTGAACATCGCGACCAATGCCACCGGGCCGGTCGACACGCTGTTGCCGGGCGGGCTCATGCCTGGAGTCGCACTATGAGCACAGAACGCCCGGACGATGTTGGCGAGCCCCGAGCGGCGGTCGCGGACCCCCTCGCCCCTCGAGCCACTGACGGTGGAAACCTCGTGACGCGCAAGCCGCCGTGGGTCGGGGTCGTCGTCGGCTGCGTGGTGGTGGCCGCATTCTGCGCCGCGGCGATCTACGCGGCACTGGAGCGCCATGGCTACTTCTGGGCGGTTGCGGTGCTTACCTGCATCCTCTGTGGCGCGACGCTGGTCCCGCTGCTCGTGACGGCGTTCGGCGCGGCGTGGCTGCGCGCGCACCCGGAGCGGTTGAGCGGTCGGGTCCCCGTCAACCGCGGCCTCTGGTGGCGCGTCGTTCGTTTTGAGCTGCCTTGGTCCGACGTGCGCGTGGTGCGAGTCGCGGAGCAATGGGTGGACGTGGGCGAGTCCAGTAGTGATAGCTATTCCCAGCGCCGCGTCGAGCAGTTGGTCGTCAAGACCGCGGGCGAGAGCTTCGCCTTCCCGTGGGTCTTCGTCGAGCGCATCGACGACATCGCCGATACGATCCGGGAGCACATGCGGGCCCACGGCGGGGGCACGGCCTCTCCGCGCGCCGGAGCGAAGAAGCGAAAGCGCCGCCGGCCGCCGGCGAGCGACGAGGCGACCTGACGACGTGGCCGCGCGAGAGCGGCAGGAGCAAGAGCGCATGCCAAGCCAACCCATCGCCAAAGACGGTGACCGCGTCGTCGGAACGGACGTCCACGTCGTCCTCGTGCCGAGCGCGACCGGACCCGTGCCGACACCCATGCCGATACCCTTCGCGGGCAAGCTCGCCGACGGGCTCTCGCCCACGACCTACGCAGACGGCCAGGCGGTCGCGGTCGAGGGCGCCGAGGCGCGGAACGATGCGGAGCACGTGGCGGTGGGCGGGAGCTTCCAGACGCCGCCGCGGAACCGGGGCGCGGTCAGGGAGGGAAGCCCGAGCGTGTTCGTCGACGGCAAGGGCGTGGCCGCGCACGGCGGCGTCGTGTGGACCTGTGCCGATCCGGAGGACGCTCCGAACGGCGCCATCGTCGCCGAGGGGACGGTGTTCGTCGGGGAGCCGCGGCGTGACGCTGCGGAGGAGGGCGCATGAGAACATCGCGCGTGTGGTGCTGCTGCTTTGGACCGACCGTGAGCGCGGCCTGCGTCGCAGTCCTGGCGCTTGCGGTGCACGGCTGCGCGCCGTCCGTCTGCGAGCGCCCGCCGATCGAGGCGCCGCGGGACCTCGAGAACGTGGCGGTCGCGACCGCGCCCACGAGCGCGAACGCCAGGCCCGCGGGACTGGCGTGCGAGCCGGCGTGCGGTCGCGGTGCACGTTGCGTGGCGGGCGCTTGTCGGCGCAGCCGTACGCTCGCCATCGGCGCCTCGCCTTGCGCATTGGCGCGCGACGGCGCGGTGTGGTGCTGGGGCAGCGCCGAAGGCGACACGAACCCGATGCCGGCGAAGGTGTCCGTGCGCGCCTCCGTCGCCGGGCTTCATGTCGTCGCCGGCTGGTATGGGTCCGGCGGCGCGACCTGCGCGCTCGGCACGGACGGCTCGGCGAGCTGCTGGAGCGAGAAGGGCCCCGTGGATCTCAAGCGCGCGCCTCCCGCGAACACCATCGACTTCGCGATCTCGGACTTGCGCTGCGCGCTTGCGGCCTCGGGGACCGTCTCGTGCAGCACGGGGGCCGAGGCGTGGCGGCCGGTCGTCGCGGACGGTCTCGCGCTCGCCGAGAACGACACGTGCGTGATCAGACAGAACGGGGGGCTCGTGTGTCTGTCGGCGTCGAGCCGCCAGTCTGCCGGCGATGGAGTGCGCGGCGACTTCGTCCTCGGGATCGACGACGCCATCGACGCGAGCAGCGTCCGCGGCGCGACCTACGTGGTGCGCCGGGGCGGTGAGCTCGCCGAGCTCACGCGCGGCACCCAGGGCGAAGCACTGCAGCTCGAAGCCGCCGTGCTCGGAGTGAAGGACGCCGTGCAGGTGAGCTCGTACGGCGAGCATGCCTGCGTGCTCCACCGAACGGGGAAGGTCTCGTGCTGGGGCAAGGGCGCGCACGGCGAGCTCGGCAACGGGCATCGCGCGTCGAGCGCAACCCCGGTCGAGGTCGCAGGCCTCGACGACGTGGTGGAGGTTGGCGCGGGCCATGGCTTCAGCTGCGCCGTCGTGGGCTCGGGTGCGACGTACTGCTGGGGGGCGCGTGCTGGCGGTCGCATGGGCGACGGCTACCGGAATGATCACGGCAAGCCCGTACAGGTCATGGGCATCACCGATGCAACGCACGTGGTGGCGGGTAGCGACGGCTCGTGCGCGTTGCTGCGCAACGGCAGCGTGTGGTGCTGGGGTCGCGCGCGCGGGGATCTGCGCGAGGGTCGCGATCGCGGGGTGCCCCCGGAGCCGGCACCGGGTATCGCGTCCGCCGTCGCGCTCGCCGGCTCGTGCGCCGTCGACGCGCAGGGCAGCGTCGCGTGCTTCGAGCCGGGTCTACCCGTCGCTGACGTCACGAGCTACGGCGGCATGGGTCCCGTCATCGGGGTGACCGGCGGTTTCGCCGTTCGGAGCGACGGACAGCTCTTGCGCTTCGAGCGCACGACCCGTGCAGCCAACGCGCCGGCCGCGCACGTCACGATGCCCATCGCCGGCGTCGGCGCGGTGGCGACCTCGTACCAGCTCGCGTGCGCGCTGAAGGCGAACGGTCGCATCCTGTGCTTCACCTACGACCGCTACGGAAAGATCGACCCGACCCGACCGCAGGTGGTGCGCCAGACCGAGCTCGCGGAGATCAGCGACGCGCTCGATATGGTCGAGGCAGGGGGCTCGTTCTGCTCGCGACGTGGCAGCACGAAGACCGTGTGGTGCTGGAGCGGCTCGGACGTCGCGCGGAGCCTCGCGCCACCGGCCGAGCGGGGGGCGAAGGCCGACGCGTCGTCGCCGCCGCCTGCGCCGCCGCCCACGGTCTCCCCGCAAGAGGCGAGACTCGTCGAGTTACCCTGGACCCTCGGGTCCACCCGCCTCGCGGCGTCGTACTCGACCCTGTGCGTGATCACGGCCGGCGGTGACGTGCGGTGCTCGGAACCGAAGGGGGACGCGCTGCCAAGGCCCGCGGTCGGGCTCAGCGACGTCGTGGATCTGTCGATGGGGGCGCGCCACGCCTGTGCGGTCGACCGCAAGGGGCTTGTGTTCTGTTGGGGCTCCAACGATCAGGATCAGCTCGGCATCGACGAGGCGCCGATCGCGTTCCGTCCGGTGCGCGTTCCCATCGATTCGAAGTGAGGGAGGCAGGGAGGAGCGATGCGAGAAACGGCTTGTTCCGAGGGTGCGGCGTGCGGGAGCGCCGGGGCCGCGCGCGGCTCTGAGCTTCACCCGCGCCGCGCCTCCCGCGGGCGATCGTCGATCGCCTGCGCCGCGCTCGCGCTCTTTGCGGCGTGCGGAGGCCCGCCCCGCGAACCGAGCGCACCCCGGTCACCGTCCGCCGCGGACGCCGCGCGGGAGCACGTTCCACCTGCACCCGAGCCGAGGGCGCGCTGGATCCAGAGTGGCGCGAGCGGTTTCGGGCCCATGATCGGCGCGGACTCGCTCTACCTCCTCGGTGGCCGACGCGTCCTCGTCGCCCCGGACGGCACTGCGCGCTCCGAGCGGGTGTCCGCGCCCGAGCCGCTGCGGGAGCTTGCGGCGGTGCCGACGGCGCACGGCGCCGTGCTCGTGGGTCGAGGGGCGAGCGGCATCGTCTATCGCTTCGGCGATCCGCTCGGCGCCGCCGAGCGCGCCCTCTTGCGCGCCGAGTCGCTCATCGGCTCGGCCCCCGGGCTCGTCGTCGTCGACGCCGCTGGGCGCGCCGAGCTCTACGACGTCGAATCGGGCGCGCCGGCAGAGCTCGAGGGCCTGCCTACGGCTCCGCTCGCCGGCCTCTCGTTCGTCGACGCGAGCCGCGGGGTGGCGCTCTTTCGCGATGCGGGCCTCGCCGCCACGGGCGATGGGGGGACGACCTGGCGGCGCGTGCCCGTGCCGCTCGGGGCGCGCGTCCGCGGCCTCGCGCTGCGCGCGGGCATGCCGGCCGTCGAGGTCGTCTCGAACGCGGGCAGTCGGCACCTGGCGATCGACGTGCCTGCGGGACGCCTGCTCGCGATCGACGCACCGGATCGCCGCCCGCTCGATACCTGGCTGCGCGCTGGCGGCGGCGATCCGCTGGTCCTCGCGGTCGAGGGTGGAGTGCGGGCCAGCGCCGGCGGCGCGCTCGTCGTGGCGGCAGATTTCGCCCCGGAGTCGACCGGCGGTCATCGGTCTTCCGGGGGCCTCGCGGCCCGCGTGGATCTGGCGACCGGGGTCGTGCTCGAGACCGTCGCGACGGCCGCGAGCTGTCGCCTCGCGCCACGCGACCCGAGCACGCTCTGGGCAGCCTGCGGGGAGCCGGGCGCGGTGCAGGCGCTGCGCGCCGTTCCGCGCGAGCTCGCCGCGCTCGAACGGACGCGGCTCGCCGCGAGCCCGGTCGAGCTGCGGATCCCCCCGTCGGCAACGCTCCTCGTCGCCGACGGCGGGACCGCGCTCGTCGATCGCCCCTGCGATAACGGGCCGGGTTCGAGCCTGTGCGTTCGGACGGCGACGAGGGCGTGGACCACGGTGGCGCGTCCGCCGGAGCTCGGCGCGGCGCCTGCCGCGAGCGCGCTCGGGACCGAGACCGGCGCGCCCACCATCGCCGTGCTCCCCGACGGCCGGATCGCCTTCCTGACCGGGCTCGACGGCTCCGCCAGGGCCGTGCCGCTGCCGCAGCTGCTCTCGGACGGACAGGTGAGCGCGCTTCCGTCACCAAAGCTCGACGGGCGCGAAATCCCTCGCCTGGCAGGCTCGATCGCGGTCGATGAAAGCGGCGCGCTCTGCTTCGTCGTCACGGCGGGCGCCGTCGCATACAGCGTGCGCGTGGACGACAGCGGCGCACCCGCACGAGTGCGGCCCATTGCGGGGGCGAGCGTGGCGCTGCTCCACGGCAGGCATGGCATCGCTCTCGGGCGGGGTGTCAGCATCTCGGGCGATACCGGCGCCACCTGGCGGGAAGTGGAGGCCCCGGGCGGCCTGCGCGCGGAGGCGCGCGCGGGCGCCCAAGGACCCCTCGCCGCATTGAGCGAGCTCGGTGCGAGGGTCGGGGAGCACTGGCTCGTCGGGTGGGACGACCCAGAGGCGCCTCCTCTTGCCGGTGATCCTCCTGCCCCACCGCCGCCGAGTCCCGAGCGGCACAGCGGCTACGCGCCACATCGACCGATGGGCGTGGTCCGCTGCAAACGCCGCGGTGCGGTCGAGCCCGCGCCTGCGACAGCCGTCGCGAAGCCGGACCTGCGGACCGGCGCGAGTCCGGACCCGGACGACGTCGACGACGATGACGTGTCCGACTCGGGCAAGATCGTCGAGGGCCAGGACGGCTGGCGCGGCACGCTGCGCACCCGCCGCGACGCGCGCGGAGCACGCACGTTCACGCTGACCCTCACCGAAAGGGACAGTCCGAACGCGCGCGCGGAGCAGAGCTGGAGCGTGTCCGCGCCCGCGGGTGACGCCGCGCGCGCAGCGCTCTTGTCGGTCGCACGGACCGCGGACGGTGGGCTCTTCGGACTGCGCGGAGCGGCGAGCTACGTGCTGCGCGGGCGGCCCAATGGCGCCTTCGAGCTCGCGCAGACCTCGAAGAACGCCGCCAAGATCTTCCACGCGCGCGGAGGCGGCGGAGCGCCGATCGTATGGTCGAGCGCGGGTGGCGTCTTCGTGTGGCGCGAAGGAGCCGCGCCCGCGCGCGCGACGCGCCTCGCAGGCGAGCATGCGCTTTCGGTCCTCGGTGTGGAGGGCGAGCGCGCGCTTCTCGGGAGTCACGCTTTCGAGTCGACGCGCGTGCGCTGGCTCGACCTGCCGCGTCCCGGCACGCCGGCCGACGAGCTTCCGTTCGACGGTTGGCTCGACGTCACACCCTTGACGGCGGGGCGCCCAATGCCCCGAGTGGGCGCGGGCGCCGCGGCGAGCCTAGAGCTCGCGAGCGGCTCCTTGCCCGCCTGCGGCGATGGCTCGGCACCGGCGATGTTCGTCGGACGCGCGTCGGCCCCGGAGCTCTGGATCGATGGCATCCGATACGACCAGTCCTACTCGGAGCACAGCCCGGAAGTGCGCTTCGACCCGGCCGCGCCCGACGGCGCGTGCATCGGGCGGAGCTTCGGCAAGGTCACGCCGCCAGCGGGCGCCGTGGACCAACGCCCGTTCGTGTTCGTCGACGTGCGGTTCGGCCCAGCCGATGCTGCGGGGTTCACCAGCAAGGGCGAGCGGCAGGCGCTCGACTGCACCCTCATGGAGGCCCAACGGTGATGAGCCCCATGAACGCTCCCGAGGTCCGTGCGCTCGTGGTTGCGATGCTGCCCACGCTTGCGTCCTTGTGTGCCTGCGGCCCCGCCCTTCCGGCGTCCGCGCCGCCCGCCACGACCATGAGCCCTGCGCCCGCGGCCGGGGCTCGCGAGCTGCCGCGCGTCGTGCACCAACTGCCCCCATCGTTCTTCCTGGACGCACGTCAGAGCCCCGATGGGTCGCTGCTGGCCATCGTGGCCGAGGGCCTCACCCTCGTCGACACCGCGAGCGGCTCCGTGCGCGCGCGCTTCCCCTGGTGCGCGAGCGACGCCGTGTTCCGCTCCGACGCGGCGCGCGTGTTCGTCGCCGGCTGCACCCGCCCCGGTAGTCGCCCGAACTCGGTGCGCACGGCGCTCTACAGCTGGGACCTGACGACCGATCGGGTCGAGACGCTGAACGACGCAATCTTCGCGCCGTCCGCGCTCGAGCTCGTGGCAGGTGAGACGGAGATCGCCCTCCTGCGCGGTCAGACGGTCGAGACCGTGCGCGTCGCGGACGGTTCGTCGGCGTTCTTCGTGGACGGCGAAGAATCGTTGTGGCGCGCAGACTCCATGATCGCGAGCTCCGGGCGGGTGGCGTTGTTGCCCGCCGCAGGCGGCGTCGTCGCGAAAGACGAGCTGAACGAGCCCATTTGGCAGGGCGGCTCGCTCCGCTACGGCATCGGGGGACCGCACATGCCCGCGGCGCTCGCACCCGACGGCCAGCGCGCCCTCGCAGCCGTCGGCCAGGGTGAGCTCGCCCTCGTGCGTCTGTCCGACCGGACGACCGAGCTCACCCGCCCCTTTGGAGCAGACTGCTCGGTGCTCGGTTTCAGCCCCGACAGCAGCTCGTTCGCAGTTGGCTGCCTGTCGGAGGGAGCGGTCCAGGTGCTCGACCTCGGCGGTCGCGAACGCTGCCGGTTGCCGTTCCCGCCGGTCGACCCAGAGCGGCAAGGGCTCGGCGTAGAGCTATCGATGAGCTGGGCGACCGACGGTACCCACGTGGCCGTCGAGCGCTCGGGCGGCGGACCTCGCTCGGGCTATGTCGGCGTGTGGCGGCTCGCTGGCTGCGAGCGCACGTTCGAGACCGCCTCCATCGCCAGGTACGGCGGGAGCTCCGCGTGGTCGGGCAACCTCGACCTCTTCGCCTACCGGGCGTACGAGGTCCAGCAGGGCGGCGGCGCGGCGACGCCGAACGTCGCGCTGCTCCACATTCCGAGCGGTGCGGTCCGCGCCGTGCCGACCCGCGATAGCGCCAGGTTCATCTACCGTGGCGACGATGGGCTCGTGCTCTACGAACGGCTCGGCAGCCCCTACCTGTTCGATCCGGCGAGCGGGCGGCGCGGCCCGGGCCCGGCGCTCCGCACCACGGCTGGACAGCTCGAGCTCCACACGGCGAGCGGAGCCGAGCCGGCCTATGCGCTCGTGCCGGCCGAGGGCACGCTCGCGATCGCGCGTCCCGACGGCGGTCGCATCGAGCTCGAAGGCGCGGACGCGTTCGCGGCGACCAGAGGCCAGAAGACGCTCGCCGTGAGCCCGGGCGGCGGATACGTGAGCGCCATCAGCGCGCAACTCGTGATGCTCTGGGACGCGCGCACGGGCCGCAAGATCGCCGAGGCGGCGGCTCGCCTGCACGCGTTTCCCCTGCGCGGCTTCGCATTCGATTCGGCCGGCACGCGGGCCGCCGTCCTCGCGGACGACGGCGTGAGCGAGCAGTTCCTGCTGTTCGATCTCACGACCGGACAGCGACTTGCGGCGCTCACCACGGACGATGACCTCGGTACCGAGTGGGAACACGGCTACCGATGGAGCCGCTCCGGCAAGGAGCTTGCGGTCGACGGGGTCGGCCTCGTCGACGCCGCGTCGGGCGAGGTGCGCTGGAAGGCGACGTACTTCGCGGGCGCGCCGTTCGCGCAGGATGGCACCTACGTCATCACCGGTGAGGGTGATCCCGGTAACGGCATCTTCGAGGCGGTGGCGGTCCGCGACGCGACGACGGGCCGCGAGCTGCGGCGGCTGCCGGGTGCGCACCAGATCGTGAGCGCGGGCGGCAGTTTCGTCGTCGCGCTCACGCTCGCGCGCACCCATCGGCTCTACAGCCTGCACGACTGGGTCCTGTGGGGGGAATACGAGGTGGACGACGCGCAGCTCTCACCGGACGGGAGGTTTCTCTACCTGTTCTCGAGCACGCGTGGGCTCGAGATCGAGCGCACGGCCGACGGCGTGCGCCTCGGCGTCTCCGTGCCGCGCAGCGCCGACGAAGGTGCGGTGTGGTTCACCGACCGGCTGTTCGACGGCGACCCCAAGGGCCTCGACACGCTGCGCTTCAGGTTCGGCGACGACGTGCGCAACGCCCGACTCGGCACTGCCGCAGACGCGCAGGCGAGCCGCCGACCCGGGCTCGCGGCCGCCTTCTTCGGCGGCGAGCGCCTCGAGCGCGGAGGCCCGGCCGCGGGGCCGCCGTGACGCCGAAGTTCAATGGAGAGGAGGGTCACGCCCCGGGCCGCTTGCGCGGCCGCGTGGGGGCGCCGGGCGAAAGAAGCGGACCGGGTGGTCGGGACGAACATCCATGATGGTGCCGGGCCCGACGGGCCCGGTGCCGACACCCATGGCCATACCCTTCGCCGGCAAGCTCGCCGACGGGCTCTCGCCGACGACCTACGTGGACGGGCAGGCGGTGGCCGCCGAGGGCGCCGAGGCGAGGAACGATGCGAAACACGTCGCGGCGGGCGGGAGCTTCCAGACGCCGCCGCGGAACCGGGGCACGGTGAGGGAGGGCAGCCGGACCGTGTTCGTCGACGGCAAGGGCGTGGCCGCGCACGGCGGCGTCGTGTGGACCTGTGCCGATCCGGAGGACGCCCCGAACGGCGCCATCATCGCGGACGCGACCGTCTTCGTCGGGGGCTGAGCGCGCGACGGAACCTGGGTCACGCCGCGGGCCGCCTGCGCGGTCGCGCGGGGGCGCCGGGGAGCAGGGTGCGCAGGGCCAGTAGCGCCCGGAGCGCGTCGTTGACCTCCTTCGAGGTGCGGAACGCGCTGGCGAGCTCGTCGTCCAGGCGGCGCCAGTTGTCGTCGCGGACGAGCTTGCCGGCGTGCGGGTTGGGACGAGAGCTCTTCCAGTCGGGCCGAGCCCGGTCGGATGCGGGGCGGTGCTCACGACTGCGCTCAGGCGCCTTGCTCATAACGTCTCCTCTGGGATGGGCTCGCATGGCGGGCGGAAATGATGCGCACACGCTCTGCGCGGTGGCCATGGACCACGAAGAGCACGCGAGAGGCGGCAGAGACGCCCAGCAGGACGAAGCGCTCGGGGTCGTCGAGGTCGTCTGCCTCGATGGCACGCGGATCGTCGAAGACCGTGGCCGCTTCGTGGAAGCTCACGCCGTGCTTCGCGAGGTTCCGACGCGCCTTCGTGTCGTCCCACTCGAAGCTGCCGTAGATCACGGTCGCCACCGGCGAAGCGTAGGCGACCGCGGGGCGAAGGGCGAGCGCCTGCGCGCGGCCGTCGTCTTGCGTGTGCCCTCACACCCGCACGGGCCCGAGCGAGCGCCAGTCCCGCGTCCCGAGGCCGAGCGCCTCGCCGAGGGCGAGGTAGCCGACGGCGCTCGGCTCGAGGCCGACGAGCGTGGCCGCGAAGGCGTCGGCCGCGACCTCGTCGAGGGAGGCGAGGACCGTGTCCTTCGCCACGAGATCGTCGAGGCTGCCGCCGCGCGGGCCGTTCTTGACCATCACCCTCGTGGCGTCGACGACCGTGAGGGTCGGGCGCACGTGGGCCGCGATGTCGGCGATGGCGACGTCGAGCTCGGAGTGAAGGCGCCCGCGCTCGCCGCCGAGGACGCCGAACCAGTTCTTCATGGCGGCCGTGAGCTTCGCCGAGCCGTGGTGCTTCGCGACGGGCACGTTGATGAGCTTGTCGGCGGACAGCGCGGGCTCGAGCAGCGGCCAGCTGTCGAGGATGCGGCCGCGGACCGCGCGCTCGACGAAGTGCTCCGGCCCGGGCACGATGACTTCGGCGCCCGCGTCCGAGGCGGCGGCTGCGATGCCGGAGGCCTCGAAGCTCCGCACGGGGTCGTTGCAGGAGCGGTCCGTCACGACGACGCGCTTCGCCCCGGCGGCGAGGGCGGCCCGCACGAGGTAGGCGACGACGTCGGGGCTCGTGTTCGCCGCCTGGCCGGGCGTGCGCGCCCAGCCGATGTTGGGCTTCACGCAGACGACGTCGCCGCGCGCGATGAAGCGCCCGAGGCCGCCGAGCGCGACGACCGCCCGCTCGGCGAGGGCGGCCGCGCCGCCGGCACCCGTCGCGATGGCGAGGGTCGGGGCCCCGGGCTGCGGCGGGACGCGGAAGTCGCGCCGGGCGCTGGCGAGATCGGGCGCCTCGGCGCGCACCGGCAGCGGCCCGAGCTTCTTCCAGTAGACGAGCCCGGTCGTCACGGCGCCGACGCCGAGGAGCGCGCCCGCGCCGACCACGATGTTGCGACGGGTGAAACGCTTGCTCATGGGCTGCTCCTCGGGGTCGGCGACGCTCGTCCTCTGGGAGGTGCGCACCGCGGCCGCCGGCGCAACCCGGGACCCCGCGTCGCTCACTTCACGTCGTAGCGTAGCTCGACGAGCTCGCCCCGTCGCTCGACGAGCAGGCGCGCGCCGGTGCCACTGCCGGAGCCGAGTGCGGCGAGTGCGGCCTCGGCGCTCGCGACCGACACGTCGCGGCCCTCGGCGAACGAGAGCACGCGGTCGCCGTTCCGGAGCCCGAGGGCGTGGAGCGGGCCCGCGTCGCCGAAGCCTTCGACGAAGAAGACGCGCAGGGCGAGGCGCGCGTCGGCCGGGCCCGCAGCGGTGCTCGCGGCCGGGGCAGGCGCGCTCGGCGAGGTGGTCGCAGTGCCGGCGGCGAGCGCACCCGCCCCGGCCGCTCCGCCCGTCGCGTCGACGAGCACGCGCGCCGTGCGAAGGACGAGCGCTGCGTGGTCCCGCAGCAGCTCGCGCCCGCGGACGCTCAGGGTGCGGGTCTCGACGCGGCGCGCGGGTCCCGGCGGAGGTGCCTCGGCGCTCGCCGGCGGGCCGATCTCGGGGACGAGGGCGTCGAGCAGCGAGGCCGCGAGCTCCGGAGCGGGCGGGGCCCCGGAAACGACGAAGGGCAGGAGCGGGCAGTCCGCGCGGCCCGGAGGGCGGGAGTCGCGGGCTGGCGAAGGGCTGCCGGCGGCCGTGATCACGCGGAGCGCGACGGCGCCGTCCTCGAGCAGGAGCCCGTGGGCCGCGAGCGCGGGTCCGACGAAGGCCGCGCTCCGTCCGCGCACGAGCTCGCCCTCGACGTCGAGCTCCGCACAGGCACCCACGGCCCCGGCGCCCGGCTCGACGAAGACGGGCTTGCCCTCGACCTCGGCGACGGCAGCGAGCACCTCGCGGAGCCCCACCTCGTGAAGCGCCACCGTCACGCGGCTCGGGGCGGGCACCGGGCCCGGTGCGGCCGTGGGCGCGCCCGGCCGCGCACCGCCCGACGGCGCGCTCGACGGCGGCGTACGGGGCGCCGCGCTCGCGCTCGCGGCCGAGGAGGCGGGCCGCGTCGAGGGCTCCCTGCTGCAGGCCGGGGCGAGCGCCACGGCGAGGAGGCCGAACGAGGCGGCCGCGCGTCGAGTCGTTCGCTGCACGCGCCGCCCTTCAACGCACCCGGACGAGGAGCGCGCGGCTCGCCGCGCCGCCCGTCACGACGAGCGTGGCGGCGCCGTCGAGCACGAGCGTGCCGGGGCCCGTGCCGGTGATGCTGCCGTCCGGCGCGATCGCCACCGGCGCGCCCTCGAAGGTGGCGCTCGAGGGCGCGCCCGCGAGCGCGCTCCCGTCCCAGGTGTAGCCGAGGCCCGAGACCTCGGTGAAGTCGCTCGCGCCGCCCGGGTAGAGCCAGAGCTCGCGGTCGTCGCCGACGTCCGCGAGCTCGACGGCGCCGCTCGCCGCATCGGCCGCGACCACCGTGTCGACCGACTCGGGCAGGAGCGCGAGCACAGAGCCGGCGGGCACGAGGGCCGGCAGCTCCCCGAGAGGCGCGGCGAGCTCGACCGTCTGACCACCCTCGACCGCGGCCCCGCCGAGGAGCGGGTAGTAGCGACCCGGCGGGAGCGCGACCGCGCGCGTCGTCGCCCCGGCCGTGACGACGGGCGCGACCAGGATCCGGTCGCCGAGCATGAAGACGTCGCGGGCGCTCCAGCCGGGCGCGAAGTCGGGCTTCTCGAGGGCGAGCGTGCGCAGCATCGGCACGCCGTCGTCCGCGGCCTGCTTGGCGAGGGCGTAGAGGTACGGGAAGAGCTGCTGGTGGAGCTTCGCGTAGCGGCGGAAGTGCGCGGTCGTCTCGACGTCGCTCTCCCAGCTCCAGTTCTCGTGGGCGCTCCTGCCGTGATGGGTGCGCATGACGGGCGTGAGCGCGCCGAGCTCGACCCAGCGGAAGAAGAGCTCCTTCGTGGTCGGCTTCGTGAGCTGGCTCATGTAGCCCGCGATGTCGGAGCCGTAGTAGGGAAAGCCCGTCACGCCGAGGCCGAGGCCGATGGGGATGACGCTCGCGAGCCCGTCGCCCTCGGCGAACTCCGTCTGCTGATCGCCGCCCCAGACGACGCTGACGAGCGGCTGGCTGCCGAGGTAGGCCGAGCGCACGAAGAACAGGCGCTCGACCCCGTCGACCGCGGCGAGCTCGTCGAGCACCTCCTTGTTGAGGCGCTGGAACTCGACCGGGTAGAGGTTGTGGGCGGCGGCCGTGTCCTCACCGGACGCGAGCGCGACGTCGTCGACCGGCAGCCACTCGGCGAAGTCGGCCATGTAGCCGTCGGCGCCGAGCTCGAGGTTCGTGCGGTAGATGTCCTTCGTCCACGCCCACGCCGCGGGGCTCGACAGATCGACGAGACCGGCGTCCACGAGCTTGCCGCCGGTGAAGAGGTAGGGCTCGCCGCTCCGGCGCTTGACCGCGTGCCCGGCCGCGAGCGCCTCGTCGAAGACATCGGCGCCCGACGTGAGAAAGGTGTTGTTGTAGGTGAGGAACTTGTAGCCCGCGGCATGTAGATCGCTCGCGAGCACGGGGAAGTCCGGGTAGAGCACCGTGTCGGTGTTCCAGTCCTCGTCGAGCTCGTAGCCGAGATCGACGTCCTGCCCCCCGCGGAAGTCCTCGGTCCAGACGACCGACACGGGGATGTCCTCGTCGCGCAGCTTCTGCGCCACGCGCCGCACGTTGACGGAACCGAAGATGGCGTCGATCCACGGCGCGAACGTGAAGGCGGGGGGCAGGGCGGGCCGGCCGACGCGCGCCGTGAACGCCGTGACGATCTCCTTCGGGCTCGGGCCGTAGAAGAGGCGCAGGTGGAGGTCGGGCTCCCACGCCTCGACGCGCGCGGCGTCGCCGGCCTCGGAGCAGAGCGCGAACACGCTCCGCTGGCTCGAGTCGAGCATGAGCCCGTAGCCGCGGCTCGACACGAAGAACGGGATCGGCGTGTGCGTCGTGTGGCGGCGGCCATTGAGATACCAGAGGCCCTGGCCGTAGTCGTCGGTCGGCCACTTGTGGATGCCGTCCTCCTGCACCCAGATGGGCACGGTGTAGCCGCGGTGGTCGACGTCGAAGCTCTGGCCGCCGAGGCCGATGAAGTGCTCGTCGGCGCGGCAGGCGAAGCCGAAGGAGGCGCGGCGGAGGCCCGGATCGGTGTTCGAGAAGGAGAGCGAGAGCTCGCGCTCGGCGGCGAGCGAGAGGCGCGCCGTCGCGATGGCCTCGTCCTCGGCGTTGCGCAGCGTGAACGACAGGGCCCCCGGCTCGTCGACGATGTCGGTCGCCGCCACGGCGCCCATCCAGGCACCCGGCGCGGGCTCCAGGATCTTGAAGGCCCCGAACTGCGTCTCGTAGGTGGCGGACGAGGCGCGCAGGGCGAAGCCCGTGAGCGGCGGAGCGGCTGGATCGGCCGACAAGGCGTCACCGACGAGGCCGTCGAGGAGCACCTCGCCGTTCGCACCGCTCACCACGAGTCGCAGCGGCTCGGGCTCGAGGTGGATCGTGAAGGGCCCGAGGGTCTTGTCGACGGGCGACTCGGAGCCGCAGCCGGCGCCCGCGAGCGCCATCGCTGCGGCGAGGAGCGAGCGGACGAGAACTCGGTCGGGGCGCTTGTGCATGCTCCGCCGATCTCACCACGAGGCGCGGCGCGCTGCACTCGCTTCCGCGGGCTGGGGCCGAGCGAGACCCAGAAAGACAACCACAGAGACGCGGAGACACGGGGAGCTGCACGGAGCCGACTTGACGGCCAGGTCCACCGGGATAGCATCGACAGCACGACGGGGTGCATGGGGCGCGGCGCTGGCGGCCGGTCACGACGGAGACGTTCACGTGCGACCGCTGCACGCTGGGGGCTCCTGCCGCCCAATCCGCCCGTCGGCCAAGGCGGGGACTCGGGCGGGTCGCCGGCGGGCCGATGGTACTGGGGCGCGGTCTACGCCATCACCTGCGACGAGGTGTTCGTGCGCGGCGGGGTCGGCATGAACATCGCGCGCGTCCGGCTCGACGCGCTCGGCCCGGGGACGCCGCCCGATTGAGCGTGCTTTTGGAGGAGCCTACCATGAATCGGTTCTTGCTCGGTTGTGGACTCCTGGCGTGCCTCGGCGCCGGCTGCGGGTCGTCGCCCGGGGATAACGGGGGCGCGGGTCAGGGCGGCTACGGCACGACTGGCTCGAACACCGGTAATGCCGGTGGTGCGTGCTTGACCACGGACGAAATCCACGGCGCCGGCTATACCGGGTCGGTGTGCGCGGCCGACGACCTACGCTATTGGAGCGCCGGTGGGGCGCTGGAGGCAGGCGTGTGCATCCTGCACTGCTGGACGGGGAGCTCGCCGCCTGCGTGGAACGTGTGCCGCGACACTGGCGGGACGTCTTGCGGCATTGCCTGCTCCGGCCCGGGCGAGTGCCCGCCTGGAAGCTACTGCGACATGCGGATGGACCTGTCGTCGACCGCCTGTGAGCCTATCCCAAGTATTGGCTGGTATTGCACGGTGCCGACGTCCGACGTCGATGTATGTCTGCACTCGGGCTTGTTCAAGACGTGCCCGGGCGCGGGCGGTCAGGGCGGTCTGGGGTCGGGGGGGCAAGGGGCGGCGAGTGGAGCCTGCGAGGACGGCTGCGCCGCCCTGCGCGCGGAGCGTCCGTACTATCAGTACGCGTACTGGTTCGAGGGCTGCGGCGGCGGCGGGTGAGTCTTTCGCGCGCGCTCGAGGTCGAGCTCGCTCGGCTCATGGCCAACAGCTAATAGCTAATGGCTAACGGCTAACGGCTAATCACGATCGCCCGCTCGACCGCGTCCGCCTCGGCCGGGAGCTCGAGCGGCGGGTTGGCGAGCGCCGAGTCGACCCCGGCGATGGCGCGCTCGTGGTAGCGCACCTTCCACTCGGTGAACTTGAGGGCGTTGGCCGTCGACACGACGACGACCCGCTCGCCCTCGGCGATGACGCCCGCGCGCCGGCACTTCTCGGTCGCGGCGAGCGCCACGGCCGTGTGGGGGCACACGTAGAGGCCGGAGCGGTCGGCGCGCGCCCCCGCCAGGCAGAGCTCCTCTTCCGTCGCCTGCTCCACGACGCCGTGTGTCGCCTCGAGGGCCCGGAGCGCGCGCGGCGCGCTCACCGGGTTGCCGATCTGGATCGCGCTCGCGAGGGTCGTCTCGGCGCGAACCGGCGTGACGGCCGTCTGGTCGCGGAAGGCGCGGTAGAGCGGGTTCGCGCGCTCGGCCTGCGCGAGCAAGAGGCGCGGCAGCCGGTCGGTGAGCCCGAGGTCGCGGAGGAGCTGGAAACCTTTGTAGATGGCGTAGCCGTTGCCGAGGTTGCCGCTCGGCACGACCACCCAGTCGGGCACCTGCCAGTCGAGGTCCTCGGCGATCTCGAAGGCGACCGTCTTCTGGCCCTCGAGGCGGAGCGCGTTCATCGAGTTGGCGAGGTAGAGCACGCCGCGCGACGCGAGCTCGTCGATGACGCGCATGCAGGCGTCGAAGTCGCCGTCGAGCGCGAGCACGCGCGCGCCCGAGGCGATCGGTTGCACGAGCTGCGCCGTCGACACCTTGCCGCGGGGCAGGAGCACGACGACGGGTAGCTCCGCTCGGGCGCCGTAGGCCGCGAGCGCCGCCGAGGTGTCGCCGGTGGAGGCGCAGCCGACGGCCCGGATGGGGCGACCGCGGCGCACGGCGTCGTGCACCATCGACACGAGCACCGTCATGCCGAGGTCCTTGAAGGAGCCGGTGTGGCTGTTGCCGCAGAGCTTGAGCCAGAGGTCCGGGACGCCGAGCGCTGCTCCGAAGCGTCGGGCCGGCAGGAGCGTGCTCCGGCCCTCGCCGAGGCTCACGACCGAGGCCGGATCGAGCTCGGGCGCGACGAGCTCCTTCCGGTCCCAGACGCCCGAGCCGCCCGGGCGCGCCCGCCGCTCGCGGAAGAGCGCGCGCCAGTCCGCGGCGCTCCGGCTCTGGAGGGCCGGCAGATCGTGCGCCACGTCGAGCAGCGAGCCGCAGCGCGGGCACCGGTACACGGGCGCCGTGAGCTCGAGCTCCACGCCTTCGCAGCCACGGAAGCACTTCAGTCGGGCGGAGGGATGCATGTCGAACGCTTCGAACCTCGTGGTGCGCGCCTCGTCACGTCGTCACGGCGTCACGTCGCCGCGTCGCGGCGCGCGCGCTCGCGCCGCGCGAGCCAGAGCATGCCCCCGAAGGCTGCAAGCCCGAGGAGCGCGGAGCCGAGCTCCCACGCGAGCGGCACCTCGAGCGCGCCGCAGGGCGGGAGCTCGACCGCATCCGGAGCCGTCGGGGCCGCCGCGAAGTAGAGCAGCGCGATGCTCGTGGCGTTGAAGCAGCCGTGCAGGATGAGCGGCGGCCAGAGCGAGCCCGTCGCGTGGCGCACCCAGCCGAGGCACAGGGCCATGGGGAGGATCGCCAGGGCCTGCCGGGGCTCGACGTGGGCGAGCGCGAAGCAGAGGCCCGTCCAGGCGATGACCTCGATGGGGCGGCGCGTGAGAGCGAGCCGGCCGAAGAGCGCGCCGCGGAAGATCACCTCCTCGCACGCGGGCACGGCGAGCACGACCGCCGCGACGAGCACGCCCTGCTGCGTGGTGCCGGCGGCCCGGAAGATGAGCTCGAAGCAGACGTCGGGCTCGGCCGGCGGCCACAAGAGGCGCACGAGCTCGTAGAGCCGGTCGGCGGAGAGGTTGAGCCCGGCCCCGAGCAGCGCCGCGAGCCCGTAGAAGCCGGGGTGCACGGCGCGCGCGGCGACGAACTCGCGGATGCTCGCGTCGGGCCCGTGGACGCGCAGGAGCGCGAACAGCCCGAGCCCGTAGACCGCCACCTGGCACACGACGGGGGTGACCGGATCGACCGCGCCGGCGCGACCGAGGCCGGCGATGAGGAGCATGAGCGCGAGCGTGAGCCCGGCCGCCCAGAGCGCCGCGAGGAGCAGCGTCATCGGTCGCCCGTCGTCCCCGCCGGGGCGGAGGCTCCGCGAGCCGCGAGGCGCGCCGGGCTCGCTCATCGGTTGCGCGGGTGCGCCGGCACGCCGCGCCGGATGATGGTGTCCTCGCACAGGTGCTCGTCCTGTTGCGGGTGGTCGAGCGTGTAGTGCAGGCCGCGGCTCTCGTGGCGGCTCGCGGCCGAGGCCACGATGAGCTCGGCGACGGTCGCGATGTTGCGCAGCTCGAGCAAGTCGCGCGTGACGAGGTGGCGCCAGTAGTACTCGCGGATCTCCTCCTGCAAGAGCGCGATGCGGCGCGCGGCGCGGCGGAGGCGGGAGTCCGAGCGCACGATGCCGACGTAGTTCCACATCGTGCGCCGGAGCTCGTCCCAGTTGTGCGCCACGACGACGGCCTCGTCGCTCGGGACGGCCGAGCCGGTGGTCCACTCCGGCACGGTCGGCAAGGGCGCCGCGCGGAGCGCCCCGATCTCCTCGCCGAGCGTGACCGCGGCCCGGTGGCCGAACACGAGGCCCTCGAGGAGCGAGTTCGACGCCAGGCGGTTGGCGCCGTGCAGGCCGGTGAAGGCGCACTCACCGACCGCGAAGAGGCCGGGGATGGTCGTGCGACCGTGCATGTCGGTCGTGATGCCGCCGCACATGTAATGGGCCGCCGGAACGACCGGGATGGGCTCGCGCGTGATGTCGAGCCCGAAGCTCAGGCAGGCCTCGTGGATGGTCGGGAAGTGCTTCGTGACGAAGCTCGCCGGCTTGTGGGTGATGTCGAGCAGGACGTGCTCGACGCCGAGGCGCTTCATCTCGTAGTCGATGGCGCGCGCCACGATGTCGCGCGGCGCGAGCTCCTTGCGGGCGTCGTGCCTCTCCATGAAGGCCGTGCCGTCGGGCAGGCGCAGGATCGCGCCCTCGCCGCGCAGCGCCTCGCTGATGAGGAAGCTCTTGGCCTTCGGGTGGAAGAGGCAGGTCGGGTGGAACTGGTAGAACTCCATGTTCCCGATCTCGGCCCCGGCCCGGTAGGCCATGGCCACGCCGTCGCCGGTCGCGACGTCGGGGTTCGTCGTGTAGAGGTACACCTTGCCGGCGCCGCCCGCGGCGAGCACGGTCGCGCGCGCCAGGAACGTCTCGACCCTGGGGACCGTCGAGCCGGCCCCCGCGGCGGCCTCGCTCCCCGAGGGCGCGCCCTTCTCGTTCAGGACGTAGGCGCCCACGCAGCGCTCGGGCCCGCCGTAGTTCGTGAGCATGATGAGGTCGATGGCCGTGTGGCCGTCGAGGATGCGGATGTTCGGGTGGCGCGCGCAGGCCGCGAGCAGCGCCCGGGTCACCTCGCGGCCCGTGGCGTCGGTCGCGTGGACCACGCGCCGCGCCGAGTGGCCGCCCTCGCGCGTCAGGCTGAGCGCGCCCGACTCGTCGACGTCGAACGCCGCGCCGCGCAGACGCAGCTCGGCGATGCGCGCCGGCCCGTCGCGCACCGTGCGCTCGACCGCGACCTCGTGGCACAGGCCCGCGCCCGCGACGAGCGTGTCGCGGATGTGCGCGTCGAAGGTGTCGGTGGGGTCCGTCACGGCCGCGATGCCGCCCTGCGCGTACGTCGAGTTCGACTCCTCGGGGGCGCGCTTGGTCACGAGCGTGACCTCGCCTGCCGCGGCGGCGTCGAGCGCGAACGTGAGGCCGGCGACGCCGCTGCCGATGACCAGGAAGTCGGTGTGGATGGGAGACACGGCGCCCGGAGCGTAGACGAAGGCCGCCCGAGCGCAAACCGCGAGCCGAAAAGCGGACATAAGCGCCGATTTCGTGAGCGCAAGCCGGCATTTGGGCCACCACGGCGGCCGCGGAAACGTGCTACTAGCCAGGGCCTGACGCGCCGCGCCACGCTCGTTGCGCGGCTCGCGCCCCGCCCTAGCCATAGGAGCAGAATGTGAAGATCCTCGTTCCGCTCAAGCGCGTTGCCGACCCCGACAACGCCAACAAGGTGAAGATCCCCGCGGACGGCAGCCGCATCGAGACGACCGGGCTCGAGTGGAAGCCGAACCCCTTCGACGAGTACGCGCTCGAGGCCGCGCTGCGGCTCACCGAGGACGGCAAGGCTCCGAAGGTGCGCGCCGGTGAGGTCGTCGTCGTGACCTTCGGCCCCGCCGAGACCGACACGACGCTCCGCGCCGCGCTCGCGACCGGTGCCGACCGGGCCATCCGCGTCGAGTGCAAGGACGAGGAGCTCGACGGCCTGGTCGTCGCGCGCGCCCTCGCCAAGCTCGTCGAGACGGAGAAGCCGGATCTCGTGCTGCTCGGCAAGCAGGCGGTCGACGGCGACACGAACCAGGTGGGCCAGATCCTGGCGGAGCTGCTCGACTGGCCGATGGCGACCTTCGCCGCGACCATCCGCGAGGAGGCGGGCGGGCTGCTCGTCGGCCGCGAGGTCGACGGCGGCGTGTACTCGGTGCGCGTGAAGTTCCCGGCCGTCGTGACCGGAGATCTTCGCATCGTCAACGCGCAGAGCGTCTACTCGCTGAAGACCGACAAGGCCTTCAAGTACGCCGACGGCGTGCGCTTCGCGGCGCTGCCGGCGATCATGCAGGCGCGCAAGAAGCCGCTGCTCGTCAAGAAGCTCGCCGAGCTCGCCGCGGGCGCGCCCGTCGCGCGCTACCTCAAGTACGAGGCGCCCCCCCAGCGCAAGGCGGGCATCAAGGTGAAGGACGTCGACGAGCTCGTGTCCCGCCTGAAGAACGAAGCGAAGGTCCTGTGAGCGGAGGAGATCCCAATGGCTGACATTCTCGTCGTGGCTGAATTTGGGGAAGGCAAGCTCAAGAAGACGACCCACTCGGCGCTGACCTTCGCGCGCCAGGCCAGCAAGGCGCTCGGCGGGGGCTTCGCGATCCTCGTCGTCGGCAAGGGCCTCGACGCCGCCGCGCAGGAGCTCGCGGGCTTCGGCGCCACGAAGGTGCTCGTCGCCGACGATCCGTCGCTCGAGCGCTACCTCGCGGAGCGCTACGCGCCCATCGTGGCCGCGGTCGCGAAGAGCTACGCCGTCGTGGTCGCGACGGCGAGCGCCTTCGGCAAGGACCTCGTCCCGCGCGTGGCGGGGCGCCTCGCGGCGGGCTACGCGGCCGACATCACCGACGTCGTCGCCGACGGCGGCAAGCTCACCTACAAGCGGCCGATGTACGCCGGCAACGCCTTCGGCATGTGCCAGCTGTCGAGCCCGCAGGAGCTCGTCACGGTGCGACAGAGCGCGTTCGCACCGGCCGAGCCCTCGGGTGGAGCCTCGCCGGTCGAGAAGGTGGCCGTCGTCGCGCCGGGCAAGGCGAACGAGCGCATCGAGTTCGTGAGCTTCGACCAGGTCAAGAGCGAGCGCCCCGAGCTCGCCGAGGCGAAGGTCGTGGTCTCGGGCGGTCGCGCGATGAAGGAGCAGTTCTACACCCTGCTCAATCCGCTCGCGGACCTCTTCGGCGCCGCGGTCGGAGCGAGCCGCGCGGCCTGCGACGCCGGCTACTGCGGCCCCGAGCTGCAGGTCGGTCAGACCGGCAAGGTCGTGGCCCCGCAGCTCTACTTCGCCATCGGCATCTCGGGCGCCATCCAGCACGTGGCCGGCATGAAGAGCAGCAAGGTCATCGTGGCCATCAACAAGGACGCCGAGGCGCCGATCTTCCAGATCGCGGACTACGGCCTCGTGGCCGACCTCTTCAAGGTCCTGCCCGAGCTCGTCGAGAAGCTGAAGATCGCCAAGGCCTGAGAGCGCCGGTGGCGTACACGCCGCTACCGTTCGAGGGCCTCGGCTGGCAGGCGGGCGGGCACCCGCTCGAGCTGAAGAAGCTCGTCGCGGGTGCCGGGCCCGTGGTGCTGCTCGCCTTCGAGCCCGGCTTCGAGGACCCGAACGTGTGCGTGCGGGGCCACGTGCTCTACGTGGTCGAGGGCACGCTCCGCCTCGAGCTCGACGCGGGCGCGGTCGACGTCGCGGCCGGAGAGGGCTGCGTGCTCGACCCCGGCACGCGCCACCGGGCGAAGAACGTGGGCCCGGGGCGCGTCGTGTCGTTCGTGGTGTCGTTCGACCAGCCGCTCGGCTGAGGACGCGCTCGCCGCCGCTCCGCGCCTCAGCGCCCCGCCCGGGGCGTCATGCTCCGCCGCAGCGTGTTGATGGTGCGCGTGACGGCGGCGCACTCCTTCAGGATGCTCTGCGAGATGGCGCGCGCCGCGGTGCCGTCCTCGACCGTCTTCGTGGCCTCGGTGAGGGCGTGGCGCAGGAGCAGCGTGAGCTGCCGGTGGAGCTCGTCGACCTCGTGATCGGAGCTGAAGGTGAGCGTGCGCGTCTCGGGGTCGTATTTCATGAAGGGAACGGACGCCTTCTTCCTCAATCGAGCTCGAAGAGCGCGCTCGCCCACGACAGGCCCGAGCCGACGACGTTGAGCGACACCCGGTCGCCGGGGCGCAGATCGTCCCAGCGCTGCGACAGGACGGCGGGGGCGCCGGCCGAGGACTGGTTGCCGAAGTGGACGATGTTGAACAGGTGCCGGTCCTCGGCGACGTCGCAGCGTCCCGCGACGCTCTTCAGCATCGTGAGGTTCGCCTGGTGACCGATGAAGTAGAGGTTCGGGCGGCGCTCGGGGCCGACCGCCTCCTGGTGCGCCTGGTGGAGCTCGCTCATGCGCTTGATGGCGAACTTCTGCACGCGCGCGCCGTTCTGGCCGAAGTGCCCGGTGCGGCGGATCCACACGTCGTCGGCGCCGCTCGGGGCCGAGCCGAAGCAGGTGTGGGTCACGCGCACCTTCGACGGCACGCGCGTCGAGATGACGGCCGCTGCGGTGGCGTCGCCGAACAGGATCGCCGTCGTCCGGTCGGTGTAGTCGACGACGCGCGTGATGTTCTCGGGCACGACCACGAGCCCGAAGTCGGGCGCGGCGTCGCCGAGGTGCGAGAAGAAGTGGAGCTGCGCGCCGAAGGACGAGCACGCCGCCGAGAAGTCGATGGCCGGGCACTCGATGCCGAGCTCCTTCGCGATGGTGGCGGCCTCGGCCGGGATGCACATGTCGGGCGAGCAGCCACCCGCGAGCACGAGCCCGATCTGCCCGGGCTCGACGCCGGCCCGGCCGAGCGCCATCTTCGCCGCGAGCGCGCCGGTCTTGCGGTTCGGGTAGACGGCGGCCTCCTGCGCGGCGCGCAGATCGCGGCAGCGCGTCTCCTTGATGAAGTCGAGCGGCAGCACGGTGCGCCGTTCCCGGATGCCGACGCGCGACAGGATCCACTCGTCGGTGGTGCCGATGTCGAGCGACTCGAGGAAGGCGTTGGAGAGGACGTTCTCTGGGTGGAAGTGGCCGAGGCCGTGCAGGTACAGCATCTGCCGGGGGCAGTTAGCACATGCGCGGCGCGGAGATCACCGCCGCAACCACGCCGCGGCGCGTCGTGCGCGGCGCGACGTGGTCAACCCTCGGCGGCGGAGGCCCACGGGGCGGGTCGGCCGATCTTCGCCCAGAGCGCGAGGCCGTACGCGCGACCGAGCGCGCTCGCTGGCAGGTAGCAGTCGGGCTCGACGCGCTGCGGGGCGAGCACGGGCGGCGGGGCGGTCGGCTCGAGCAGCCGATCGAGGTCGGCGACGAGGTCCGCCGCCGAGGCGTAGCGGTTGTCGGGGTGTTTGCGCAGCAGCGTCAGGACCACGGCGTCGAGGTCTTTGCCGAGCTCCTCCCGCAGCCACGACGGCGGCGGGGGCTGGCTCGCGAGCTGGTGGGCGAGGTAGTCCTCGACGCTCGAGCCGCCGAAGGGCGTCTCGCCCGTGAACGCCCGGTAGAGGACGGTCCCGAGGCCGTAGAGGTCGGTGCGCGCGTCGCTCGGATCGGCGACGACCTGCTCGGGGGCCATGTACTCGACCGTGCCGAGCACCGTGCCGGCGTCGGTGATGCGGCGCTCGCGCAGAGAGGCCATGCCGAAGTCGATGAGCTTGACCCCGTGGGGCGCGCCGCCCTCGCTCGGCAGGACCAGGTTCCCGGGCTTGATGTCGCGGTGCACGACCCCGGACGCATGGACGGCGTCGAGCCCGAGCGCCGCCTGCCGCGCCACCTCGAGGGCGAGGAACGGGGCCATGGGCCCGAGCCGGCGCAGGTGACCGTCGAGCGATTCGCCGCGCACGAGCTCCATCACCATGAAGGGGACCCCATCGACCTCGCCGCAGTCGTGCGTGCGGACCACGTTCGGGTGTCGGATGCGCATCGTGGCGCGCGCCTCGACGAGGAAGCGCTCGCGCTGCGTCGCGTCGTCCGCGACCTCGGGCGCGAGGATCTTGAGCGCTACCTTGCGGTCGAACCGGAGGTCGTCCGCGACGTAGACGCGCGCCATCGCGCCCGTCCCGAGCAGGCGCCGCGGCACGTAACGGTCGGCGATGCGCACGTCGACGGGCCAGGCCTGATCGGCCGTGGCGTGGGCCTCGAGCAGGGGGGTCCCGTCCCGCGGGCAGTAGCGCTCCCCGCCCGTGAAGTCCCCGTAGCAGCGGGTGCAGAAGCTTCTCTGTGGTGGCAGTGGCTGCACGCGAACCCTCGGGGCCCCTCGTGGCGGGCGTTCGGTGCGAGGATGCGGGGGAAGGGCGCAGAGCGCAAGTCGGTGTCGGCTAGCCCACCCGCGGGCGACATCGACCTACCGCAACGCCCCGAGCTTCACGTCGAGCTCCGCGCGCTCGCGCTCGGGGTCCGAGTCGAACACGATGCCGCCTCCGACGCCGTAGGTGAACGGGCCGGTGCCCTCGCGCCACGCCGTGCGGATGAGCAGGCTCGCCCGGACGCGCCCCTCCGAGGCGAAGGCGAGCGCCCCGCAGTAGGGGCCGCGCAGGGAAGGCTCGAGGGCCCGGATCATGGCGAGCGCGGCCCTTTTGGGGGCGCCCGTGACCGAGCCTCCGGGGTGGAGCGCCTCGAGCACCGCGACGACGCTCGCGCGCAGCGGGCGGGGAGGGAGCTCGCCCTCGATCTCGCTCACGGTCTGCAGGGCGTAGGGCAGGGCGAGCGTGCGGCGCGCGGCGACGACCCGGACGGAGCGGGGGCGGCACACGGACGTGAGGTCGTTGCGCACGAGGTCCGTGATCATGGCGAGCTCGGCCGCGTCCTTCGGGCTCGCCTCGAGGTCCGCCGCGGCGTCGGGTGCGGCCGTGCCCTTCATCGGCTCCGAGCGCACGCGCGTGCCGTCGATGGCGAAGAAGAGCTCGGGCGAGCCCGACACGACCTCGAGGCCCCCCGGCAGGCGCAGCCACGCCGCGAAGCGCGCCTGCCCACCCGCCGAGAGGCGCGCGAAGAGCGCGGCGGGCGAGACCAGGGAGAGGCTCGCCCGGACCGTGAGGCACACCTGGTACACGTCCCCCGCCGCGATGGCGGCGCGGATGCGCTCGACGTCGCGCGCGTGCCCGTCGGCGTGCAGGGTGACCTCGGGCGTCGCGGGCGCGACGTCGAGCTCGAGCGCGACCGGGCGCGCGTCCCCGGCGAACGCCAGGCACTCGCGCCCGGGGAGCTCGAAGGGCGCGAGCCAGAGCACGGGGGCGTCGGCGCCGGCCCGGAGGTTCGTGACGAGCGTGAAGTCCGTGGCCCCGGCACCGAAGCCCCGACCGAGGAGCGCGAAGCCGCGCCGCGCCGCGAGCTCGGACCGCTTCACGGCAGGGCCTCGAAGAAGCTCGTGAGCATGCGCTCGCCCTCCGGCGTCGCGTAGGAGTCGGGGTGGAACTGGAGCCCCGCGATGGGGAGCGTCGCGTGCTCGATCGCCATCGGGATGCCGTCCTCCGTTGCCGCGACGATGCGGAGCGGCGGGACGACCTCGGCGAGCGACAGCGAGTGATAGCGCATGACCGTGTGCGGCCCGCGAAAGGCAGCGAAGAAGCGCGAGGGCAGGAACTCGGCGCGCGCCGTCTTGCCGTGGCAGGGCGTCGACCGCACGAGCAGCGCCCCGAACGCGAGCCCGATCGCCTGGTGCCCGAGGCAGATGCCGAGCAGCGGCTTGTGCTCCGCCGCGGCGAAGCGCACGAGCTCGACCAGGCCCGCGCGCTCGGGATCGGTCGGCCCCGGACCGAGGACGACGGCGTCGCAGGCGCGCAGGCGCTCGGGCGCTCTTGCGACGGCGCGGCCGGACGCGATCGTGACGGCCTCGCGGCCGACCGGCAGCCGGTCGACGACGTTCCAGCTGAAGGAGTCTTCGTTCTCGAGGAAGAGGACGTGCATCGCGATGGGGACCGGTCTCGACACGAGATACTAGCTCGTGACAGCGCTCTGCCACACGGCTACGCCCGGCGCGATGGCCGACGAGCGAGGGCAGGCGCCGCTCCGGGCGCTCACGGTGGCGGAGCTCCTCCGCGAGCTCGAGCGCGAGCGTGCGAGCGTGACGGGACCCGCGATGCTGGCGTGCGACTGCGACGGCACCCTGTGGCGCGGGGACGTCGGCGAGGCGCAGCTCGAGCGCTTGCTCGCCGTCGACGGCGTGCGCGAGGCGGCGCGTGACGCGCTCCTAGCCGAGGGGCGCGCCGCTCACCTCGCGCTCGACGCCGCGGACTCCCCGACGGCGCTCGCGGCCGGCCTGTACGCCGGGTACCGTAGCGGGCGGTATCGCGACGCCGACGCCTTCGCGATGATGGCGTGGGTGTTCGCCGGGTACGACGCGGGCGAGCTCGAGGCCTTCGCGGACCGCACGCTCGACGCCTTCGGCCTCGCGACCGCCCTCCGACAACCGCTGCGGGCCGTGCTCGCGTGGGCCGAGGCGAACGACACCGAGGTGTGGCTCGTGTCCGCTTCCCCCCTCGCCATCGTGGCCCGCGCCGCGCTGCGCATGGGCATCCCGGTCGAGCGCGTGATCGCCGTGACGCCGCGCGTGGGCGGCGGCGTGGTCGAGCCCGGGCTCGCCGCGCCACTCTCCTACGGCCACGGCAAGATCGAGCGGCTGCGCGCGGTGCGGCCCGCCCACGAGCTCATCGCGGCGTTCGGCGACAGCGCGTACGACCTCGAGCTGCTCGCGGCCGCGCGCGTGCCGGTGGCCGTGGCACCCGGCCCCGCGCTCCGCGCGCGCGCCGCCGAGCTGCCGCGCATGGTCGAGCTCGTCGAGATCTAGCGGCGATGGCGTCGATCTCGATCCGCGGGCTCGGCAAGCGCTACGCACGCGTCGACGGCGACGGCGCGCGAGTCTCCGGGCGTCGGCGCGGCGAGCCCCCGCCCGCAGCGCTCGCGGCGCTCGATCTCGAGGTCGCCGACGGCGAGCTCGTCGTCGTCGTGGGTCCGAGCGGTTGCGGCAAATCGACGCTGCTCCGCCTCGTCGCGGGCCTCGAGACCCCGGACACGGGCACGGTGGTCCTCGGCGGGCGCGACCTCGCGGGTGTGCCGCCGCAGGCGCGCGACGTCTCCATGGTGTTCCAGGGCTACGCGCTCTACCCGCACCTCTCGGTGCGCGACAACATCGGCTTCCCGCTCAAGATGCGCCGCGTGGCGCGCCCCGAGCGCGAGCGCCGCGTGCGCGAGGCGGCGGCCCTCGTCGGGCTCGAGGCGCTCCTCGGGCGGCGGCCGGGCGAGCTGTCCGGCGGCGAGCGGCAGCGGGTCGCGATGGCGCGGGCGATCGTGCGCTCGCCGCAGGCCTTCCTCTTCGACGAGCCGCTCTCGAACCTCGACGCGAAGCTCCGGGCCGAGCTTCGCCTCGAGATCGCCGCGCTCGTGCGCCGGCTCGGCGTGACCTCGCTCTACGTCACGCACGATCAGGTCGAGGCCATGACGATGGCCGACCGCGTGGTCGTCCTCCGCGCGGGCGAGCTGCAGCAAGAGGGCCCCGCGCGCGCCGTCTACGAGGCGCCCGCGAACGTGTTCGTGGCGGGCTTCCTCGGCACGCCGACCATGAACCTCGTCCCCGTCGAGCGCGTCGCCGGCGAGGCCCGGGCACCGGGGCTCGCGCTTCCCCTCCCGGCGCTCTTCGCCGACGAGCTCCGCACGCAAGCCTTCGACGGTGCGCTCGTCGTGGGCGTGCGTCCCGAGGCGCTCGGGCTCGGGCCGGAGCGCGAGGGCGACGTGCGCATAGGGGCGCGGGTCACGGCCGTCGAGCCGCTCGGCGCCGAGACCTACCTCTACGTCGAAGCCGACGGCACGCGCCTGTCGGCGCGCCTGCCCGGCTTCGTCCCGCTCGCGGTGGGCCGCCGAGCCACGCTCGCCGTCGCGCCCGGCACGCTCCACTGGTTCGACGCCGGCAGCGGACGCCGGCTCCACCCCGGCGCCCGCCCCGAGCCGGCGCAGGCAGTCGAGGCACCATGAGGGACGCGCTCGACCGTCGCGCCCTGCTCGGCGCAGGCGCCGCCGGCGCGGCTGCGCTCCTCGCGGGCGGAGCGGGTGGCGCGAGCGGTTGCGCTCGCGAGCGCGACGACGGGCGCACGGTGTCGCTCTGGTTCAGCTACGGCGGCAACAACCGCAAGGTGCTGCTCGAGCTCGTCGAGCGCTTCCACGCCGCGCAGGACGCGATTCGCGTGCACGCGGTCTACCAGGGCGACTACTTCGAGGGGCTCGCCAAGCTGCGCACGGCGGCCTTCGCCGGCGCCACCCCCACCGTGAGCCACGTGGTCGGCGAGATCGTGCCGTACCTGGTCGAGGCCGGCGCGCTCGAGCCGCTCGACGACGTCGGCGCCGACGTTCTCGCGGATCTCGTCCCCGAGCTCTCGCAACAGGGCAGCTACACCGGCGGCCCGGACGCCGTGTACGCTCTGCCCTTCAACCGCTCGGTGCCGATCGCCTACTACGACGCGGACGTCTTCGCGGCCGAGGGGCTCCGGCCGCCAACCACCTGGCCGGAGCTCCGCCAGACTGCGCAGCGGCTCCTCGGGCGCAACGCCGACGGCACGGTGACGCGCTGGGGCTTCGAGTGCCCGATCGACTGGTGGTTCTGGAACGCGCTCGTCGGGCAGGCGGGGGGCGCGCTCGTGGACGCCGCCGGGCGGGTCGACTTCGGGGGCGAGGCGGGCGTGCGCGCGCTCGAGCTCTGGCAGACCCTGGTGCACGAGGACGGCACGATGAAGCCGCCGCCCGGCCGCGACTACAACGCTTGGGAGGCCACGAACACGGACTTCCTCGGCGGGCGCGTCGCGCTCATCTGGACCTCGACGGCCTTCGTCCGCTACCTCGAGGACAACGCGAAGTTCCAGGTGCGCGCGGCGCCTCTGCCCGCGGGCGAGCGCCCGGCGGTGCCCACGGGCGGCACGATGTGGGTGATGCCGCGGCCCACGCCCGGCGTGCCCGTGAGCCCGGCGCGCAAGCGTGCGGGGCTCGCGTTCCTGCGCTTCATGCTCGCGCCCGAGCAGGCGAGCTACTGGGCGACCTCCACGGGCTACCTGCCCGTGTCGCGCCGCGGGCTCGCCGACCTCGAGGCGGGCGGCTTCTTCCGCGAGCACCCGAACCACCGGGTCGCGGTCGAGGCGGTGGCCGCGGCGCGACCCTGGCCCTGGCACGCGGAGCTCTTCCGCTGGCAGCGCGAGATCATCCAGCCGCGGCTCGAGGACGCCGTGCTCCGCGCGCGCGACGCCCGGGCGCTGCTCGCCGAGGCCCGGGCGCTCGTGGGGGGCACGTGAGACCCGCGCACCGCAGGGATCCGTATCTCTTGCTCTTGCCGACCCTGGCCACGCTGGGGGTGTTCTTCCTCTACCCGCTCGGGCGCGCGCTCTACCAGAGCTTCTTCGCGTGGGATCTGCTCACGCCGCCGCGCTTCGTCGGCACCGACAACTACCGGGAGCTCGCGGCGAGCGGCGAGCTCGTGGCCGTCTTCTTGCGCACGCTTGCCTACAGCGCCGTCGTCGTGTCGCTGTCGGTCGTGCTCGGCATCGCGCTCGCGCTCGCCCTCAACCGGCGCGGCCTCGTGTACGCGTTCGTGCGCGGCGCCGTCTTCAGCGCTTACGTCGTGTCGTGGGTCGCGGTCGCCCTGCTCTGGACGTGGATCCTCGACGGCGAGAACGGCGTCGTCGCGGCGGGTTTCCGCGCGCTCGGGTTGCGCTCGCCCGCCTGGCTGTCGGATCCGACGTGGGCGCCCATCGCGCTCGCGCTCGTCACCGTGTGGAAGGTCGCCGGCTACGCGATGGTCATCTTCCTGGCGGGCCTGCAGGACATCCCGCGACCGGTGCTCGAGGCGGCGGCGCTCGACGGCGCGGGTCCGTGGCGGCGCTTCTGGCACGTCACCTGGCCGCTGCTCCGCCCGACGGCCGCCTTCGTCGGCACGACGAGCCTCATCCTCTCCTTCCAGGCCTTCGACGTGGTGCGCGTCATGACGCAGGGCGGGCCCGTGCGCTCCACGACCGTGTTCGTCTACGCGATCTACGAGCAGGTGTTCCTGAACCTGCGGGTCGGCAAGGCGAGCGCGCTCACGGTCGTCTTCTTCCTCCTGCTCATCGGCCTCACCGGCCTGCAGCTCTGGGCCTGGCGCCTGTCGGCTCGGCGCGGAGCGCAGGCATGAGCCTCCTGCGATTTCTCTTCCGTCTGGCACTCGCGCTGCGCGCCAACCCGTCCCGCGTGGCCTCGCACGCGGTGCTCGTCCTCGCGGGCGTGGTGTGGCTCGCGCCCTACGCCTGGATGGTGCTCACGTCGCTCAAGACCCTGCCCGAGATCGTCTCGGCGCCGGCCTACCCGCTGCCGTCGTCCATCCATCTCGAGGCCTACCGCGAGGTGTTCCGCGCCGTCCCGGTGCTGCGCTACCTCGGCAACACGCTCGCGATGGCGCTCGCCATCGCGTTGCTCCAGATCGCCCTCGCGCTGCCGGCGGGCTACGCGCTCGCGAAGCTGCACTTCACGGGCCGGCGGCTCGCCTTCGGCCTCGTCCTCGCGTGTCTCGTCATCCCGGCCCAGGTCACCTTCGTGCCCGTGTTCACCATGCTCGGCCCCATCGGCTGGGTGAACACCATGGCGGCGCTGGTGCTGCCCTTCGGTGTGAGCGCGCTCGGCACGTTCCTGGTGCGCCAGGCGCTCTTGGCCGTGCCCGACGAGGTCATCGAGGCCGCGCGGCTCGACGGCGCGAGCGAGCTCTACATCGTCTACCGGGTGCTCGGCCCGATGCTCGGGCCGACCCTCACGGCGCTGTTTCTCTTCAGCTTCGTCTTCCACTACAACGACTACTTCTGGCCCCTCATGATGACCACGGACGACAGCGTGCGGACCCTGCCCCTCGGCATCGCGCTCCTGCGCGAGCAGGGCACGGGCAGCCGCTGGCACATCCTCATGGCCGGCAACGCCGTCCTTTCCCTGCCCGTGCTCGCCGTGTTCGCGCTCGCGCAGCGGCGGATCTTGCGCGCCGTGACGGCCAGGCCCGTGGGCTGAGCGACGCCCGATGGACCTCCGGCTCTGGCACAGGCTGCGGGTACGGCTTCGGCGTGGCTCCTCGGGCGCGCCGCCCGGGTGGAGCGGACCGACCCACGCCGAAGTGACGGCGCGGTGGTCCCGCCGGCGGCGCGTGCGGCGCGTGCTCACCTGGGTCGCGGCGAGCGCCTTCGTGCTCGCGACGGCGCTCGGCCTCGCGACCGTGCTCGTCTACCGCTCGGTGCGGGCGGCCGCCACGGCGTGCTTCGCGTCGATCGAGGCGCCCCGCGGCGAAATGCTGCCGGACTGCGAACGCTTCGCCGCGCGCCTGTGGCTGCCCCTCCGGGCGCCCTGGACGCGCCGGGCTGCTCGGTGGCTCGTCGAGGAGATCACGGTGCGGATGGCCGTCGCGCGCTACGTGGACGCCGCGATCGGGCACCCCGATCCCGAGCACCTCGACGCCGCGCGCGAGGCCGTGCGTGTGGCGGCCACCGAGCTCGACGCCGGGACGGCGCGCCTTCGCCTCGACGAGCTCGGGCCGATGATCCCCGCCCCGGACCCCTTCGATCTCGCGGCCGATCTGGGTGACCACCGCGGGCTCGTGGCCCACGAGGGCCCCTTCCCCCACTGGTACACCGCCCGCCGGGCCCTCGACTGGGCGCTGGCGCGCGGTCGCAGCTCCGATGCCGTGCGCCTCGCGGCCGACAACCTCGGCCGCGACGCGGACGAGCTCGAGCTCGCCGTTGGCGCCGTCCTCTGCGCGTACGGCGACGTGGAGCGCGGCCTGCCGGCGCTCGTCGGCATCCAGGACCTCTGGGCACGCAAGCGCAAGGCGAACTTCGCCCGTGCGTACGGTGGGGCCCGCGGGCTCGTCGAGGCGTGCGCCGCGCGGAGCGCGACGGCCCCGCCCCCGCTACCGAGCGGCGAGGGCGGAGGGCCGCTCGACCACGTCGAGCAGCGCGCCGTCTTGCGCCTGCGGCTCGCCGAGCGCGCGGACGGTTGCGACCCCGCCGCCGAGGCAGCGCGCTGCGGGGAGCGGCCGACGGTGCACGAGCGCGTGGCGGACATCCTCGCGACGCTCGGCTCGGGCGAAGCGCTGCGCCACCGGCTCGCGCTCGCCGCGAGCGTGCTGCCCTACCTGACGGAGGCAGAGCGCGTGCGTGCACTCGTCACGCCGGCGGAGGGCGAGGTCCCGCGCGAGCTCGGCGCCGCGCCGCTCGACTGGTTGACTCCGGCGCGCGACGAGCCCTTCGTTCCGGCCGAGCGCTGGGCGTCCGCCGCGGACGCCGTGGTCCGCATGGCGCGCGAGCACGCCGAGCTCGGGCCGGTCGCGGCGCGGCTCGCGCTCGGTGCGGCTCGCGCCTTCGCCATCCGCGGCAACGGGCCGGTCGCGCGGGCCTACGCGGGGCGTTCCGGGGATGCGCTCGGGCCGGACGGTGCGCGCCTCGCGCAGGCGCTCGCGGCCTACCTCACGGGCGAGCTGCCCGCGGCGCTCGAGCTGCTCGGGGGTGAGCCTGGCGCCGAGCGCGCACCCATGGCGGCGCTGCGGGCCGAGATCGTCGCCGAGATCGGACACGTGGGGTCGCGCGAGCCCGGGGCGGGCCGCATGGAAGACGTGAGTCGCGCCATCGCCCAGGGACTCGAGGCGCCGCGCGCCGCCGACGCCGCGCCCGAGAGCCAGCGGACGGCGGCCGCGCGCGAGCGGCTCGGCTGGCTCGGCAGCTGCGTGCTGCCGCCGGCTGGCGGCGAGAGCCTCGCCGGCGCGGTCGACCTTCCCCCCTTCGTCGGTCCCCTGGCCATGTCGGAGGCGGGCGTGCGCCGCGAGCGGCTCGAGGCCGCCCAGGCGGCCTGGCGTCGGATGCGGGCCGGCTCGGGTGCCGAGTGGCGCTCGTACCGCTACGCCCTCTTGCGGCGCCGCGGCGACGCGCCGCCCGCGCTCGGGAGCTACCTCGCCTGCGCCGCCGCGCTCGTCGACGAGCCGGCAGAGGTCGAGCCGTGGCTCGACGCGTTCGTGGCCGTGGACCTCGGCGCGCTCGGCCTGCGGGCGCACGCCTTCGCGCGGGCGGTGGCGGCGCGCTTGCGCGGGGACGCTGCCGCTGCCGCGATCTGGACCGAGACCTACCGCACCCTCGCGCGCGAGGCCTCGGACCCCGCGCGCGCCGAGCTCTTCCAGGCGCTGCGCTACTGACCTTCGCGGCACGGTCGCGACGCGACGGAAAAGGGGCGCCCGACCGTTCCGCCCGTGTCGCCGCGGCCGCGTCGGGCTAGGGTGGACAGGCATGCGTCCGGCTCAGCTCCTCCTCGGCGCGGCCTGCCTCGCGATCGTCGGCCACGCGCGCCCGGCCCACGCGTACGAGCGCCAGTGGCACGTGGGCGGCACGTTCGGATACGTGTTCGCGCCCTTTCCCGTGGCGGGCGCGACGCACGGCTTCGGGGGGGGTGCCCACCTCGCATACGGCCTCTCGGATGCCTTCGATCTGCGCGTGAACGTCGACGTGCTCGGCTTCTCGGTCGCCGAGCCGCTGCCCGAGGACGCGCCCGTGCCGCCGGAAGGGCTCCCGCACCACGCGGCGACGGTGTGGTCCGGCACGGTGGGCGCGCAGTACGTGCTCGACATCCTCGAGTGGGTACCCTACTTCGGGCTCGCCCTCGGCTTCGCCGACGTGGTGCAGCCGCCCACCGGCGCCGCGAGCGGCGAGCGGCTCCACGATCCGAACCTCGCCTTCGAGATCCCCTTCGGCATCGCCTACCTTCCGATCCCCGAGCTCTCGGTCGGCCTCGAGGGGCGCTACCGCGTGCTCGCCCTCGGCACGTCGCCGCGGACGCCCGTGCAGATGATCCTGGCGACCGCGCGCCTGGAGTACGTCTGGGGGTACTAGCGCCGACCTGCGCCCAGCACCCGAGCGCCGGGCGGCGAGCGGCCCATCAGCCCCGGCGGTTGCCGCGCGGCGGCGGCACGGTCGTGACGTCGCGCTCGTCCCGCGGCGGGCGCCGCACACGGGGCGGAGGCGTGGGGGCGTCGTCGTCGGCACTGCGCTGCGTCACGGGGTTCGCCCCGGGGCTCGACGGCACGGCCGGCGCGTCCGCGGCTGCGCTCCCCTCGCGCTCGGGCGACGAGCCGCGCCCGGTGCCGAAGTGCGGGGTGCCGCCGTCGTCGACCACCACGCGGGGTCGCTGGGGCGCCGTGGGCCGCTCCGCTCGGGCGCGCAGCGAGGCGCTCGACGGCGATGGCGTGGTGGGAGCGGGGGTGGGGCGGCGGCGCGCCGAGGCAGCGCGCGGCTCGCTCGGTCGGGCCGGCGGATCCGTGGGCCGGGTCGCGTCCTCGCTCTCGAGCTCGCGCACGCCGTCGCCCCGACCCTGGCGCGGCGTGGACGCCTCGGCGGTCGGGGGCACCGAGAGTGTGGGCGCGGCGACCGGCCGTCGCTCGGGATCGGAAGCACCGTCGAGCAAGGCGGTGACCTCCTCGAGCCCGATGGGTCGGATGAGCGTGGGGCAGCCGGAGGCCGTGAGGTAGCTCGCCACCTCCGCGGGCATGACCCCGTCGACGAGGAACACGAAGCGCCGTGCCAGTTGCGGGGCGACGTCCCGGTGCAGATCGAGCCCCGACCCATCGGGGAGCGCAACGGCGCAGAACACGTACGCCGGCGTCTGCTCGAGCTCCGCGAGCAAGCGCCGCCCCTCGCCGAGCGAGGCCGCCGTGCGCGTCTCGGCCGCCTTCAGGCAGCGCCGCACGCTGCGCACGAACGGCTCGTCGTCGTCGATCCACACGACGAGCGGCAGCGGCCCGACCGGTGGTAGCGAGCGCGGGGGCTTCGAGGAGATGCGCCGCGCGGACCGCGCGCCCGCGGATGCGGCCGGAAGCACCACGCGCAGATGCGGAGCACGCCGATCCTTCGCGCCGACCTCGATGTGGCCGTTGTGCGAGAGCACGATCTGCTTGGCGACCGCGAGATCGAAGCTCGGACCGCGCCCCTCCGGGCGGCGCCCCGGCAGGTAGAACGCGTCGAACGCCTGCGGGCGCACCTCGGTGTGGGCGGGGCTCTCGACGCTGAGCAGCAGCCGGTCGCCCTCGTGGCGCAGCTCGACCACGATGCACGGTGCGCGCAGGCGCTCCACCTCGCACTCCTGGGCCGCGTAGAGCAGGAGCTGCAGCACCAGCATGTGGAGGTTCTCGGCGCGGCCCGCGATGAAGCACGGCGCGCCCGCCCGGCGTAGCTCGACCGTGAGGCCGCGCGCAGCGAGGGAACGCCGCGCCAGCTCCACGCTCCCCTCGACGACCGCGCCGAGCTCGAGCGTCTCGAGCGCCGATTCGCGCGACAGAGCGAGCAGGCGGTGGACCACGTCCTGCATGCGATGGGTGCCCGCCGCGATGTCCCCGGTGAGCGAGTGCAGCTCCGCGAGCTCCTCGTCGTCGGGGCCGTGGCGGCGCCGCAGGACCTCGACGAGCGCGAGCTGCTCCTCGAGCTGGAGCTCGAGCCCGGCGAGCGGGCTCGCGAGCTCGCCGGCCACCGTCGAGGCGACCAGGCCGATGGTCGCGAGCTGTGCCGTGCGCGTCTCGTGCAGCCGCTCGTCGCGCTCGCGCTCGAGCTCGCGCTCCCGCGCCAGGGCTAGCCCCACGATGCTGCAGGCGCTGTCGAGCAACAGGCGCGTGTCCGGGTCGAAGGCCGTCTTGTCCCCGGCGGCCACCACGAGCAGCCCGAGCAGCTTGCGCCCGATCACGATCGGCGCCGCCGCGAGCACGCGCCAGCCCCCCTGCAGGAGCGCCAGGCGCGAGGCGTGCTCCTGCACGGCTGGCTGCCCGAGGTCCTCGACCTCGTAGCGCAGCGACTGCGCCACCCGCTGAGCCACGAACCAGCGCTCGTCGCCGCTCGGCAGGTGCGCGAGCCACGGCTTGGCCTTGCGCGGCACCCCGTGGTCGCTCACGAGCGCGAGCCCCTCGGCGCGCGCCCGGTAGCAGAGGCCGCCGACGGCCCCGACCACCGGTACCAGCACCTCGAGCGCCGTCGACAGTACCGCGCCGGTCTGATCGCGCGCCACTTGCTGCGCGAGCGCGACGAGGGCGTTGCGGTGTGCGAGCAGCACGCGCGCGTGGGGCGGGCTCGGAGCGGCCATGCTAGGGCGCAGACTACCCCGGACGTGGTCGGTCTTGCCAGCGGCCCCCGCCGTTCCTCGCGGACCGCGCGAGCCTTGCCTCTAGCGCCGGGCCAGGCTGCGGAGATAGAGCCCGATGAGCTCGCGATCGGACGCCGCGAGGTGGGCCTCGTCGGCCATGTCGTCGAGCGCCCGATGCCACTCGTCCGCCGTGCGCTCGGTGGGCGCGAAGGGCGCATGGCAGCTCGAGCACTTGGCGACGTAGCGGCCCCGTCCGGCCGTCAGCCGCTCGAGGCTCACCCCGGCGCGCGTCGCGTCCGCGGTGGTGGGCGAGGGGAGGGACCCGGCGCAGGCGCCGAGCGCCGCGAGCGCGAGCGCGGCCGCGCCGAGGGCGAGGCGACCCGGCGCGCTCACAGCGAAAGGCCGAGCAGGAAGCGCGCGTTCACGGCCTCGGCGTGGGCGAGGTCGCGCGCGAAGTGGACGCCCTCTCGGTCGCCCGCCTCGTTCTCCTTGGGCAGGACGGCGCCGATCTGGCCGAGCACCGACAGGGCACCCCACGCCGGCCCCATGCGCCACGCCGCGGTCGGCCCGAGGTAGAAGGCGCTGTGCTCGAGCTCCCCCTCGGGCAGGGCGGTGTGGTTGCGGAGCTCGAGGCCGAGCGAGACGGCGGGCGTGATGAAGTACGTCGCCGCGAGATCGACCTCGACGATGGGCTCGAGCTCGTTCGCGTCGCCGAGGTCCTTCACCTCGAGCTCGCCCACGGCGTTGAGCGCGAGCAAGACGTCGCCGGCGCGCTTGTCGAGGATGACCTTGGCCTCGAGCTCGAGCTCCTCGGGCCCGAAGGTCACCTCGCCGTAGAGCGCGCTCCCGAGCGCGTCCGCCGAGGCGTCGCTCAGCTTGTACTTCCACTCGGACGACACGCCCGCGAAGGCGTACTCGGTCTCGGTCTCGTCCCCGGTCCCCGACACCTTGGCCTCGGTGTTGACGTAGAACGCCGTGAGCAGCCTGTCGCTCAAGCCGATCTCGAGCTCCAGGCGGTTGTCGAAGCGAATGTAGCGCTCTTCGCGGCCGATGCGGCTGGTCGTCCAGAGCTCGAGCTCGAGCGCGTCCTCGGGCAGAGCGGCGCTCTCGTAGGTGTAGGTGAAGTGGCGCTCGTTGGCGCTCGCGCTCGCGGGCCCGAGCAGCGCGGCGCCGAGCAGCGCGGCGCCGCTGCACGCGGTCGACAGGGCCCGGCGAAGGGCCTTGGTGATATTCATGATGAAAGTCGTTATCGATAAAGGCGCCCCGACACAAGCACAAAAAGCCACGAGCCGCGGGAAAGCCCGCGGCTCGTGACATCGGTCAAGTCGGGCCGCTCGGCCGGCCTCGGTGTTGCGTCAGTACGGTGCGCAGCTCGCCGCGGTGCAGTCGTTGCTCTGCGGGCTGAAGTCGGAGCACTTGTCGTTCACCGACAGGCCCCAGGTGCAGTAGTCCATGTGGTGGAAGCCATCGATGAACGCGAAGTTCTGGGTGGCGCCCGGCGTGACGTCGAAGACGGCGCTCGCCTTGCAGGGCTGGAACGGCGCGAAGTAGCCCTCGTAGTAGATATCGCCGACGGACATGCCGGCCTCGTCGAGCGTGATGACGCCGTACTGGCCGACGGCGCTGCCGGTGTTGCCGGTGTCGGTCGCGTTCACGTTCGCGAGGCGCACCTTCACGCCGCCCCAGTCGTCGTGGAACGACCGCGCCGCGGTCGTCTGGTCGGCGAAGGTCGCGTAGTCGGAGGCGGACACCACGGCCGGCGTGGGCGGCGTGGCCACGCCGGTCTTCTGGAACCGGCAGGCCTTGGCGATCTGGAACTGCTCCACCTGAGAGCCGTTCGGCTCGCTCGCGCAGTTCTGCAAGAGGTGGTAGTCGGTCTCGCCGACGATGTCGACGACGTCGCCCGGCTGGATGTCGTCCGGGATCGCGTCGCCCGCGGGCGCCTGCTCGAGCAGCGGGCAGTACGCCTGCGTGCCGCCGTCCGGCACGGTGGCCGGGTTGCCGTAGGACAGGACGAGAATGCCCGTGTTGGGAGCCGTCGTCGTGAGGCCGGGCGCCGACACGAACACCGCCCACAGGCACGGCTGCCCCGCGCTCAGCGTCCCGTCGATGACGAACTTCTGCGACATGACGACCGCGCCCGTGATGCTCACGTCGATGCCGACGCCGACCGTGCCCTGCGTGACGTCCTGGATCGTGGCGCTGACCGCACCGACCCCGCAGGTGATGTCCCCGCCCGTCCCCGTGCCGCCCGTCCCGGTGCCCCCGGTGCCGGTGGTCGTCGTGGAGCTCGTCGTGTGCGTCGCTCCGCCGGTGCCGCCGGTGCCCTCGTTCTTGGTGGCGCAGCCGCTGGCCGCGGCGGCGAAGAGGGAAGGCACGGCGACGAGGGCGCCGAGCAGATACAGGATGCGGGTTCGGGTCATGGGTTCCTCCAAGCGATGCCAAGCGCGGCTCGCGCGTGACGCCCGCCGGGCGGTCCATCCGCCGGCGGCATCGAACGTGCGGGCACGCTTGCGCTAGCGTAACTCAGGCGGCCGCGCCCCTGTAGCACTGTGTGCTTCCGCTTGCACGCTTGCGCGCGGGCAGAGCGGGTGGCTGGGCGGCGCGCGCGGCTCGCGGCGTCACTCAGCCGGTGGTCGTCGGCCGGTCGAGGCCGAAGCCGTCGTGGAGGGCGCGGACGGCGAGCTCGGCGTACTTCGCGGCCACGATGCAGCTCACCTTGATCTCGCTCGTCGCGATGGCCTGGATGTTGATGCCCTCCCGGAAGAGGATGTCGAACATCCGCGCGGCGACGCCGGCGTGCGAGCGCATGCCCAGGCCCACGATGCTGACCTTGGCGATGTCGCGCTCGAAGCGCACCTCGCGCGCGCCGACCTGTTCGGCGACCGCCTGGACGACCTTGTCGACGCGGTCGAGCTCGCTCTTGGCGGCGGTGAAGGTGACGTCGGTGCGCCCGGTCGCGTCGCTCGAGGCGTTTTGGATGATCATGTCGACCGAGATGTTCTCGGCCGCGAGCGCGCCGAAGATGGTCGCCACCACCCCGGGCCGGTCCTCTACCGCGACCAGCATGACCCGCGCCTCGCTCTTGTCGCTGGTCACGCCGGTCACGACGACGCTCTCGAGCCCCGCCTCCTCGCCGACCACCCAGGTCCCGGGCGCGTCCGAGAAGGACGAGCGCACGTGGATGGGGACACCGTACTTCATCGCTACCTCCACGCTCCGCCGCTGCAGCACCTTGGCGCCGAGCGCGGCGAGCTCGAGCATCTCTTCGTAGCTGATGCGCTCGATCTTGCGAGCGCCCGGGCACACGTTCGGGTCGGCGGTGTAGACCCCGTCGACGTCGGTGTAGATCTCGCACACGTCGGCGCGGATCGCGGCCGCGACCGCGACGGCGCTCGTGTCGCTGCCGCCGCGCCCCAGGGTCGTGATGTTGCCGGCGTCGTCCACGCCCTGGAAGCCCGCCACGACGGCGATCGAGCCGTGCTTCAGGCTCTGGCGCAGCGCCTCGGCGTCGATGGCGAGGATGCGCGCCGAGGTGAAGGCGCTGTCGGTGCGGATCTTGAGCTGGTGGCCGAGGAAGCTCCGCGCCTTGCCGCCCTGCGACTGGATCGCCATCGCGACGAGGGCCGACGACACCTGCTCGCCCGTCGCGGCGATGACGTCGAGCTCGCGCCGGTCCGGCAGCTCGGTCACGCGCCGCGCGAGGTCGAGCAGGCGGTTGGTCTCGCCCGCCATGGCGCTCACGATGAGCACGACCTCGTTGCCCGCCGCCTGGGCCGCGACCGCGCGCGCCGCCACGTTGTGGATGCGGTCGACCGAACCGACGGAAGTGCCGCCGTACTTCTGGACCACGAGGCTCACGACCGCCGCACGTAGTCCCGGCCCCGGCGCGGGTCAACGCCAGGCGCCGCGCAAAGCCCGCCCACGGGCGCCGACGCAGGCGCGGAATAATCCCGCCGTTCGACGGGTTCCCTGCGCCGTCCCCGCTCGGCCAGGCGCCGTCTGCGGGGTCGACCGGGCGCCGGGCGCCCGGTCCTCCCGTTGACAGCACCGCCATGATGTATACGATGCGCGCCGCCGCAGTGGATCGTGTTCGATCCACGTCGGCACCGCCCGCTCTTGAGAGGGGCAGGACGCCCCACGCGGCGCGGGTGCCGCTCTGGCGCTCGGCTCGAGCACGTCTCGGCAGGCGTGACGGTGCATTCGGAGGTTCGATTGGCTAGCGACGTTTTGATCGAGGCGACTGGCCTCACCAAGAGCTACGGAAGCTTCCGCGCCCTCGACCGCGTGAGCTTCAAGGTGAGGCGCGGTGAGGTCGTCGGCTTCTTGGGCCCGAACGGCGCCGGCAAGTCGACGACCATGCGTATCCTGACCTGCTACATCTCGGCGACTGCCGGGACCGCGCGGGTCAACGGCTTCGACGTGTTCGACGACCCGCTCGCGGTGCGGCGCTCGCTCGGCTACCTGCCGCAGCGCGCGCCGCTGTACGGCGAGATGTCGGTCATCGAGTACCTGCGCTTCGTCGCCGAGATGCGGCAGCTCGACCACATGACCTTCAACAAGACCATGAAGAGCGTGGTCGAGGTCTGCGGTCTGGCGGCGGTGCTCAACAAGGAGATCCGCACGCTGTCGCACGGCTACCGGCAGCGCGTGGGTCTGGGGCAGGCGCTGGTGCACAACCCGCGCATCCTCATCCTCGACGAGCCCACGAGCGACCTCGACCCGAACGAGAAGGCCGAGGTGCTGCGCTACATCAAGGAGATCGGCAAAGACCGCACGGTCATCCTGTCGACGCACAACCTGGCCGAGGTCGAGGAGGCGTGCGCGCGCGCCATCATCGTCTCGAAGGGGCGCGTCGTGGCGGACGGCGATCTCGAGGAGGTGCGCGCGCGCGGCGGACGGGTGCGGTACACCGTGACCGTTCACGAGCAGCGCATGCTCGGCGGTGGCGCCAACTACCGCAAGGACCCGAACGCGAAGCCGCCGACGGCCCTCGAGGTGCAGCGCGCGCTCGAGTCCATCAAGGGTGCGACCCAGGTGAAGGAACTGCCGACCGACGACCAGGCCCACCGCTTCAGCCTGCTCGGCCCGGCCAACGTCGACTTCCGCCCCGATCTGTTCGAGCTGGTGGTGCAGCGGGGCTGGCTCATGCTCGAGATGCGCCGCGACGTGCAGAAGCTCGAGGACGTGTTCCGGTCGCTCACACTCGCCGACGAGAGGCTCGACCGCGGCCGGCCCCTGCGCACCGCCGAGACCGACGACGAAGAGGACGAGGGCGGCGCCGAGGAAGAGGACGAGGCGCCCGCGCGCCCGAAGGCGGCGGCGAAGCCGAGCGCCGCCGCGGAGCCCGAGGGCGACGAGGACGAGGACGAGGACGACGAGGCAGCCGAGCCAGCCAAGGCCGACGCGGACGTCGAGGACGAAGACGAACCCGACGACGAAGACGAAGACGCCGAAGAAGAAGAGGAGGAGGAGCCCGAGCCCGAGCCGCGCGAGAAGCGCGGTGCCAAGGGCCGCGCCAGGTGATCCCGACGGCCGTGGGTGCCGTGTCCCGGGGGTGAGCCCGGCGCGCACGACCCCGCGGCCCGGCTGACCGCGGCGCTACCCGCCGGCGGTCGTTCCGCCCTCCCTCCGACACTCATCAAGGACAGCAAGCGACCCCATCATGCGCTCCACATTGACCATCGCGAAACGAGAGTTTCGCTCCTACTTCGACGCTCCGCTCGCCTACATCGTCATCTGTCTCTCGCTCGTGATGCTGGGCTTCGCGGTGTTCCTCGTCGGCGACCTCACCTTCTTCAAGGTCAACCGCGCGGACCTGACCAACATGTTCAAGTGGACCGCGCGCGGCCTGGCCTGGCTGATCGTGCCGGTCATCACGATGCGCCTCGTCGCCGAGGAGAAGCGCAGCGGCACCCTCGAGATGCTGATCACGCTCCCGGTGCGCGACCGCGAGGTCATCCTGGGCAAGTTCCTGGGAGCGTGGAGCCTCGTGCTCGTGCTCATCGCGGCCTCGGCCCTCTACCCCATCATGATGTTCGTGTTCCCGTGGAAGCTCGGTGCGCTCGACTGGCGCCCGGTGCTGAGCGGTTACCTCGGTCTCGTGGTGCACTCGACGGCGGCGGTCGCGCTCGGCCTGCTCATCTCGTCGATCACCGAGAGCCAGATGATCGCTCTGCTCGTCACCGTGTCGCTGCTCTTCCTCCTGCACCTGTTCGGCGGCGACCTGTCCGTCGACTGGCTGCCCGAGGGCGCCCAGCGGGCGGCCTCGCTCATCAGCTTCGACGGGCGGCTCGAGAGCTTCCGCAAGGGCATGATCAACACGCACGACGTCGTGTACTTCCTGAGCATCGGGGGAGGCTGCCTCATCGGCGCGTTCTTCGCCCTCGAGCGGCGCAAGTGGGCCTGAGGAGATAGACAGCCATGGAACGCAAATCGAGAACGGCCGCCCTCTCCTGGGTCTACCTGGTGGTGGTTGCGGCGATCGTCGTCGTCGTCAACCTGCTCGCCTTCGCGACCAACAAGCGCATCGACATGACCAAGGAAGAGCGCTTCACGCTCTCCAAGGGGTCGAAGAACCTGGTGCACGAGGGGCTGTCGCAGCCCATGGACGTCGACTTCTGGGTGACGCGCGGGACGCCCGAGCTCAACACCTTCGTCGACGACGTCACCAACCTGCTGCGCGAGTACGAGGCCGCGAGCCAGCAGAACTGCGGCCCCGACCAGCGCCGCCCCACGGCGAACGAGCCGTGCTTCAAGTTCGAGATCAAGGAAGCCAAGACCGAGGACGACCGCAAGAAGGCCGAGGAGGAGCAGCTCTCGCCCTATCCCCTGAAGCCGAAGGAGCTCACCGGTCCCGAGGCGCTCAAGGGCGACTTCATGGGCATCGTGTTCCGCTACGGCGCGGGCAAGGACCAGATCCCGCTACTCGCGCCGGGTCAGGCGGACCAGGGGCTGGAGTTCTGGATCACGAACAAGATCCGCGAGGTGCGCGACAACGCCGACGGCCTGAAGCAGAAGGTCGGCGTCATCACGGGCAAGGAGGAGATCAAGCTCTCCGACGCGAACCTCGTGCCGCCCGAGCAGGGCCAGCACAACATGAAGGGCATCCTCGAGCGCGCCTTCCCCTTCTACGAGATCGCCGAGGTGGATCTGCAGAACGGCGACGCCACCATCGACCCCGAGCTGAAGGGCGTCATCGTGACGCAGCCGGGCAAGGATTACACCGACAAGGAGCTGCGTCGCATCGACGAGTTCCTGATGCGCGGCGACAAATCGCTCGTGCTGTTCGCGGGCGCGGTGAACATGAAGTCCTCCGAGGCGAGCATGAAGGCCGAGCTCAACCTGCACGGCCTCGACAAGCTCCTCACGGGCTACGGCGTCGAGATGAAGAACGAGGCCGTCGTCGACTGGGGCCGGCCGGCGCAGGTCGGCCTGCGCATGGGAGGTCGCGTGCTCGCGGTGCCGCTCGTCGGTGTGACGCTGGCGCAGCACCAGGCCGGCGCGCGCGACGAGGAGCAGGCTCTGGACGCGAGCTTCGTGGGCTTCTTCCGCATGGAGGCGCTCGCCTTCCCCTATCCCTCCAGCCTCGCCCTGCACAACGAGGCGCAGCCCGAGGTCGAGTTCAAGGTCATCGCTCGGTCGAGCAAGAACGCCACCGTCGACGACGGCAGCGAGGTGCAGTTCGACGTCGTGGCCGCCCTCCAGGGCCGCGGCATGCAGCCGAAGGGCGACCGCGGCATGCGCGCCATCGCCGTGTCGGGCGAGGGCAACTTCAAGAGCGCCTTCACGGGCAAGGACGACGAGCACATCAAGCCCCCGAATGCGGCGGCGCGCGCGCGCCTGCTCGTCGTCGCGAGCGGGCAGTTCCTCGCCAATCCGCTGGCGCGGGCGGGCAACCCGCCCCCGATGCCGCCGCAGATGCAGATGATGGGCTCCATCGGCGGCGACAAGCAGCTCCAGCAGCTGTCCTTGCCTTACGCGCAGGAGTACCTGACGCCCACCATCCTCGCCTTCAAGAACATCGTGGACTGGATGTCCGGCGACAGCGACCTCGTCGCGGTGAGCGCCAAGCTCATCAGCTCGAGCCCGCTCACCTACGGTGACCTCGAGCAGCCGGTGAGCGACCCGAACGAGAGCGCCGAAGAGGCGCAGCGCAAGAAGGACGAGTACACGAATGCGCGCGAGTCCCTGAAGAACAAGGTCACGGCGGCGGTCATTGCGGTGCCGCCGCTGCTCTTCGCCGCGCTCGGGCTGCTCCGCTGGTGGCTGCGCTCGCTGCGCCGCAAGCGCGCCGTCGTGTTCTAGCCCGTCGCCGCGGCGCGGCGTCGCTCGGTCCGCCGGACGGCGCCTCGCTCGCACCCGTTTCTCCACGCTCGAACGGGGCCAACGTGCGCCAGATCGCACCGCCCCAGTGCCGGTTGAAATCGCCATGGCCATGAAGACGGAGCACAAGGTCTACATCGCGGCAGCCCTCCTGGCCGCGCTCGCAGGCGCGACCTATTTCGTGTTGAAGGGCGACAGCCGCGCCTCCGCGGCGCGCGAGCAGCCCGCGGCGAGCGGCTCGGGTGCCGCCGCGGCGCCGAGCGCACTGCCGAAGCTGAAGGTGACGAAGGACGACATCGCCGCCATCACCCGCTTCGAGGTGAAGAACAAGGAGAAGGGCGACGTCGCGCTCCAGAAGAAGGGCACGAAGAAGGAGGGCGACAAAGACGTCGACGAGTGGGCGCTCACGGCGCCGCTCACGGCGCCCGCGAACGCCGCCAACGTGAAGAGCATGCTCGACAGCCTCGACAAGCTCGAGCTCACCGAGGCGGTGACGAGCCGCGCCGACAGCTACGACAAGTACGACCTCGGCGACGACAAGGCCGTCCACTTCGTCGCGTACAAGGGCGACGAGAAGTTCCTCGACCTCTACTTCGGCAAGCAGGGCACCCGCGGGCGCCTGCTGCGCGTCGGGGCCGAGGACGGCGCGTTCATCGTGAAGGGCTACTCGGAGTTCCAGCTGAAGCGCGATCTCAAGAGCTGGCGCGAGACGAAGATCTGGAAGTTCGAGGCCGACAACGCCATCGCGGTCGAGGTCGAGAACAAGCACGGCCTCTTCAGCTTCTCGAAGAACGACGACAAGTGGTCGCAGAGCTTCAAGAAGCGCGACGACAAGGGCAAGCTCGCCGACAAGCCGCTCGACAAGTGGGAGAAGTTCAAGGGCGACAAGGTCAAGGACATGGTGCGCGCCATGCAGACCCTGAACGCCGAGGACTTCGGCGCCGAGGGCGCCGACACCGGTCTCGATGACGCCGTGACGAACGGCGGTGTGGTGCGCATCAAGCTCAAGGACGACGCGGGCACCCACACGCTCAAGGTCGGCAAGCCGAGCAAGGGCGAGAGCCGCTACGTCGTGGCGGAGGGTGGCGACGGCACGGTGTTCGTGCTCGGCAGCTGGGCCGGGAAATGGGCGACGGCCGACCAGAAGAGCTTCGAGGACGACGGCAAGCCGCCCGCGGGCGGTCCGCCGGGCGGTCCCCCGGGCGGGCCACCGCACGTTGAGGACGACGACGAGGGTCCCCCCGACGAGGAGCCATGAGAGCTTCGTACGGCTGGCTCCGGAGCCTGTGCGGCGCCGCGGGCCAGGCGCTCGAGGCGAGCCCGCACGAGCTCGCCGAGCGGCTCACGCGGGCGGGCGTCGCGGTCGACGAGGTGAGCGAGTACGGCGCGGCCTGTCCGCACGTGCTCGTCGCGGCGGTGAAGCGCGTCGAGCCGCACCCGACGCGCTCGGGTCTGCGCCTCGTGACGGTCGCGGTCGGTGCGGCCGGCGAGCGCCGTGTCGTGTGCGGCGCCCCGAACGTCCCCGAACCGGGAGCAGGCCTCGTGGTGCTGGCCCTGCCCGGAACCACGCTGCCGGGCCTCGGCATCACCGTCGGCGAGCGCGCGATCGGCGGCGTCGCGAGCCCCGGCATCCTCGTGTCCGAGCGCGAGCTCGGGCTCGTGGGCGGCAGCGGCAAGGGTGACGGCATCCTGGTGCTCGCGCCGGACGGCGCCGCGCCGGGCACGCCGCTCGCGCAGGCGCTGCCGGGCTGCCACGACTTCGTGCTCACGCTCGACGTGACGCCCAATCGCGCCGACGTGCTCTGCCACGTGGGCCTCGCGCGCGAGGTATGTGCCGTGCTCGGTCTCCGCTTCGCCCCGCCTGCACCCGAGGCACCGGCGCGCGTGGCGACCAACGAGCAGCTCGCCGCGCTCGCGGCGGTCACCGTCGAGGACACCGAGCGCTGCCCGCACTACGGCGCTGCCGCGGTCGTCGACGTGAAGGTCGGCCCGTCCCCCGCGTGGCTGCGCTACCGGCTCGAGAGCCTCGGCGTGCGCGCCATCTCGAACGCGGTCGACGTCTCGAACCTCGTCCTGCTCGAGTTCGGCCAGCCCATCCACTGCTTCGACCTCGACCAGCTGAGCCCGCCGTCTCCGCGCCAGGTGGTCGTGCGCCGCGCGCGCGCCGGCGAGGAGCTCCGCACGCTCGACGGCATCGTGCGCAAGCTCGACGGCGACGACCTCGTCATCGCCGACCGCGACCGGCCGGTGGCGCTCGCGGGGGTGATGGGCGGCGCCGACAGCGAGATCACCGACGGCACGCGGCGCATCCTGGTCGAGTGCGCGCATTTCTTCCCGCGCGGCATCCGCCGCACCTCGCGCCGTCACGGCCTCGCGAGCGAGGCTAGCCATCGCTTCGAGCGCGGCGTCGATCCGCGCGGCGTGCCCGACGTGCTCGGGCACACGGCCTCGCTCCTCACCCAGCTGTGCGGCGCCGCCGCGGTGCCCGGCATGATCGTCGCGGGGGTCGCACCGCCGCCCGCCACGCGCGTGCGCCTGCGGGCCGGCTACCTGAAGCGCCTGCTCGGGATCGACGTGGCCATGCCGCGCGCCGGGGAGCTGCTCGGCCGGCTCGGCTGCGTCGTTCACGGCGCCTCCGCGGGCGCGGCCGAGCTCACGGTCGAGGTCCCGAGCCATCGCTTCGATCTCCACCGCGAGGCCGATCTGGTCGAGGAGGTCATGCGCCTCCACGGCATCGACGAGGTGCCGACCGACCGCCGGCCGCTCTTGCCCGAGCTCGGTCGCAGCGAGCCGACGAGCGCCGCGCGGGCGCGCCAGGCGGCGCTCGATCTCGGACTCTCCGAGGCCTTGACCTTCGGCTTCGTCGCGCCGGCGGAGCTCGAGCTCTACGGCGCCCCACCGGCGACCGTGCGGATCGTGAACCCGCTCGGGGAGGAGCGCAGCGTCATGCGCACCTCGCTCCTCCCGGGCCTCTTCGCCGCCGTGGGCCGCGCGCGGCGTCACGGCGTCGGCGACGTGCGGCTGTTCACGCTGGGGCGCCTCTTCCTCGGGCGCGAGGCCGCGGGCGATGCCGCCCCGGTGAGCGCCTGGGGCCGGCCCGCGGGCGACATGCCGAGCGACCTTGCGATGCTGCCCTTCGAGCGGCACGAGCTCGCCCTCGTGATGGCGGGCGAGCGCCGGGACGCGCTCGGCCAGAGCGTGCCGGTCGACGTCTACGACGCCAAGGGCGCGGTGCTCGAGGTCGTCGAGCGCGTCAGCCGCCAGCCCGCCACGGTGCGCGCACTCGCCGCCGAGGTGCGGCCGCGCCACCTTCACCCGCGGGCCGCGGGCGGCGTGTACCTCGGGGACCGCGCGGTCGCGCGCTTCGGCGAGCTCCACCCCGAGCTCGCCGAGAAGCTCGGCCTCGCCGGGAGCGTCGTCCTCGCCGAGATCGACGTGTGTGCCCTCGCCGCGGCAGGCCGCCCGCGGCCGCGCTTCCGCCCCATCCCGACCTTGCCGGCCGTGAGCCGCGACGTGGCGTTCGTGGTGCGCGACGCGGTGACCGCCGGCGAGGTGGCCACGCGCATCCGGCAGGCGAGCGGGGAGCTGTGCGAGTCGGTCGAGCTCTTCGACCTCTTCCGCGGGCAGGGCATCCCGGACGGTCATCGCTCGCTCGCCTTCCACATCGTGTTCCGCGATCCCAAGGCCGCGAGCGCACCCGAGGCGGCGCGCACCCTCACCGACGCCGAGGTCGATGCCTGCTACGCGCGCATGCTGGCGACGCTCGGCCGCGACGTCGGCGCGGTGCAGCGCGGCTGAGCTGCACGGCTCCGTGCTTCGGGCGCGGCGACCGGCAAGACCGTAGCCGATCGCCACGTGATGACGGACACGTGGCGGCTCACGCACGGGGCTCTTCTGCGTGTGCGGCACGCAGCGCCGGCGGATAGCCTGACGCGTGGGTCATCATTTTGGTCCGCAAATGCGGTCGGTTCCGCTGGTAGCGAGGCCCGATGGCTGCCATTATGACTGGGGAGTCAGTCAGGGGAGTCTGCAGGGGAACGCCCACCTCGCGAGGCGGGCATGGCGAAGCGGTACGTCGGGATCGACATCGGGGCGGAGACGGTCAAGCTGGTGGAGCTCGAGCGCCGGGGCGCCGAGCTCGCGTGGACGAGGCGAGCGCTCTACGAGCACCACAAGGAGCCCGGGGCGGTCGTCACGCGGGCGCTCGCGGATTGGGACTTCGCGGGCGTCGAGGGCGCCGCCGTGGTGGGCCGTCTCGGTCGGCTGGTCGATCTACCGCGCGTGCCGGTGAAGCGCGCGCAGGCGGCGGGCTTCGCGTGGCGGCACGGGGCAGGCGCCGCGACGATCGTGTCGATCGGCTCGCACGGCTTCTCCGTCCTCGAGCTACGGCCGAGCGGCGCCGAGGTGCTGCGCGAGAACTCGCGCTGCTCGCAGGGCACCGGCAACTTCCTGCGGCAGCTCGTCGAGCGCTTCGACCTCGACATCGCCGCGGCGAGCGCCCTCTCGGCCGACGTGCCCGATCCGGCGGCGCTCTCGGGTCGGTGCCCGGTCATCCTGAAGACCGACATGACGCACCTGGCGAACCGCGGGGAGAGCCGGGCGCGCATCCTGGCCGGCCTCTACGACGCCGTGTGCGAGAACGTGCAGGTGCTCGTGAAGCCCGAGGCGAGCCCGCCCGCGATGCTGCTCATCGGCGGCGTGATGCGCGCCGCGCGCGTGCAGGCGAGCTTCCGCCGCTTCTGCGAGCGGCACGGCATGACGCTCTTGCCCTACAGCGACGACGATGCGCTCTTCCTCGAGGCGCTCGGCTCTGCGGCGACGGCCGCCACGAACGCGCTGCGGGTGCCGCCGCTCGGACGGCTCTTGTGCGCGCCGGAGGAGGCGCACCTCGAGCGCCTGCCGGCGCTCGCGAGCTACCTGCCCCGTGTGCGGCGCCTGCCGCGCCGGGCCGCCGGCACGAGCCTGCCCGGGGCGCTCGCGACTGACGCCCCGGTCATTCTCGGCTTCGACGTCGGCTCCACGGGCTCGAAGGTGGTCGCGCTCGACGCCGCGGGGGGCGAGCCCGCGTGGGACGCGTACCTCTACACGAACGGCGATCCGGTGGGTGCCGCGCAGGGGCTCATGCGTCTCTTCGTCGGGGGCCCGTGCGCCGAGCGGCCGGTGGTCGCCTTCGGCGTGACCGGGAGCGGGCGCGAGATCGTGGGCTCGCTGCTCGCGAGCACCTTCGGCTCGGAGCGGGTCTACGTGCTCAACGAGATCGCCGCGCACGCCGAGGGGGCGCTCGCGTGCGACCCGCGCGTCGACACCATCTTCGAGATCGGCGGCCAGGACGCGAAGTACATCCGCCTGGCCGCGGGGCGCGTGGTCGACGCCGCCATGAACGAGGCGTGCAGCGCGGGCACGGGCTCGTTCATCGAGGAGCAGGGGCGGAAATTCGCCGGCATCGGGAGCGTGGCCGAGCTCGGGGCGGAGGCCCTGTGCGCGACGGGCGGCGTGTCGCTCGGGCAGCACTGCTCGGTGTTCATGGCCGAGATCATCGACGAGGCGGTCGCGGCGGGCGTCGACAACCGCGCGGTCATCGCGGGCATCTACGACTCCATCGTGCAGAACTACCTGAACCGCGTGAAGGGCAGCCGCCCGGTCGGGCAGGTGGTGTTCTGCCAGGGCATGCCCTTCGCGGCGGACGCGCTCGCGGCGGCCGTGGCGCGCCAGACCGGGAGCGAGGTCGTGGTGCCACCGAACCCCGGGATCATGGGGGCGCTCGGCATCGCGCTCCTGGCCCGGAAAGCGCTCGCCGTCACGGACCAGGCGGCGGTCGCCCCGGCGCGCTTCCTCGAGGCCACTGTGGTTCAGAAGGACACCTTCGTGTGCAAGTCGACGAAGGGCTGCGGCGGGGCCGGCAACCGCTGCCGCATCGACCGCATCGCGACCCGCGTCGCGGCCGAGCGGGGGCGCTTCACCTGGGGCGGCGGCTGCTCCCTGTGGGACGGCGGCATCGGCAAGAAGAAGCTCCCCGATCGCGCGCCCGATCCGTTCCGCGAGCGCGAAGCGCTCGTCCTCGCCATCGTGAGGCGCGTGACGACCGCGCGCGGCCTGCGCCGCGTCGCCATGACGGACGAGTTCCAGCTGAAGGGCACCTTCCCGTTCTTCGCCACGCTGCTTTACGAGCTCGGCCTCGACGTCACGGTGGTGACGAGCGCGGGCGGCAAGACCCTGAAGCGCGGCATCGAGAAGGCGAACGTGCCCTTCTGTGCGCCGATGCAGCACTACCACGGGCTCGTGTCCGCCATGGCGGCCGAGGACGTCGCTTACGTGTTCGCGCCGATGGTGCGCGAGATGCCGCGCGTGGCCAAGGAGAGCCATGCGGTCGTCTGTCCCATCGTGCAGGCGAGCCCGGACATCCTGCGGCACGATCTCGGCCCGGCGGCCGCGGCGAAGATCCTCTCGCCCGTCATCGACTTCGGGCCCGAGAACCTCGACGCGCCAGCACTCCGCACCGCGTGCGAGAAGCTCGGTGCGGAGCTCGGCGCGAGCCCCGTCACGGTCGCGCAGGCGCTGCGCCGCGCGCGCCACGCGCAGCTCGCCTTCGACCGGCAGTGCCTCGAGATCGGCCGGCGCGCGCTCGCGTTCGCGGTCGAGACCGGCATCGTTCCCGTGGTCGTGCTCGGGCGCCCGTACACCATCTACAACGACGTCCTCAACTCGCACGTGCCGCCGCTGCTGCGCGAGCAGGGGGCGCTCGCCATCCCCGTCGACTGCTACCCGGTCGCCGACGACGTGCCCGGGGTCGAGGGCGTCTACTGGGGGCAGGGGCAGCGCAACCTGCGGGCCGCTCACCAGATCCGCCGCACGCCCGGCCTCTACAGCCTCTGGTGCAGCAACTACTCCTGCGGCCCCGACAGCTTCAACCTGCACTTCTACGCCTACGCGATGGCCGGCAAGCCCTTCGCCATCGTCGAGACCGACGGGCATTCCGGCGACGCCGGCACGAAGACCCGGGTGGAGGCCTTCCTCCACTGCGTGCGCGAGCACCTCGCGGCCGAGGCGCGCGCCGACGACGAAGTGGCGGCACCGGAGCTCGCGCGCATCGACCGGCGCGTGCACGATCTCCGCGAGATCCGCGCGCGCGGCGAGACGCTGCTCGTGCCCCGCATGGGCGCCGGGGCCGAGGCCATGGCCGCTTGCCTGCGCGGCATCGGCGTCCGCGCCGAGACCTTGCCGCTACCCGATCGCGAGGCCCTGCGCCTCGGCCGGCGCCACACCTCGGGCAAGGAGTGCCTGCCGATGAGCATCACGGCGGGAAGCCTGCTCGCGCGCCTCGACCGGGAGCCCGATCCGAAGGCGCGTTTCGCCTTCTTCATGCCCACGGCCGACGGACCGTGTCGCTTCGGCGTCTACAACATGCTCCACCGCCTGATCCTCGAGCGGGTGGGGCAGGGCGAGCGCGTGTCGATCTGGTCGCCGGCCGACAGCGACTACTTCGCGGGCGTGCCCGGCGGCTTCGCGGCGCTCGTCATGACGGGCTTCGCCGCCTTCGACGTGCTCCAAGAGGCGCTCTACGACGTGCGCCCCGTCGAGCGCTCGCCCGGCGCGGCCGACGCCATCTTCGAGCGCTACCGGCGCGAGCTCTGCCTCTTGCTCGAGTCGGCGGGCAGCGGGGATCTGTCGCTGCCGAACGCCTTCGTGCAGGCGGCGAGCGGGCGGCTCTTCGGCTGCGCCGATCTCCTGCGCCGCGCGGGTGCCGAGCTCGCGCGGGCGCGCTCGGGGCGCCGGGTCCCGACGGTGCTGGTCGTCGGGGAGATCTACGTGCGCTGCGACCCCTTCGCGAACGACTTCGTCATCGAGAAGCTGGAGCGCCGCGGCATCCGCGCGCGCTTCGCCCCGTTCAGCGAGTGGCTCGAGTACTCGGACTGGGTGACGCGCCTGCGCGGCTCGCGCGTGGGTCTCTCGGCGGAGCTCTCGAGCCTCGTGCAGAGGCGCATCCAGAACAAGACCTACGCCGTGATGGCCGCGGCGCTCGGCTGGCACGAGCGGACCACGGTCAAGGACGCGCTCGACGCCTCGTCGCGCTACCTCCGCGCCGATCTCTGCGGCGAGGCGGTGCTGACCCTGGGCGGGCCGATCCACGAGTGGCGCCGCGGGCACATCGACGGCGTCGTCAGCGTCGGCCCGCACGAGTGCATGCCGAACAAGATCGCCGAGTCGCAGTTCTTCCACGTCGCCGAGCAGGAAGGGCTGCTGTCGCTCACCCTGCCCCTGAACGGCGACCCCATCGACCCGGCGATCCTCGACACCTTCGCCTTCGACGTGAAGGAGCGCTTCCAGAGGCGCTGCGGCGAGGCCGCGGTCGCGCCGCCGAGGCCGAGCGCGGTCGAGGGCGAGCGCGCCGAGGTCTGAGCTCCGGAGCCCGACCTCGGGCTCACCCCGCCGCGACGTGGGCGACGGTCTTGTCGACCAGCTTGAGAAACGCGCGGATGGTGCGCTCGAGGTGGGGCTCGGGCGTGTCCTCTTCCTTGCAATGCGACAGGCCGCGGGACGAGGACGAGAACATCATCACGGTCGGCATGTGGAGCGCCATCTCGGCCGCGTCGTGGAGCGGGCCGGACGGCAGGTGTGGCGCTTCGCCGGTCTCTTCGGTCACGGCCTCGGCGCACAAGGCGAGGAGCGCCGGGTCGAAGGGGCGCGGGTCGATGCGCCAGAGGTGCTGCCACTCGACCGTGACGTCGTTGGCCCGCGCCGCGCGCTCCGACGCCTCGCGCGCCTCGCGGTTCATCGCCGCGAGCACCGCGGCGTCGAGCGCGCGCTGGTCGAGCGAGATCTCGCACACACCCGGGACGGCCGTCACGATCTTGGGCTCGACGTTGACGACGCCGACCGTGCAGACGACGCCGGCGCCCGGCTTGGAGTGGCGGAGGCCGATCGCGCGACAGGCTAGCGCCGTCTCGGCAGCGGCCAGGAAGGCGTCACGCCGCATCGCGATCGGCGTCGAGCCGGAGTGCGCCGCCTGCCCGGTGAAGCGCATCATGTGGCGCTCGACCCCGAAGGTGCCGATGACGACGCCCGTCGATTTCCCCGCGGCCTCGAGCACCGGGCCCTGCTCGATGTGCACTTCGAGGTAGGCGCGGCCGTCGAGGGCGCGGAGCTCGGCGTGCGCGCGCCCGACGCCTTCGAGCTCGACGCCGTTCTCGCGCAGGGCGTCGACGAGCGCCGTGCCCGAGCGGTCCTTGAGACCCCGCACGTCGTCGAGCGCGAGGGTGCCGGCGGCGGCCGAGGAGCCGAACAGGCTGCGCCCGAAGCGCGCCCCCTCCTCGTCGGCCCAGTCCACGAGACGCAGGGTCACCGGGGGCCGCTGGCCGCCCGCGTAGCTGCGCAGGGCCTCGATGCCCGCCACGACGCCAAAGCAGCCGTCGAGCCAGCCGCCGTTCGGCACGCAGTCGATGTGGCTGCCCATGAGCACGCTCTTCGTCGACGCGCCCGGCAGCGTGACCCAGTTGTTCCCGGCCGCGTCGGTCGTGACGTCGAGCCCGAGCTCGCCGACCTTGGCGCGGAACCAGGCGCGCGCCTCGCGCCACGTGGGGCCCCACGCGACGCGCTGCGCGCCCGCGGCCGTCGAAGTCCGCGCTGCGAGCTCGCGCAAGTCCGAAATCACCCGACGGGCGTCACCCATGGCTCACCTCGGGCGCGACTATACCAACGTTCGGGCGATCCTTCCCCCGGTGCGCACGGCCGATGGTGTATGTCGAGGCCATGAGCGTGCGCTACGAGACCGACGGCAGGGTGGCGATCGTCACCATTGACCGCCCGGACCGCAGGAACGCAGTCGATCGAGCGACCGCCGAGGCTCTGGCGACCGCATTCCGCCGCTTCGAGGCCGACCCGACCCTGGCGGTCGCGATCCTGACGGGCGCCGGGGGCACCTTCTGCGCCGGCGCCGATCTCAAGGCCATCGCAGCCGGCGAGCCCAACCGCATCGCGCCCGATGGCGACGGTCCGATGGGGCCGACGCGCTTCGAGCTCGACAAGCCCGTCATCGCGGCCATCGAGGGCCACTGCGTCGCGGGAGGGCTCGAGCTCGCGTGCTGGTGCGATCTGCGCGTGGCCGCCGCCGACGCCGTCTTCGGCGTGTTCTGCCGGCGCGTCGGCATCCCGCTCATCGACGGCGGCACGGTGCGGCTGCCGCGCCTCGTGGGCACGAGCCGCGCGCTCGACCTCATCCTCACGGGGCGCGGCGTGTCGGCCGAGGAGGCGCTCGCGATCGGGCTCTGCAACCGGCTGACCGAGCCGGGGCGCGCGCTCGCCGCCGCGCGCGTGCTCGCGGCCGAGCTCGCCGCCTTGCCGCAGGCGTGCCTGCGGAGCGACCGCCGCTCGGTCCACGAGCAGTGGGCCCTGCCGTTCGCCGAGGCCATGCAGAACGAGCTCCGGCACGGCATCGGCACGCTCACGCGTCCCGATGCGCTCGACGGCGCCGGGGCCTTCGCCGCGGGTGCGCCGGCCTCGGCGGCGGCGGCGGAGCCCGAGGACCCGGCCGGCGCCCGCTGAGCCACGCGGGCGTCACGGGGACGTGCGCCTCGGCCCGCGCGTCTCTATGCTTGCTCACGATGTTGCCCCGTGAGCCCTGGCCCCGCCCCTCGGCGGCCGCCGTCGACGCCGTGCGGCGTGCGCTCGGCCGTGCCGTCGGACCGAGCAAGCTCGTGACCGACCCCGACGCCATGGGTGCCTACGCCGGCGACGAGTCGGATCAGGAGCCCGTGCTGCCCGACGCCGTCGTGCTCGCGGCGAGTGCCGACGACGTCGCGGCCACCTTCGCCGTCGCGAGCGAGCACGGCGTGCCCGTGACGCCCCGTGCCGCGGGCAGCGGCAAGAGCGGCGGCTGCGTGCCCGTGGCGGGCGGGATCGTGCTCGCCACGCTCGGCATGCGCGCGCTGAAGGACATCGACCGGCGCGAGCACCTCGCCGTCGTCGAGCCCGGCATCATCCTCGCGGATCTGCAGTACGCGGTGGAGAGCGAGGGCCTCTTCTTTCCGCCCGATCCGAACTCGCGCGCCGCCGCCGCCCTGGGCGGCAACATCGCCGAGAACGCCGCCGGGCCCCGGGCCTTCAAGTACGGCGCGACGCGCGACTACGTGCTCGGGCTCGACGTCGTGACGCCCACCGGAGCCCGCCTGCGCACCGGGCGCCGCACGAAGAAGGGCGTCACCGGCTACGACGTGACCTCGCTCCTCGTGGGTAGCGAGGGCACGCTCGCCGTGACGGTCGAGGCGACACTCAGGCTCGTGCCCAAGCCCGAGCACGTCTACACCGTGCTCGGCCTGTTCGCGGACGGCAGCGGCTCGGCGCGTGCCGTCGCAGAGATCGTCGCCGCAGGGCTCGTCCCGCGCTGCCTCGAGCTCGTCGACGAGGCGTGCCTCGGGGCGATGCGCCAGGAGGGCGTCGGCGTCGACGAGCGCGCGGGCGCCATGCTCATCGTCGAGGTCGATGGCGACGAGCCGGCCTGCGAGCGCGCCCTCGAGGCGGTGGGTGCGCGGCTCGACGAGGCCGGGGCGCTCGACGTGCTCGTGGCGCAGGACGGCGCGCAGCGCGAGCGACTGTGGCGCGTGCGCAGCGATCTGTCGCACACGCTGCGCAAGATGGCGCGCTTCAAGATCGCCGAGGACGTGGTCGTGCCGCGCACGCGCATGAGCGAGCTCGTGGTGGAGGTCGGCCGCATCGGGCAAGCGCGCGGCGTGCGCACGATGAGCTACGGGCATGCGGGCGACGGCAACCTCCACGTGAACTTCCTGTGGGACGACCCCGCCGCGGTGCCGCGCGTGGAGGCCGCGCTGCGCGATCTGTTCACGCGCGTCCTCGCCATGGGCGGGACGCTCACGGGCGAGCACGGCATCGGCAGCTCCAAGGCCGAGTTCCTGCCGCTCGAGCAGTCGCCCGAGCTCATCCGCCTGCAGCGCGACCTGAAGCGCGTCTTCGATCCGCAGGGCATCCTGAACCCGGGCAAGATTTTCCCGCGGACCGGGCATGGCAGCTGCTGAGCCGGCCCGTGCCGCCGCTGCGGGGCCGCGATGCGCGTGATCGGCATCGACCCGGGCACGCACCGGCTCGGCTGGGGCGTGGTCGATCGCTCGGGCAGCCGCCTCAGCTGCGTCGCCTGGGGCGTCATCACCGCCGGTGACGGCGAGCTCGCCGACCGCCTGGTCGTCATCGATCGCGAGCTCGGGGTGGTCATCGCGGCGCACGCTCCCGACGTCTCCGCCGTCGAGGGCATCTTCTTCGCGAAGGACGCCCAGAGCGCCTGCAAGCTCGGGCACGCACGCGGCGTCGCGCTCCTGCGGCTGCGCTCGGCCGGGATGGCGGTGCACGAGTACGCGCCGGCGCGCGTCAAGCGCACCGTGGTCGGCTCCGGGCGTGCCGACAAGCTTCAGGTCGCGCTCCTCGTCGCGAACCTCCTGCGCCTCCCGGATCCGCCGCCCTCCGACGCCGCCGACGCGCTCGCCATCGCCGTCACGCACCTGGCGAGCGCGGGCTTCGAGGAGGCGCTCGCCCGCGCCTCGCGCCGCGGCTGAGGCTCCCGGCACGCCGGCCGAAAAGGCGACCGCCGCGCGCGCGCGTGATAGTCGACCGCTCGTGGGAAGGACCCTCGGTCGCCGCGCTTGCCTCGGGGGTGCCTGCGCGCTCGCGCTCGGCGCGCTCGTCGGCCGCGCGCCGACGGCGAGCGCTGCCGACGAGACTCCCGACGCCCGTGCCCTCGCCGCGCGCATCCAGCTCTTCTACGACGCGCTCCACAGCTACCAGGCCGAGTTCACCCACGTGGCGCAGCTCCTCGTCGACCGAGTGCCGCGCGTGCGCCGGGGCCGGGTCGCGTTCGAGAAGCCCGGCAAGCTCTCCTTCCGCTACGCCGCGCCGAGCCGCGACCGCGTCGTGTCGGACGGCAAGACCGTCAAGGCGTACCTCGCCGAGGACAAGCTCCTCTACGTGAGCAAGGTGGCGCTCTCGCCCTATCCCGCCACGCTCGGCTTCCTCGCGGGGCAGGGCGTGCTCGAGCGGGATTTCGCGCTGCGCAGCTTGCCGTCCCAGGCGGCGCTCGGGCGCGGTGGCGCCGTGCTCGAGGCCGTCCCGCGCGAGGCCACGCCGGCGTTCGCGCGCGTCCTGTTCCTCGCGGACCTCGGCAGCGGCGAGGTGCGGCGCGTGCTGGTGCTCGACGCGCACGGCAACCGCAACCGCTTCGACTTCGCGGCGCCGAGCCTCGACGCGGCCATCCCGGCGCGCGAGTTCTCGCTCGTGCCGCCGCCGGGCACCGAGACCGTGGGCTTGTGACGCCCGCGCCCGCGCCGGCGCCATCTCGCACCGCGCTCGCGCCCTGGGTCGCGCGCGCCGCGTTTCGTGACTAGAATCGGCCCCGCCATGAGCGAGCAACGGATCCGCGTGTTGGTTGCCAAGCCCGGGCTCGACGGTCACGACCGCGGCGCCAAGGTGGTGGCCCGTGCCCTGCGCGATGCCGGCTTCGAGGTCATCTACACGGGCCTTCACCAGACGCCCGAGATGATCGCGGCCGCGGCCTTGCAGGAGGACGTCGACTGCGTGGGGCTGTCGATCATGAGCGGCGCGCACAACACGCTGTTTCCGGCCGTGATCGAGGCGCTCCGCGCCAAGGGCGCCGGCGACGTGGTCGTGTTCGGCGGTGGCATCATCCCCGAGGACGATCGCGCGCGGCTCGAGGCCGCCGGCGTGAAGGGCATCTTCACGCCCGGCACACCGCTGTCGCAGATCGTCGCGTGGGTGAAGGCGAACGTGCGCCCGATCGCGGTCTGACGGGGCCTCGCTCGACGCACCGCCCGAGCGCCGCAGCCCGGCGCGTCAGGGGCGCGCCGCCGTGCGCCTGAACGCACGCCGACACTCGGAGCGGCTCGTCTCGTGGGCCTGCGCGCTCCGCGCCTTCGCCCGCGCGCGCCGTGCGCGAGCGGGCGGTGCGGCACGCCGCGCCGGGCGCCTCGATCGGCCGTCGGACGATCGATCCACTTTCTCCCACCATGTTTGCCCATTGGCCTCTATTTCATCCTGGTACGTCGCGCTTGATGTAGGTATAAGTATGTGTGAAAGCGCCTTGCGTCTACATCGGATCCGCGAAATTTCACGAACTATTGACTCGTTTGGCCACTCGAACGTAGCGTCGCTGCGCTCGTGGGAAAAAGTGGTAGGCAGTGGCTGCCACGAGGCGACAGAGGCGGGATGTTTCGAGGTCACTTCGAGCACGCGATCGACGAGAAGGGCCGCACCAGCCTGCCGGCGCGGTTCCGTCAGGCGTTGCCCGACCCCGGCGACACGCGCCTCGTCGTCACGCCGAACCTCTTCGACCCCTGCCTCGACGTGTACCCGATGCACGCGTGGGAAGAGGTCGAGGCCAAGGTCGCCGGGTTCAAGCGCTGGGACCGCGACGTGCAGCGCTTCCGGCGCGCCTACGTGTCGGCGGCCGTCGAGTGCGAGCTCGACAAGGCCGGCCGTGTGCTCGTGCCCGCGCAGCTGCGCGAGCGCGCGGGCCTCGTCAAGGAAGTCCTGTGGGCCGGCGTGGGCACCACCATGGAGCTCTGGGCGAAGGAGCGCTTCCACGCAGCGCAGGCGCTTCCGCCCGAGGAGCTCGAGCGCTGGCAACGGGCCGTGCAGGAGAAGCTCGAGCTATGAACGTCGTCAACGTCGTGCCGCTGCCCTTCCGGATCATGGCTAGCCAGAGCGACGAGCCGCACATCTCGGTGTTGCGCCGCGAGGTCGTCGAGGCGCTCGCGCCTCGCGCCGGTGGCGTCTACGTGGACGCGACGCTGGGAGCCGGCGGGCACGCGGAGGCGATCCTGGCCGTGCCGGGCACCCGGCTCGTGGGCATCGATCGCGACACGCACGCCCTCGGGCTCGCGCGGGCACGGCTCGCGAGCTCGAGCGAGCGCTTCGTCGGGCGGCAGGCGCGCTTCTCGGAGATCGCCGCGGTGCTCGCGGAGCTCGGTCTCGAGCGGGTCGACGGCATCGTCGCCGACCTCGGCATCTCGTCCATGCAGCTCGACGACGCGGCGCGCGGCCTCTCGTTCCGCGAGAACGGGCCGCTCGACATGCGCATGGACCCGAGCGCGGGCGAGACGGCGCGCGAGCTCGCCGCCCGCCTCTCCGACGAGGAGCTCACGGCGGTCATCCTGCGCTACGGCGAGGAGCGGCGTGCCCGGCGCGTGGCGCGTTGCATCAAGCAGGCGCTCGAGCGCGGCGAGCTCGAGACCACGCTCGATCTCCGGCGCGCGGTGATCCGCGCCGTGGGACCGAATCGCACCGGCGGCGTCGATCCGGCCACGCGTACCTTCCAGGCCCTGCGCATCGCGGTGAACGAGGAGCTCACGGAGCTCGAGGCCCTGCTCGCGGCGGCCGTGGACCTCCTGGCGCCCGGAGCGCGCGCCGCCGGCGAGCGCCCGGCGCAGGGCGGCACGCTCGCCGTCATCGCGTTCCACTCCCTCGAGGACCGGATGGTCAAGCGCGCGCTCGGCGAGCGCACGCTGTGGCAGCCGCTCTTCAAGAAGCCGGTGATGGCGAGCGCGGCCGAGTGCGAGGCCAACCCGCGGGCCCGCAGTGCCAAGCTTCGCGCGGCGCGCCGGCTCTCGCTGTCGCTCGCCGCGCCACCCGGCACTCGTCGCGAGCGGGAGGCGCCCGAGGCGTGAAAGGCCGCGGCTTCCTCGCGCTCTGGGTGCTCGCGGTGCTCGCGACCGTCGCGGCGTTCGTCGTGCACCTCGGCCTGCGCGGTCGCATCGTCGACCTCGGCTACAAGCTCGGGCGCGTGCGCGCCGAGCAGGCGCGCCTGCGCGAGGTCACGCGCGTGCTGGAGCTCGAGGCCGCGAGCCATCGCGCTCCGCAGCGCGTCGAGATGGTGGCGCGCACGCTGCTCGGCATGACGCCCCCCGCCCCCGAGCGCATCCTCCCGGTGCGCCACTTCTTCCCGCGCGGCGCGGAGGAGCCCGAACCGCAGGCGGGCGGCGAGGGCGCGAGCACCGCGGCGCCGAGCGCTGCCAAGCCGGCGCCCTCCGCGGCGCCGCGTGCGCCGGCGCCCGCGGCTCTCGGGAGCCTGCCGGGAGGGCTCCGCGCACCCGGGAAGGCGCCGCTCGCGGCGCCGGGGGGGAGCACCGGCGCGCCTCTGCCGCCCAGCCTGCCGCCGCCGCCCGTCGTCCTACCGCCCGCCGATCCGCTCGGCGCCGAGGCCATGCCCGCCGCCGCTCTCGGGCGCGCGGAGCCCGCGCCGCCGGCACCCGCGGGGGGGCCGCCGTGAAGAACCTCGAGCTCGGGCGTGCGCAGGGCGTCCGGACGCGCATGGGCGTCCTGTGCGGAACGCTCGCGCTCGGGCTCAGCCTGGTCCTCACCGGCGCGTACAACATCCAGGTGCGGGACACCGACGGCTGGCGCGCGCTCGCCGAGAAACAGCGCCTGCGCCGCCTGCACGTGACCCCGAAGCGCGGCACCGTCACCGACCGCAACGGCACGCCGCTCGCCGTGAGCGTCGAGGTCCCGAGCGTGTCCGTCGACGCCATCGAGATGCTGCGCGGCATCGACGAGGCCTACGTGCCGATGCGCATCGAGCAGTACGGCGAGCGCATCGCCGCGGCCCTCGGCCTGCCGGTCGAGGACGTGGTCGAGAAGATCTCGCGGCGCAGGCGCTTCGCGTGGCTCAAGCGCCGCGTGACGCCCGACGAGGTGGAGGCGGTGCGCGCGCTCGGTGACCCGAGTGAGCGCTACCCGGTGCGCGGTCTCAACGTCGAGGGCGAGGGGCAGCGCTTCTACCCGCAGCGCGAGCTCGCGGCCAACGTGCTCGGCTTCGTCGACAACGACGGGCAGGGGCGCGAGGGCATCGAGCTGTCGCTGAACGAGGAGCTCACCGGCAAGCGCGAGGAGATCCGGGGCGTGCGCGATCGCGCCGGGCGCCTCATCTTCTCCGAGGGCGTCGAGGACGAGGCGGCGCTCGCGGGCCACAACGTCGAGCTCACCATCGACCAGAACATCCAGTTCATCGCCGAGCGCGAGCTCGGCATCGCCATGAAGACCCACGAGGCCGCGGGCGGCTCGGTCATCGTGCTCGACCCGAGCACGGGCGAGATCCTGGCCATGGCGAGCGCTCCCGGCTTCAACCCCAACGACTACGGCGCGAGCGAGGCCGACGGTCGCCGCAATCGCGCGACCGCCGATCGCTTCGAGCCGGGCTCGAGCATGAAGGTCTTCTCGATGGCGACGGCACTCGCCCAGAAGTCCGTCGAGCCCACCACGCAGATCTACTGCGAGGAGGGGCACATGCCGATCGACAACGTCGTCATCCACGACACGCACCCGGCCAAGTGGCTCTCGCCCACGCAGATCCTCCAGGTGTCGAGCAACATCGGCATGGCCAAGATCGCGCTCGCGCTCGGGCCGCGGCGCCTCTACGAGGGCTTCCGCCGCTTCGGCTTCGGTGAGCGCTCCGGCGTGCCGGTGCCGTACGAGGCGAGCGGCGTGCTGCGGCCGCGCGCCCGCGACTGGGTACCCGTCGAGACGGCCTCGGCGGCCTTCGGTCAGGGCGTGAGCGTCACGAACCTGCAGCTCGCACTCGCGCTCGGTGCCGTCGCGAACCGCGGTCGGCTGCTCGAGCCCGTGCTGGTCCGCAAGATCACCGACGGCACCGGCGTGGTGCTGAACGAGACGACGACCAAGGTGCGGCGCCGGGTCGTGTCGGCCGAGACGGCGCGGCTCGTGGGGGAGATGATCGCCTCGGTCACCGAGGGCGAGGGCACCGGCAAGGAGGCCGCCGTGCCCGGCTTTCGGGTGGCGGGCAAGACCGCGACGGCGCAGAAGATCGACCCGGCGACCGGGCGCTACAACGACACGACGTACGTGGCGTCCTTCGTGGGCTTCGTGCCGGTCGACAAGCCGCGCCTCGTCATCTCGGTCGTGGTCGACGAGCCGATGGCGGGCACGACGGCGGGCGGCGCGGTGGCGGCGCCGGTGTTCCGGCGCGTGGCCGAGCAGACGCTGCGCTACCTCGGGGTGCGCCCGGAGGGCACCCAGAACGCGAAGCTCGCCGACGTCGCCGCGTACGCCGACGGGCAGGACCCGGCCAAGGCCGCCTACCAGGCGCTCGATCCCCGGCCGGCGTCGTCGGCTCCCGCGGCCGTGGTGCCGGCGCTCGGCGCGCGCGGCGGGGGGACGCAGGTGCGGCTCCCCGACCTCGCCGGCTTCCCGGTACGCGACGCCATCCAGAAGGCGCTCGAGCTCGAGCTCGTGCCGATCGTCGAGGGAACGGGCAAGCTCGACAGCATGGACCCGCCGGCGGGCTCGCTCGTGCCGAAGGGCGCGAAGCTCACCCTCATCTTCGAGCCGCCCACGTGACGAGCGCCATGAGCCACCGGAGCGATCCCGACCCGAGCGTGCCCGCGCCTCGCGAGCGCGTCGTCGGCGCGGAGGCCGCGGGGCGGGAGCCCGAGGCCGCATGCGGCGCCACCCTCGGCTCCCTGCTCCGCGCGCTCCCCGGAGCGAGCGTGACGCCGGGCGCCGACCTCGCGCTCCCGCTCATCGGGGTGCGCCAGGACTCGCGCGCCGTGGCTCCGGGCGAGCTCTTCGTCGTGCTGCGCGGGCGGAGCTCCGACGGGGCTGCCTTCGTACCGGCCGCGCTCTCGGCCGGTGCGGTGGCGCTGCTCGTCGAGCGCGGGCGCGCGCTCGACGCGCGCGGCCTACCCTGCGTGGAAGTGGACGACGTGCGCCGCGCGATGGCGCAGGCGGCCGCCCATGTCCACGGCGACCCCACGCGCGCCCTCGAGGTGGTCGGCATCACCGGCACGAACGGCAAGACGACCGTTGCCCACCTCGTGGCCGCGTGCCTCGGAGCGGCGGGCCGGCGGCCGGGCATCATCGGCACCCTCGGCTGGCGCTTCGAGGAGCACGGCGCGCCCGGCAGCCACACGAGCCCCGAGGCCGACGAGCTGCATCGGCTCGCGGCGCGCCTGCGCGCGCTCGGGGCCACGCACCTCGTGATGGAGGTGTCGTCGATCGCGCTCGCGGCCGAACGGGTGGCGGGGGTGGGCTTCGCGGTCGCCGCCTTCACGAACCTGACGCAGGACCACCTCGACTACCACGGCTCGATGGCGGCCTACGCCGCGGCCAAGGACCGGCTGTTCCTCGACTTCGCGCCCCGCGCCGCGGTCGTGAACGTCGACGATCCGCACGGCGCGGAGCTCGCGGCGCGGCTCGCCGCGGTCGGGCGCCCGGCGCTCACCGTGTCGCTCGGGCGCGCCGACGGGTCGAGCGCGGCCACGGTGCTCGCCGAGCGCGTGGTCGCGACGGCACGCGGCATCGAGCTCGTGCTGCGGACCCCCGCAGGCCCGCTCGTCCTCGAGTCCGCCCTCGTGGGGCGTCACAACGCCGAGAACCTCGTGGTGGCCCTCGGCTGCGCGCTCGCCCTCGGCCTACCGGCAGAGGTCGCGGTCCGCGCGCTCGGCGCCGTCGGGCCGGTGCCCGGGCGCCTCGAGCGCTGCGACGAGGTGGGCCGGGACGACGTCGTCGCCGTGGTCGACTACGCCCACACCCCCGACGCCCTCGAGCGCGTGCTCGCGAGCCTGCGGCCACTGTGCGCCGGGCGCCTGATCTGCGTGTTCGGCTGCGGCGGCGACCGCGACGCCGGCAAGCGCGAGCCCATGGGCGAGGCCGTGGCGCGCGGCGCCGACATCGGCATCGTCACGAACGACAACCCGCGCAGCGAGGAACCAGAGCGCATCGCCGCCGCGGTGGAGGCCGGCCTGGTGCGCGGCGGCGCGCGCGCGGACGCGAGCTTCGCCGCCGAGCCGGGCGGCGGCGCCCGCTACCTCGTGGAGCTCGACCGAGCGCGCGCCATCGCGCTCGCGGTTGCGCACGCGCGGCCGGGCGACGTGGTGCTCGTGGCGGGCAAGGGGCACGAGCCGTACCAGATCATCGGGACGATGGTGGCCTCCTTCGACGATCGCGTCGAGCTCCGGCGGGCCCTGTCCCGACGGCGCAGCGCGAGCGGGGAGGTGAGCTGAGGTGGCCACCCCGATTCCCGTGAACCACGCGACCTTCGCGCTCCCCGAGATCCTGAGCGCCACCGGTGCCGTCATCACGGGCGGGCTCGGCGACGCGGCGCCGGCGGTGCGTGGCGTCAGCACCGACACGCGCACGCTCGAGGCGGGGCAGGCCTTCGTGGCGCTCGCGGGCGAGCACCACGACGGCCACGCGCGGCTCGCCGAGGCGCGTGACCGCGGCGCGCGCGTGGCGCTCGTCGAGCGCGCGGTGCCGGCCCTCGAGGGGCTCGTGACGCTGCGCGTGGGCTCCACCCTCGACGCGCTCGGCGCGCTCGGGCGCGCCCACCTCGAGCGCTGGCGCGCGGCCGGGACCGAGCGGCGCGTCGTCTGCATCACCGGCTCGGCCGGCAAGACCACCACGAAGCTCGCAACGGCCGCGCTGCTCGGCGGCGTCCTCGCAGTGCGCGCACCGGGGGCACCCGGAGCCGACGCCGTGGCGTGTTCGGCGGGCAACCTCAACAACCGCGTCGGCGTGCCCATGTCGCTGCTCACGCTCGGGCCGGCCCATCGCTTCGCCGTGCTCGAGCTCGGCACGAGCCAGCCGGGCGAGATCCCGACGCTCGCGCGCATGTGCACGCCGGACGTCGCCGTCCTGACGCTCGTCGCCACCGCGCACTCCGCGCAGCTCGGTGGCGTCGCGGCCATCGCGCGCGAGAAGGCCGCGATCTTCGCGTTCGCGGCGCCCGGTGCCACGGGTGTCGCGAACGCCGACGACGAGCGGGCCGCGCAGGCGCTCGCCGCGGCGCCGCTCGCACGGCGACTCGGCTACGGCTCGGCCGCGCAGGCGAGCTACCGTCTGGTCGACCGCCGCCTCGAGCTCCGCGCCGGCGCGCTCCGGGCGCGCGTCGAGCTCCGCCGCCCCGACGGCAGCACGCTCGTGCTCGGGACGCCGCTCATCGGTAGGGCCGGCGCGCTTGCGACGGCGGCGGCCCTCGCGGTCGGTGAGACCCTGCTCGGACCGCTCGCGGCGGCCGAGGCGGAGCGCGGCCTCGAGTCGCTCGGCACGCTCGGGCGCGGCGGGCGCCTCGACCTCCACGTGCGGGCCGACGGCCTGTGGCTGCTCGACGACAGCTACAACGCGAACCCGGCTTCGTGCCGGAGCTCGCTCGAGAGCGCGGCCGAGGTGGCGGCGCTCGCCGCGCGCCCCCTCGTGCTCGTGCTCGGCGAGATGCGCGAGCTCGGCGCCGAGTCGGACGGCGCCCACAGCGAGCTCGGCGTGCTCGCGGCCGGGAGCGGTGCGCGGCTGCTCGTCGCGGTCGCCGGCGCGGCCGCGGAGCGCATGGCGAGCGCGGCGGCGAGCCGCGGGCTCACGACGCTCCGGGCCCGGGACGCGCGCGAGGCGGGTGCGCTCGCGCTCGCGGCGGTGGGGCCGCGCGACGTGGTCCTCGTGAAGGGCAGCCGTGGGGTGCGCACCGAGCTCGCCGTGCAGGCGCTGCTCGCGGCCGTGCCCGCCGCCGGCAGCGCAGGCCCGGGCCGCGCCGCCGCTGCGACGCGCGAGGAGGGTGCATGATCTACGAGCTGTTCTTCCCGCTGCGGCAGCACTACGGCGCGCTCTCCTGGCTCAACGTCCTGCGCTACATCCCGTTCCGGACCATCATGGCCACGCTGTCGGCCATGCTGCTCACCTTCCTGCTCGCGCCGTGGTTCATCCGCGAGCTGCGCCGCAAGCAGATAGGTCAGGTGGTTCGCGCCGACGGGCCCGAGAGTCACCGCATCAAGGCCGGCACCCCCACCATGGGCGGGGCGCTCATCCTGCTGTCGCTCCTCGTCCCGACGGTGCTGTGGGCCGATCTGCGCAATCCCTTCGTGCTGGCCACGACGGCGGTCACGGCCGGCTATGGTGTCATCGGCTACCTCGACGATTACCTGAAGATCAAGCGCAAGAGCTCGGGCGGCCTCCCGGGGCGCTACAAGATCCTGGGCCAGGTGCTCATCGGCGGGGCGGCCATTGCCTACACCTTCCTGCCGGAGTCACGGCTGCCGCCGGACTGGTACGCCATTCGAACGCGCCTCGCGCTGCCGTTCGTGGCGTTCTCGAAGCTGAACTTCGATCTGCCGGTCGGGCTCTACATCGCCTTCGCGCTGTTCGTCGTCGTCGCGATGTCGAACGCCGTGAACCTCACCGATGGCCTCGACGGGCTCGCCATAGGCCCGGTCATGACCAATGCCGTCGTGTACCTCATCTGGGCCTACGTGACCGGCGCCACGATCGCCCGCTTCCCGCTGGCGGACTACCTCGACATCCCGCGCGTCGCCTCGGTGGGCGAGCTCGCGGTGTACTGCGGCGCAGTGGTGGGGGCGGGCATAGGCTTTCTCTGGTACAACGCGTACCCGGCGCAGGTCTTCATGGGCGACGTGGGCTCGCTGGCGCTCGGCGGCGGTCTCGGAATGCTGGCGATCTTCACCAAGACCGAGCTGCTCACGGTGCTGCTCGGCGGCATCTTCGTGCTCGAGGCCGTGAGCGTCATCGCGCAGGTCGTGTCCTTCAAGCTCACCGGCAAGCGCGTCTTCCTGATGGCGCCCATACACCACCACTTCGAGAAGAAGGGTTGGGCGGAGCCCAAGGTCATCGTGCGCTTCTGGATCATCTCGATCCTGCTGGCGCTCGTGAGCCTGGCGTCGCTGAAGCTGAGGTGATGATGGATCTCCGTGGACGTTCCGTCGCCATCGTGGGGCTCGGCCGAAGCGGCATCGCGGCCGCCACGCTGTGCCTGCGGAAGGGGGCGCGGGTCACGGTCTGCGACGAGGTGGCGCGCGAGCGGCTGCCGCCCGAGGCGCTCGGGCTCGAGACCGCCGGTGCGCGCCTCGCGTGCGGACCGCTGTCCGCCGACCTCTTGTGCGCCGCGGAGCTCGTGGTGGTGTCACCGGGCGTGCCGGCGCGCGCGGCCGTCGCCGCGGCGGAGCGCGCCGGGCGCGAGGTGGTGAGCGAGCTCGAGCTCGCCGCGCGCTTCCTCGTCGCCCCCATCGCGCTCGTCGGCGGCACGAATGGCAAGAGCACCGTGACCGCGCTCGCGCACGCCATGCTCGCCGCGGCGCTGCCGCGCGTGTTCGTGGGCGGCAACTTCGGGACGCCGCTCTCGGAAGCGGTGGATCAGCCCTTCGACGCCCTCGTGGTCGAGATCTCGAGCTTCCAGGCCGAGCGCGTGCCCACCCTGCACGCGCATGCGGCGGCGCTGCTCAACGTCACCGAGGACCACCTCGATCGCTACCCGAGCTTCCAGGCCTATGCGGACGCCAAGGGCAACCCCTTCGTGCGCCAGACGCCCGACGACGTGGCGGTGATCCCCGACGGCGACGCCCTGTGCGCGGCCCAGGCGGCCCGCGGGCGGGCGCGCGTCGTCCGCTTCGGCTCCGAGCCGGGGCGCGGCGACGTCGCGCCCGAGGGCGATGCGATCGTCGACCGCCGTGACGGCGCGCGCTATTCCCTGGCGCGCTTCCAGCTGCGCGGACGACACAACCTCGCGAACGCTGCGGCGGCCGTCGCACTGGCGCGCGGTATGGGTGCGCCCGTCGAGGCCGTGGCTAGGGGGCTCGAGGGGTTCGCCGGGCTCGCGCACCGGACGGTCCTCGTCGCCGAGCGCGACGGCGTGCGCTACTACGACGACTCCAAGGGCACCAACGTCGGCGCCGCGGTCGCGGCCCTGTCGGGTCTGGCGGAGGCGCGGGCGGTGCTCATCGCCGGCGGTCGCGACAAGCAGGGCAGCTACGAGCCGCTCGTGCAGGCACTGCGCGACCGGGGGCGCGCGCTCGTGGTCGTCGGCGAGGCCGCCGAGCGCATTGCGGCGGCGGCAGGGGGCACGCTGCCGGTGGTGCGGGCCGCCACGCTCGCCGAGGCCGTGGCGCGGGCGGCCGAGCTGGCGCGGCCGGGGGACGCGGTGCTGCTCAGCCCGGCGTGCTCGAGCTTCGACATGTTCCGCGACTACAAGGAGCGGGGCGAGGTGTTCGTGGCCGCGGTGCGCGCCCTCGACGCGACCCGCGGCGCCCGGGCAGGAGGACCGTCGTGAGCCACGCAGCCGCCCAGCCGAACCGCAATCGCTCGCGCCTCGCGAGCGGTCTCGAGCGCGCCAAGCGCCTCGTCACGACGAGCGCCTCGGGCCCGATGGACGTGGTGCTGTGCGCCGCGGTCGTGGCCCTGATCGGCTTCGGCGTGGTCATGGTCTACAGCGCGTCCGCGTTCGACGGTACGGTCCGCTTCGGCGATCCCCAGTACTACCTCCGGCGCCAGGGCATCTATGCCGGTCTCGCGCTCGTGGTCGTGTTCGTCACGAGTCGCATCGACTACCACCGGCTGCGCACGCTCACCTATCCGCTCATCGTGGCGGTCGTGGGCCTCATGCTCGCCACCATTCTCGGCCTGGGCCACCGCGCGGGCAACGCGTATCGCTGGCTCGCGATCGGTCCCGTTCACGTGCAGCCCGCCGAGCTCGCCAAGGTCGCCCTCGTCCTGTGGCTGGCGTACTCGCTGTCGAAGAAGTCGGATCGGATCCGGACCTTCACCGTCGGCTTCCTGCCGCACCTGTTGATGGCGGGCCTGCTCATGGCCCTGTGCCTGAAGCAGCCCGACTTCGGCAGCGCCGTCGTGCTCCTGCTGCTCACGTTCTCGATGATGTTCGTGTCCGGCGTGCGGCTGCCGTACATCGTCTCCTTCGCGGCGGTGCTTGGCGTCCTCGGCACGATTGCCGTGCGCTTCAGCGGCTACCGATACGCCCGCTACCTGTCGTGGCTCGACATGGAGCAGCACCGACAGGATCTCGCCTACCAGCCGTTCCAGGCGGCGATGAGCTTCGGCTCGGGCGGGCTCTTCGGCGTCGGCCTGGGGCGTGGCCTGCAGGTACTCTACCTGCCGGAGGCCCATACCGACTTCGTCGCGGCCATCATCGGCGAGGAGCTCGGGTTCGTGGGCGTGTGTGCGCTCACCGGCATCTTCGGCATCGTGGTGGCCCGCGGCATCAAGATCGCGTTCGAGGCCGCCGACGACTACGGCAGCTACCTCGCGTTCGGTCTGTCGATGCTGTTCGGCATGCAGGTGCTCATCAACCTGTCGGTGGCGATGGCCATTCTCCCCACGAAGGGGCTCACGCTGCCGCTCATCAGCTACGGCGGCTCGTCGCTGCTCGTGTCCGCGGCGGCGATCGGCATCCTGCTCAACGTGAGCCGCAGCCGCTCGGTGGTGCGCGCCTCGGTGGAGGCGGTCGGACCCGAGCCGAGCGCTTCCGTGGTGGTGGCGGCGAGCGCGGAGGAGGCGTCGTGAGCGGTGTGCTCATCGCCGGGGGCGGCACCGGGGGTCACGTGTTCCCGATGCTGGCGGTGGGTGCCGCCCTGCGCGCCGAGTCCCCCGTGCTGCCGCTGCACTTCGTGGGCACGGGGCGCGGTATCGAGGCGCGCGCGGTGCCGGCCGAGGGCCACCACTTGCATCGGCTCGACGTGCTGCCGCTGCGCGGCCAGGGTCTGCGCGGGTTCTTGCGCGGGGCCGTGCGCGCGCTCGGCCTCTTGCCGGAGGCGCGCGCGCTCGTGAAAAAGCTCGCGCCCGACGTCGTCTTCTCGGTGGGCGGCTACGCGGCGGGGCCGGTGGTGCTCGCGGCGTGGAGCCTGGGTGTGCCGGTCACGCTGCTCGAGCCGAACGCCGTGCTCGGCTTCACGAACCGCCTGCTCCTGTCCCTGGTGGTGCGCGTCTACACCGCGTTTCCCGAGGTGGGGCCGCGCCGCGGACGCGCGCGGGTGCGGCAGCTCGGCGTGCCGCTGCGGCGGCGCTTCGAGCCGCAGCCCGCCGCCGTCCGGGACGGGCGGGTGCGTGTCCTCGTGCTCGGAGGCAGCCAGGGCGCCAAGGCGCTCAACGAGAGCGTGCCGCGGGCGCTCGCCCGCGTGGCGGAGCGCGTGCCCGGGCTCGAGGTGGTCCACCAGACCGGTCGCGAGCGCGAGGCCGGCGTGCGCGAGCTCTACGCCGAGCTCGGGCTTGCGGCCCGCGCCGAGGTGCGTGGCTTCATCGACGACGTGGCGAGCGAGCTCGGGGCCGCCGACCTCGTCGTGGGCCGGGCGGGCGCCTCGAGCACGAGCGAGATCTGCGCCGTGGGGCGCGCGGCGCTGCTCGTGCCCTATCCCTTCGCGGCCGACGACCACCAGCGACGCAACGCCGAGTCCCTGGCGCGCGACGGGGCGGCCCGCTGCGTGGTGCAGAGCGAGGCCACGGTGGAGCGACTCGCGGCCGAGCTCGGCGCGCTCGCGTCGGACGGTGCGGCGCGCGTGGCCATGGCCGAGCGTGCGCGCCTGCGCGGCCGGCCCGAGGCGGCACGCGCGGTGGCGCGCGATCTCCTGGGTATCGCGGAGGAGCGCCGCGCGCGCGCCGGGCGCCCGGGCGCGCGCGCGGA